>NZ_CP080572.1:973124-1297498 GCF_023746595.1 Thermococcus argininiproducens | reverse complement strand
CCATGGGCATTGCCTTGAGAAAACTTGCAACTAAGTCATCTTTTGGAATCTTCTCATTATTAATGATGGTTAATATTTCATTTGAAACTATTCCTCGAGAGATAGCTGCAAAATAAGCTCCCATCACTATATCTTCCTCAAAGTACTTCGCTGCTATATGAAAAGCCCTGTTGATTTTGTCTATTTCCACTTCCCTTATTTCTATTTCATACTCCGGGAGCAAGTCTACAAAAGCAAACTGCTTTGCTATCTTCTCAATACTCTCCAAATCCTTTGCAAGTTGATATGGAAAACGGAACTGGAACTTAAGCTTTGTAACATCTACATCCTCTTTAAGCTTGGCCTTCTCTCCCTCAACAGTGATAGCCCCATTTTTAAAAAGCTGATCTAAGACATCCCCCATCCAATATCCTTCTTGGAGAAGGAGATTTATACTTTCCCCCTCCCTAAGATGCTCAAGAGCGTGATTAATTTGTTCCTTAAAGTTTAAAAAGCCCTGAAGGAGAACTTCCTTTTCTTCTCCTTGAAAAGAGTTTATAGTAGCACTAATCTCGTCAAGAGTTCCCTCAATCATATACCCAATAAAAGCCTCATACCCAAGTCTTTCTTTGACTACAAACTTTATTCTCTCTTTTCTAAGCTCATTCAAAAATGCTTCCTTTACAACTTCATTTTTTGTGACCAATCTCATAAAACCCACCAGATGGAAAAGGCTAAAAGACATTTATAGTCTTTTTGTATTAGGTGAGAATATGAGTGAAGAAAAAGTGGCCTTGCTTGACAAGACACTTGAGAAATGGAAGGGAAAAAGAGTTGCTCTTGCAGTTAGTGGAGACCATTCTTTCACTGGAACTCTAGAAGAATTTGATGAAGAAGTCATTGTGCTTGAAAACGTCGCAGATGTTGTTGGAAATAGAGGGAAATCCTTAATAGTTAAAATAGATGATATCAACTGGATAATGCTTCTAGAGTGATTAAAATGAAAGCCATAGCTTTTGTAGGTTTTAAAAAGAGTGGGAAGACCTCCACATTAGAAAAAGTTGCAAATGAACTCAAAAACAGAGGATACAAAATAGCAATAGCCAAAAGCATGCATACTAATTTTGATAACAAGAACACAGACACATGGAAATTTAAACAGGTAGCCGATTACATCATCGTTAAGGCCCAGGAAACCGACGCTTTACTTTTCGAGGCCAAGGATATAAATGCATTATTTTCAATAATTCCCGAAGTGGATTTCCTTCTTCTTGAGGGATTTAAAACAGTCAAGCACATTCCAAAAATAATATGTGCAAAAAGTGAAGAAGAAGTAGAGGCTCTCAATGACGGCCTAGCAATTGCAATTAGTGGAATTGTAGCAAATAACAAAATACACCAAATAAAAGGATTACCTGTGATAAATGCTCTCGAAAACCCTGGGAAACTAGCTGATTTAATCGAAGAGAAAGCATTTATGTTGCCAAATCTCGATTGTAGAATGTGTGGTCTCACTTGCTATGAAATGGCAAAATTAATTATAAGAGGAGAGAAAAGCATCAAAGACTGTGTTGTCATAAGCTCAAAACCTCAAGTAGTTGTGAAAGTTGATGGAAAAGAACTCCCAATGAAAGATTGGGTTCAAGAGTTAGTAAAAAAGACTATTAAAGGTATGCTTTCAGCCATGAAAGGGTATAAAGAAGGGCGAAAAATTGAGATTACAATAAATAACGAGTGATTCAATCCAGAACTACTACTCTAATCTCTTTAATTTCTCCGTCCTTTAAAAGGAATGCTCCATAAGTTCCAAGAGTGCTGACTATTAACCATGCATTTCTCCATAAATCCATTCCTTTTAGATCCTTGCCAGAGGGATAATGAGGACAATTAACATGAGAATGGAAAATTCCAATTATCTCTAACTCTTCCGTTTCAGCTTTTTGAAAAACTTCTAAAGTTTCCAATGGATCTACTTCAAATTCTACTGGAGAATTCAACTTATTTTTCGTGAAAACTATTTCCTCTACGAAAAATCCATCTTCATGTTCTTGTCCAAGTAAAAAACCACATATTTCAACATTGCTTTCTTTTGCCCTCTGAAGTATTTCGTACAGATGTACTCTTTTTATATAAAGGAACCTCATGACGGATTTTTCACCTTTGTTGTTTAAACATTTTTTGTTCATTAACGTATTTTTTTGTGCAGAAAGGCTTATAAAAATGTTTACAAACATCAAGATTTGGGCCTAATGTACTACTACTTAGGGTGATATGTGGGGGTGAAGGAATGCTCGCAAGAATAGTTTACTACAGATTAAATTCAATCCCCGAAGAGGAAATAATAGCTGCTAATAAAATTGAAAAAGCCATTGAAATGGCTGAGAAAAAGTTGAGGAACGATATAGTGGAATTTGAAATCGAGATAATCTGATTACGATCGCCTTCTTCTCCCCTTTTATTTTATATGCAAGCTTTTATCGTATCCCCATTCATAAAGATATCCCATTCTTTTAAGCTTTCCAGCTTGGTATTCATAGATTAATGGCACCCCAGTAGGAATATTAAGCTTCAAAACCTCTTCCTTAGTCAATCCTTCAATATGCATAACTATTGAGCGCAAACTGTTCCCGTGAGCTGAAACAAGGACATTTTTATCCCTCTCAAGTTCGGGCATTATTTTCCCCCTAAAGTACGGGATGGTTCTCTTGGCAGTGTCTTTAAGACTTTCTCCACCGGGTGGAGCAACATCATAGCTTCGCCTCCATAAAAGCACTTGTTCCTCCCCATAAATCTTTTTGGCTTTATCCTTGTTTAACCCTTGAAGTTGCCCATAATATCGCTCATTCAAATGCCATGACTTATATGTAGGCACATACCTTTCCCCATCTTCTCCATAAATTAGACTCCATTCTTTCATCATTCCATTTTCATGCTCTATCTTTGGAATCCCAGAATAGTTTTTACTCATTACAAGCATTGCTGTTTGGATTGCACGTACAAGCTCGGAAGTAAAAATCACATCAATCCGCCAGTATTTAAGAAGCTCCCCAGCATTCAAGGCCTCTTTTACACCTTTCTCGCTTAAAGGAACATCCACCCATCCAGTGAAAAGGTTTAATTTATTCCAAAGGCTCTCACCATGTCTTATTAGTATGAGGTTACTCATTAGGTCCACCTAAAATTTCTCGGCACTTGAATATAAATCCTTTTCTGCTCAAAAGTGAACAGTACTCTATTGTATCTTGACCATTGAAACTATCAGTGACAATACATTTAGAGAAGATTAAAGCTATATAAAACAAAGACCCAATACAATTTGGGTTTGGAAAGTGAGGTGACATCCCATGGAAAAAAAGCTGTATAGAAGCAGAAAAAATAGAATGTTATTTGGAGTTTGTGGTGGACTAGCAGAATATTTTAACGTCGATCCTACTCTTGTAAGGATACTTTTTATAATACTACTCATAGGAAGTGTAGGGACGGCGGTTTTGTTATATCTCCTCCTGGCGGTTGTAATGCCCGAGGAGCCTAAGGAAGGAGGTGAAGAAGTTGGAAAAGAGATTAAAGAGGAGTAAAAGAAACAAGGTATTTTTAGGAGTTTTAGGTGGTATTGCTGAATATCTTGAAGTGGATCCCACAATAATAAGGATATTATTTATCCTCTTGTGTCTCGTAGAACCCGTGTTCATCCTAGCATACTTCCTAATGGCTATAGTTATGCCCGAAGAGGAAGAAATAGTTACTGCAGAAAAGATCCCTCAAAAATTTGAAAAGATAGTTGAAGAGACTGGAGAAAAAGTGGAAGAATTCGCCAAGAAAGCTCCAAAAATTGAGAAAAAAGACGATACAAAACTCTTTGGAATAGCTCTCGTCATCCTAGGAACCGCATTACTCTTAAAAGAATTTATCCCAATTCCTTTCCTAGGTCTTAGAGAAATCGTTGCCGTGCTTATCTTGGTCCTTGGACTATACTTGGTGGCGAGGGGATAAAAATGAAGAGGCTTCTTGGCGTATTTTTAGTATTTTTTGGACTCTTACTACTTTTAAGAAGTTTCCAGCCACAATTTTATAATTATTTGCTACCTTATGCACAATACATCAAACAAACATTCTGGGGAGTCACATTACTTATCGCTGGTCTTTACATCTTAATAAAAAACCGAAATGCAAGAACCCTCTTGGGAGTCGTGTTTATTCTTTACCTCGCCCTTTATCTTGTAACCCCTGAGACAAGTTTCAGATGGCACTTTTCCTTCAGAGAGGCTGGAGATGTTAAAGAACTTGGAGAGTTCCAAGCATCCAAGATAGATATAGAGAACATCGCCGCGGAGATCAGCATCGTGAGAGTGTCTGGAGATGGTATAAAAGTCCTCAGCAATTTGCCATTAAGGATAAACGAAGGAGATGTTTTAGAGATAAGTTGTTCTGGATGTCCTGAGTACAGAAATGGGAAACTTTTCATTAAAGTTGGGGAAGAAGCAGACATTAATTCTCTAACTTTAAGAAACACCGTGGGAGATGTAGACATCAACATAGCTGACGTTACCTCAATCAATATAGAAAATGTTATTGGAGACTTTAAAGTCTCAGGGTCATTTAGCAGCCTCACAACAGCTAACTTCGTAGGGGAAATGGAAATAAGCCTCGAAAGATGCCCTGATATTGAAATTGAGGGATATTGCTCTCAAATTGGCATATACCGGGGAAGCGGTGAAGTTACTCTCTACATACCAGACAATATTAAGGTAGCACCAGAAATTGAAGGATCTTTAACATCAATAACCATAGATAAGGGGTTTGAAGTTGGAGAAAAGACTTTAAAATTAACAGCCAAGAACTTTGTAGGCAAAATAATCGTGGAATGATGTAGCATGGAAACATGGGAGGTTGTTAAAGCCTTTACCATAGGACCGTTACTAGAAGTAGCAATACCCAAACCAGGAAATGTAAATAGATATAAAGACTTTGAAGACCTTACATTTTATCATTTTCTTTTTGCCAACACAGCAGTTATGGATGTGTTTTTCGAGGCTGCAGAAAGAGGGAAACAAATTAAAAATAAAGAACTCTTACCCCGAGACGCAAGGCTTGGGAAACTCATAGAAAAAGCTGTTGAAAACTCCAAGAAAATCCAGAACTCCAATCCAAACTTTGGCATCATAACTTTAGCAGTCCCCTTAATCGTCGCTCTTACATGGAGTGGAGACATTGATTCCGCTAGAGAAAAAACTAAGCTCTTAATACGCTCCTCAACCCCCCAAGATACTATTGAGTTCTACAGAGCAATAAGAATTGCAAATCCAAAAGGAATTAGAAAAGGAGTAGAATACGATGTATATGACGACTCCTCATTTGATGCAATTGTGAAAGATGAAGTAAACTTGTGGAAACTCGCCGAAGTCTCAAGCAAAAGAGAGTTGATATTCAAAGAATGGCTAAATGGATATGAACTTAGTTATTCTACCTTTGAAAAGCTTAAACAACTTACCTCCTCACTTCCTCTTGAAAAAGCTGCCTTACGAGCATTTCTAGAACTTTTAGCAACTAACGTGGACACACTTATAATAAGAAAAGCAGGTATTGAAGAAGCTATTCTTGTCCAAGAGACTGCTAAAAAAGCATTGAATGGGAAAGTCACCTTCCAAGAACTTGATAGCTTTCTGAGAGAAAAGAAAGATCTAAGAAATCCCGGAAGTCTAGCGGACATTATGGCCATTGCTCTAAGTATGCTCGTTCTAAGTGGATACAAACTTAATCTTTGATTATCTTAACTCTCTTAGCCCCTCCGAGGCCAAGGCCTAAAATTTTTGAATCAATAACGACAGCATCTTTTCCGAGCTCTTCCACCACCCTTATTGTAAGTCCAGAAATCTCTGAGACTGTATCTTCTCCTCCAAATTCTGCATTAACTTGACTTTTCAGGAATTCGTATGCCTCTTTCCCAAACAGAACAATATCTGGCTCAAATCCTTCCATCTTAAGTTCATTGGCCTTTTCTTCAACACCACTTAAAACCCTAATAAGTTCTCCCCTCATTAAACCCACCATATAAAATTTAGAAAAGAGAGCCTTAAACTTTTTCCCTAATAATCTCGTAAGAATAAGTTACCTCAGTGCCACTTAATTTCAAATGAGCCCCCACAGAACAGTATTTTGTTTGACTGAGGTCTATTGCTCTTTTAGCTTTTTCCTCGTTTACGTCTCCATAGATTTTATAATGGAGATGGGCTTTTGTGTAGATTCTAGGGTGCTCATCTCTCCTTTCACCAGTTATTTCGACCTCTAGACCTTCTATGGGCTCCCGCATTTTTTGCAATATCATTACTACATCTATTGACGTACATCCAGCAACACTAAGAAGGAGAGTCTTCATTGGAGAGATGCCACTTTCTCCAAAAATTATTTTCCCACCCTCCTCTGTCAGAGCTTCGAACTTCTTATCCTCAATCCATTTGACAACTCCTTTCATAGGACCACCTAACCAAAATAGGGAGAATTTTTTAAATCTCTTTTGTGAACCTTAAGTTATGTATATTAGATCTTTTGACCCATGGAAATCCAAACTTTGCACATGTCCTTTTAAGTACACTCTCAATATATATACTGGATGCGACCACGCGTGCGTTTACTGTTATATAACCTCATACATCCCCAAGGCCTTTAAAGTGAGGACAAAGGAGAATCTTTTCCTATACCTAGAAAAAGAACTCAGAAGCTTCGACAAACGCTTTATAATAGCCTTGTCATATTCCTCTGATCCATATCCTACAATAGATAAAGAGCTTAAAATAACCCGAAAAGTCCTCAAACTCTTACAAAGATACGATGTCAGATGTTTAATCCTCACCAAGTCAAATTTATTCGAACGAGACTTGGATATACTAAAAGGTCTAAAGTGTGCTGTGGGAATCACTATAACAACAGTAGACAAGAAAAAAGCCAAATTATTGGAACCAAATGCTCCTTCTCCATCAGAGAGAATTAAAGCCCTAAAAAAGGCAAAAGAAGAAGGAATTCCCATCTACGCCAGAATTGATCCTATAATACCATTCTACACTTGGAAAGATTTTGATAAGACTCTAAAAGCATTGGACTTTGTCTCCCATATTACTGTTTCCACCCTAAAATTGCGGGCTGACTCATGGAAGAGAATGGAAGCAAAATTCCCTGCATTAATGGAAAGACTTTCCCCTCTTTATAAAAAGGGAGAAAAAATTGCTGGATACTACTATCTACCCAAAGAAATAAGGTTCAAGATTCTCAGAGAGGCCCGAGAAAAGATTGAAGGAATGGGTATAACATTTGGCTCTTGCCGAGAGGGATACTATTCCTACCCAAGCTGCGATGGCTCCCATTTGGTACCCCCATGAACTACCACTTAAAATGTGGCCTACCCTAAAGAGCGAGACTTTCGAAAGAAAAATATAATGGCCCAAAACCCTGCTAACGAAGAGTTTTAGGTATTGTTAAGGCCTTTATTTGAAAGACTATTGGGTTAAAGCCATGTTCAATGCTTTTAAGGATCACGATATTCTCATAGAATTCACCTTTTTCAAAAAACCCCTTACTCAAAATTACGTAATCACTCACGCCAACAAGCCAAGAATGAAGACCCTCTGGAATGACGTCCCTGTTAACTAGCATAATTGTATAAAACTCTCTACCTTCTTGGATAAGCTTTTCTGTATGAGACATATACATAGAAATCATGTTTTTTATAAAATTCCCTCCAAAATGCTCATACAGAGCATCCAACGTTGCAAACATTGCAACAACCCTTTTATCTCGAAAGTTGTACTTGCGACCCAGGTTTCTCATGATATTCTTGTATTTCGGAGAAAATGTTTCCTCATCAAACTCAACAAAAGGATACACAAAGGTATGATTCACCAAAGGCTCTTTAAACCCATTAATCACTGCAATACTTCCCTTATCTCCATGTTCAAGTAGATTCAAACCAACTGCGCCTGCCCTATATACAAGCTTTCTAAAAGGTACTGTAAAATTGGCTATTATTCCAAATCCCCCATTTTCCAATTCTTGCTTCAGAAAATTCACTCCGATTTTCCATCCTAAGCTGTACTGCCCGTAAGAGACTAATACTATCCCTCCTGGGATAATCTCACCCAGATATGCCCTTATTTCATCCATAGGATACCACCTATAGTAATTTACCTAATTCGTGAATCTTTTTTAGTTTTTGGCAGATGGTTGTGAGAACATTAAGATACGAATCTAAAGTAATCTAAGAGTCTCCACATTTGGTACCAAAATCCCAAAAAGAAATCTAAAACAACTAAAATTTTCAGAGTAAGAAAACTCAGATGGCAAATCTCCTCAAAAATATGTGAAAAGAAGGGGAAGGCATATATCCCCGTTAAATTTCACACCCATTCTCCCTAACTAACTTTCTTCAGTATCCCACAAAGCTAACCCGTTTTCTTTAGGCTTCCTCTCCAATAACTCTCCTAGCAACTCCTGAATAAACACTTCTGCCACGAAAACTTCGCCTTCTACTAAATGACCACCAAGCATCCTCCCTTCCTTGTCTCCTAGGCTTACGTGGATATGGGCAAAAGGCTCATCATCTTTGAGACTTATGTTCCCTAAAGCAGAAATAAGTTCATAAGTCCCCTTGAGCTCAATAACTTTGTATTGTTTCTTGTCCTCTTCAAAATACCCGATTTTAGGATCTCTTAGAGTGCCTATCACACTAACAGTTCCAATCAGCACATTGTGCTTTTTGGCAAATTCATTGATAAAACTTAAGAGTTCCTTTCCTTCCGGTACTCTGAAAAGAAATGCTCTACCTTTTGAAAATCTCATGGTAATCACCTAAATTAAATAAAGGACTAAGATTAATTTAACTTTTTAGGTTGAGGTTTAAAAATAAAATCCAAAAACAAAAGGAGGTTAAGTTTCTCCCTCCTCTAGTTCTTTCTTGAAATATGCATACAACGCGTCATAGAGATAAAATTCCTTTTCTAGTGTCTCATAGTCATCCTTACAGATCATCCTATAGCCTCTAGCAATAATATCAAGAGCTATGGCCAAGGGAGAGGGGTTCTCAACGTGAGTGTCTGCTTCTCTAACTATTTCAGCTATCTTTAACACTGCAGGGTCCGTTATATTGTACTTCTCTATAAATGCGTCAAAGGAGCATTTTCCATTATGGTGACCTAGTTCAACCCCCTTAAAATCAAATGGTATCCCTTCAGTTATAGTTGCGGGATCCGTATCACGCGGCACAAAAATAAACTCGGCTTCAGGATCTATAAATCGTTTTATAAGCCACGGGCAAGCAACTCTATCCACATGAACATGTTCACGTGTTACCCACTTCATAATACTCACCTTCAGTAATTTACTATATTAAATTGGAGAAAGAAATATTTAAATCTATTCTACAAATTAGAAAAGATACGGAAAACCACTACTTTACAAAATTAAAGGGTTAATATTCTAAGACTACCTCTGCATAACTCCTTGGATCTTCCCATATCTTTACCCTGATTTTTTTCACATTTTCCCCAGCCTTTTCAGATATCCTTTCAGCAAACCACTCCGCTATGAGTTCAGCAGTTACATTTGGCTTGTTGAGAACTACTACCTCATCTTCCGGCAACTCTAATCGCTTGCCATTTCTCTCGATTATTATATAAGAACCTTTTTTTTCAGTTATCCACTCCTCGCTTACCAGAATCTTATGATCTAGGAGCTTTATTAAGCTACTAAGGTGGTTAAAGTCAAAAATCATCCCATTTTTATTAAGATCTCCCCATATCTCTACATCTACGTTATATGTGTGTCCATGAATCCTAAGACACTTACTCTCATATGGAAGCACCAAGAAGTGGGAACTATCAAAATCCTTATGCCATCCAATTTTTCTCTCAACAATCTTGAATCTCATGAATCCCACCATAATCAAGAACGAAAAATAGACTTATTAATCTTTTTGGCCATGCTTAATACCTCTTATATCCCCTCTATTCAGCGTATGTTCCTCTAAGATGTGTTTTTTCAATTCTTCAAGACTTTTTGCTCTATAGCCACAAAAAGGACATACAAAATTTTGAGTCTCCCTCATACTCTCTCACCGTGAATACATATATCCCACAAAGTATAAATAACCTTGGGAAATACTTACTCTGGTTAGTAGTATTTCAGTGTGCATTTATTTCCTTTCTCCCTCAACTTTTACTTCAAATTATTACGATAAATTATATAGTTTTAATTAAAATCCTATATAATATCTTAACAATATTGTCCACGATTAATGACTATTAAAATTATATGATATATCCTATACTATAATATTATTTGATTCTAATTATTACTATTATAGAAAATTACAAAATATGTATTTTTTACTATATTGAGTTGTTCTGAGCTCACGGAACAATTGATTGAACTTAACCCCTGCTTATGCAGTCTCTCCAAGAATTTGCAAATAAGTATTGAATAAGCCGGCATCTCAAACAATTTTTATGATTACAAGCCAAGGTGGTAATAATTAGAAAGTACCTCTCTACTTTACTGCCAATTATTCCATGTATCAGAGGAAGTATATAAATTAAGGCAAATATAGGGAAGATTTTGGATGGACAGGTAACTAAAATTTGTCCCACTTCCACATATGTTAACGGGTGCTGAGGAGAAATTTAAAGAAAACAAGGGATAAATACCAATAAATATCATTAAAACTCAATTTTATGCTATTAATTAAAGCTGGTCGACTCTATACTTGTAGCACGGTCCAATACAGCTCTCTTCTAAGAGTTTGTTATAGGCACTAATTATCTCCTGGGCTAACCCAAGATCACTATCTTTGATATGATGAGGATTTATTACATTTTCAGAACCTCTAATAATAACCCCGACCATTACCCATCACGCTCCTCAGGTTCAAACACCTTTTCCTTTATTATAACACAATTCTATTCACATCATTTCGAGTATGTGGCAAGGGGAGAGAGTCTTTGTCTCCCAAGACCATGTCTTTTCCTGAATGTATCCCTCAAGGTCACGATAAGGAATTATAATTGATTTAAGTCCACAAAGAAGGTTCGATTGATAGGTATATTTAGATAGTTACTAGATAATATTTTGTTCATTGTTATATATATTTGTGGAGAATTTTAGATATAAGGCACATTATATCTAAAATTATGTACAGAAATGATCATCAAAACAATTGAGAAAAGTGGGAAAGAGAGAACAATCATCCCTTCCAAGACCTCCAGAGACCGATGACAAAGGCTGGTGCGAGCAGGAGAATTGGAGTCACGACACTGTGCATATATAGGTAAAATGATGTTGCCCCCAGGCCGAATGATGCTACGTTCAAGAGAAGCATTAGTCTTTCATCCTTCTGTTTATCTTGTCTCCTTATATCAGAACTGGCTTGCTCTATCGACCAAAAGGCAAGCAATATATAACCCAGTGCTGCTGGAAGTGCTAATAGCCGCGAAATACCTCCAGAGAATGCTGCTATAAACAGTATCACAAGGGATGCTCCAGCATAGAAAATGAACCCAAGTATATCCAGCATATTTTATCACCTCATATTATAACGCATTTAAACTTTAAAAGCATATCTAATATGTCATGAGTCTTCCAGAAGGTGGGATAGTATTCTCATCTATAGGAAGTTTCTTTGAGGCTTTTTTCATACATGGGCCCAAGTGTGTATTTTACTATGTCGCTGGCTTAAGGAATAAAATAATAACATAATTAAATAATTATTGTAATTCCTGGTACATTGATCGACTGTTCCCTGTCCTAGATGTTTAAACGAGAATCAATAGAACTGTCACTACATCTTCACTAGGAGTCATGTATGTTAATGGCAATTTAATCCTCTCTCACCCCTTGACTTTCTCTCCTTTTTAAATAATAAAGTAATTAAATAATTATTGTATTATTTAATAATGTGATGCATTTTTTCCAGGAGATGCGGCCCTATCAGAGAAGATCAATACATGTTTGTATAAATTATCTACTATCAAGAATAATAAAAATTTGGTATTTTTTACTATAGTTTATTTTATTAGTTATAATATATTCATTTGTTCTTAAGAATAAACCAATAAAGTATAATAATTGTGAAAAAATTTTATTTTGTAATTGAGAATTATTTATAGTAATTGATTTATAACTATATATTTAAGTAAAAAATTAAGTCAAAGTTTGAGAGTTGAAAGAGCACCTTTTATTTTACTATTATAAAACAATAAGATAGATATCTAAAAATAGCAACTGAAACTCCATTCTTGATCCTTTAAATCAATATTAGGAAGATTAATTGTCTTCAACAAACAGACAAAAGTCCAGCTACATTTTTGTGTCTCTTAAAATGAAACCTCACACTAGAATCCCAATATTCAGCAAAATTATTAAATAATTATTGCATTATTTAATTATGGTGATCAAATGGCGATTATAATCAGTATTGCTAATCAAAAGGGTGGTGTTGGAAAGACTACAATAAGTCTCAATTTAGCCCATGCACTTGCTAAAAAGGGTTATGATACCTTAATAATCGATACTGATCCCCAATTCAACCTTACGTTTGCTCTAATCGGCATGAATATAATAAATTACAGCGACAACAACATAGGTACACTTCTCATAGAGAATTCAGTAAAAAAGACTCAAATTGAGGATGCCATAGTCCACATAGATGAGAATCTATCTCTCATACCCTCCCACCTAAAAGTTTCTGCGATCGAAAGATTGCTCATGACAGCATACATGCGTGAACAGAGACTCAAAAGAGTTTTAGAGAAAATAGAGGATGAATATGACTTTATAATAATTGACAACCCACCAAGTCTAGGAATATTCTTAATCAACTCTCTTGGAGCCTCAGATTATGTCTTAATCCCAACTGAGTTGGGGTACTTTAGTGTCATGGGTGTGCAATTAACGCTTGATGTCATCAGGGAGATAAAGTCTACTGAACTCAACCCAGACTTGGAAATCATGGGTATCGTTGCAAACAAATTTACACGTCAAAGCAAAGTCCCCCAGGTGAGGTTAGATCAGCTAAAAGAGGCATATCCTGACTTACCGATAGTTGCAATTTTGCCAAGAGCAGTTGCAGTTGAGAAGTCTCAAGAAGAGGGTAAGCCAGTTTTTGAGTTCGAACCAAACAATAGGGTATCCAAGGCTTTCTTAAAACTTGCGGAGAGTGTGATTAGAAATGTCAGGTAAAAGTAGAAAGAAAACTTTGCCCAAGCTCCCTTCCATGAGCAGCGAGGTCGTGAGAACCCTAACAGAAGAACCAAAAAACAACAGAACAAATGCGAGGAAAGATACCGAGAAGAAGATGAAAACCCTATACATAAGCGTAGACGCGGATAAGCTGTTAAGACTACTTTATGCTGAGGGAGAAGGCAAACAGAATGAGATCTTTGAAAAAGCCATAAAACTGTACTGGGCCCTTAGGGAAGTTCTACCAGAGGAAGAATTTAGAAGATTGGTAAAGCTGGCCGAAAAGAAGGAAATCGAAAAGATAAAGCGACGGCTTGAGTTTAAGTGATAAAATAATACAATAATTATTTTATTATTTTATTGTTGTTTTATATTAGGGAATACTTTTTCTCTTACAATTGATGAAATTCAAAATAAAATTGAGTTAAAGAATACAATAATTAAATAATTATTGAAATTAAAAATTGCCGTACTTAGTTATTCAAAGATTCTAGAAGCCTTTAAATGGGCTGAAAAGCTCTAACATAGATTCAACGTCAATCAAACTAATAATGTAATGATAAAACAAAACTTAAAACTCATAGTTCTTAACACTAAAACCAAGACCATTGTTTACTCTCCCTAGCTCAACCACAGTAGTTGCAATCTCTTCAAGAAGCGGTAGAGCCCATGGGATAGCCTCTTCAAGCGCATTAACATTCACAAAATAAAATGCTGTTCTCTGAAAGCTCGAGGTAAATGAGAGTATCATTGATAAAGTAGCGAAAACTTCCCTTGGTGATTCACTTAATATTAAAAGTTTTTCAAATCCCAAAACAGGGTTAATTATTCGTTTTTCACTATCCAAGTGTGGGAGTGCAACTTCTAAGTACTCTTTTACTCTTATATGGGGCTCCTTAAGGGCCAAGCGTCCGATAACATCCCCTACGTCCAATGTCCCTCCAATTTTTACTACTTTAATGTCATTCAGTATCTCACTATTTAAGCCCTTCAAGTCCATTTTAATCTTATAAATAGGCAGAGTGTCAAGGGTATCATCTATTATCACCTGGTAGCCATTTTCTTTGGCCCAGATGATTAACTCGTACAAAATAATGGCAGAATTGATAATTGGAGAATATTCAATTAACACCGTTTCTCCCTCTCTTACTTCCTCAAAAAGTTGAGGGAAGTTCTTCATAAACCCTTTAAGAATATTGGCATTCATAAACATCACCTGGTTTTCGATATGGCATTTGTTTTATAAAAGGATTTTCTTTTAGAATATTTTTAAGCACATCCATCAAAGATTATTGGAATAATACTTATTGATTGGTTAGAGATGATTTTCTTTCAGCTCCTTTTCAAAAACTCATCTATGGTCTTTGTGAACTTTATTCTCCTCAAAAGTGCCGATGATGAAAGCCACTTACCACTGCCAAGCTTTGTCTCATTGTCCAAAAGCTCCATGACCTCATCCAAGTTGTCTGTCTTTAAAACTGGTGGAGAATTGAACATTGCCCTAACACTTTCTCTAACAAACCAGACTCCTACGGGGATTTTAAATCCGGGGTAAATCTCCCTAAGGAGTATAGCGGTGGCTTGTCTTTTTATTCTCTTTAAATACTCAAGTGTTGCAAGCATGCTTGCATAGTAGCATCCACCTATGCCTGGGTAGGTTGTCCTTCCATGATAACCCTCATAATCCCCCTCAATAACCACATTATCTAACCCAGGGTTCCATGTGGATCCGGGCCACCATGCTTCCATCCATTCGTAACTCCATTTGGCTGGATATAGTATTGCTATAAACAGATTATCATGAAGGCGATACCTGAAGACCAAAATCTCGTTCAAGGGATCGTATTCTTTTATCTCTTTGATGAGTTTCCTCGAAAGTATGCTGTCCACCGCAGTGATGCTCCATCTCGTGGGGACAAGTCTTCTCCTACCTTTAACACCAAATGCACCAGTACTAAATATCTTCTGTATGTGTGAAACCGGCACACCAGACTCGTAGAGATATGTAACTGCCTCAAGTGCAGGTAGGTCAGTGTCATCATGAGCCTTTTCCACAGGTCTAGGGATTGATGGATTTCCAAGAATCTTCATTTTAGTAAGAGGAGAACGGGGGCCCTGTGGTGGTTCATGCTCACTAAATGTCATAAAAGGCCTAGGAGGCTTTTTAAGAGCAATCTGCACATCCACAGGTTTAGAACTCATTGCCAAAAGTCTCAACTCATCAATAAGCTTATCTTCGGGTTTTTTCACATCTGCTATTTTAATGCCAGTTATAAGACTCCATCGATACTCAAGGATATCCTCTATTTTCTTCTCAATCCACAGCTCAGGATAGTCAAACACTTGGGTGTCTCCAACTAAAGGTGGTGCAGCTGGCCCTATCCTCACGTAAGGATATCCTATCCTACCTATAAAAATCGATGGAGGGCTAGAACCCTCTATAATTTTTGAGGAAACGCGTCGTTTAACCATTAAGGTGGCCCTGGCCCTAGCTATTACAGGACAATATGCAAGACCACACCATCCTCTACCTCTGCAGAGTATACATAAATTCGGATCCAGTTTCATCGAGTTAGTTACCCATATATGTATCGGTATGAAGGGATAATTAAAGATTATCACAAATATCGTGAACTAATATTTAATGTCTCTAAGAAGGGAATAATATATTGTTTAGCAGCTGACTCAAAAAACTAGAAAGATTGGAGCCGGGACCGGGATTTGAACCCGGGACCTGCGGATTACGAGTCCGCCGCCCTACCGAGCTAGGCTACCCCGGCACGTCCCAAGGATGTTGGTGAACTGCCCTGCCCTTGTGGACGGGCTTCGTGAGAGTTCATTTGGCATCCCGTTACCGATAGCCTCACTCCCACCGGCCGGTTCACGCGGCCATTACCGGCTATCCTCCCAACGGAGGAATCGCCGGCTACCTCTTAAATGTATTGAATCACTCATTACTATTGGCAAGAGTATTTAAACCTTTCGGGCTCTCATCCCCTTCTTTCGGAAAAGGTCTTCCCGCCCAAAACAAATAAAAGAGAAATTTATAAGCTTTTTCATACTAGTTCCTTGCCTGTGGTAGTCATTACCAGCTTTCCGTGTTTTACCCCCTTTAAACTTATCAATCGTTCCGCTATCTTTTTCACCCTGCTGGCTTCGCCCTTCACCACTATCACTTCAAGACAGTTGTGCTCATCCATGTGAACATGAAGACTTGAAATGATTTCATTCACATAGTCATGTTGCATCTCAAGAAGCTCTTTCACCACATCGGCCTCATCATGGTTGTAGACTATTGTTATAGTGCCTGCTACTTCTTTATTCCCTTCTTCCCACTCGTGCCTCACTATAAAGTCCCTAACCAAATCTCTTATAGCCTCACTTCTATTTGCATAACCTTTTTCCTCTATTATTGCATCAAATTTTCCAAGCAAATCCTCAGGCATTGAAACTCCAAAGCGGATTATTTTCATACTTCACCACCGTTGTAAAATAATCGCCTCTAATATTTAAATTTTGAGAAAGGAAAAATAGATAAGGAAGGTTAAGGAAAAATAAAATATGCAAAAAAAGTTTAAACTGGATGCTGGAAAGCTCATTATTATCCTGTTTTTAGCATACTTAGCATTTCTTTTCTGGAGTATGAGAGCAGTTCAGCCCCCTCCCCATCCACCGCCAGAAGAGGAGCAAGAGATTATGGTTATTGCCGAAAAACTTGGTTTTCTCAAAGATGGTAAGTTAAGTGAAGACGAAAAGAGCATAGCAATCAAAATTTACCCTCTCTATAAATATCGTACAACTCTCTTTGATGAGGTGGAGACTGATAACCCCTTACTCCTCGCAAATCTAAGCGAACAAATTAGTGAGATATTAGAAAGAGTCCCCCTTCCTCTCCAAGATGACATGGTCCGCTTTCTGTTCTCCGAGAGTCCATATACCCTTGAGGACTTTTCAAACAGAGTGATGATATTTAAGTCTCAAGTAAGTGAGTTTCTCAAGACTTATGAGAAATTACCCCCAAGAATTAAGAATGGGATAGAGAACTCAAAAAACATTTACGAAGTAAACACACTCCAAGATTATATAGCCATAGTAAAGCTACTCTACATGAATATATATGAACTTCCACCTGACATTATAACAGCAATAGACAATACTCAAGGCATTCTAGATGGCTTTGAACCCCATGAGATAGAAGAATTTCTAGAGAGTCTTAACTCGATTAAAGAAAGATTTTTTATGAACCAAACGTTTAGGGAGTGGTTCGTTGAAAATTCAAGATACTTTGATGCAACTAACATCGAAGCAAGCTGGGATAAATTTGTACAAGAAAGCCAAAAAGATACAACGCCTCCAAAGATATGGGGTGTTGTAACAAGTGAAGGAAAAAATATCAGAGTAAGCTTCACGATAAAAGACAATGTAAATGTTCCAAAAGAAGTAATCATCGAAATAGGAGCAAAAGTAATTACTCTTCCGATTTCTACCAATTCCCTTACATATAGCAGTGCCATAGAGTTTGAACAAGAATGGGGAGAGTATAATATAACAATCACAGGTATGGATACAAAAGGAAACAAACAATCTGCAAAAATTGAGTTCTCTCATTACCCTGAAATATTTGAAATAAAGTTCGATGAGAGTGGCGAGGAATTCCAGAATGCTCAGCTTTACACCAAAGAAGAGCTCACAAAGATGTGGCGCTATGCGGCCAAATACAAACCACTGCAGATTTACAAGATCGTTTATCCATACCTAGGGTTTGACAGATATGGAAAAGTAAAATTTGATGGTGCAATGGAGTTCTTTTACGAGAAAGCAAAAAGGGATCTTTTCAAATTCTATCACAAGCCTCTCCCCTTCTATTCGATAACTCCCCTTCATATTGTGTACTTTGTAAACAGTTATGTACACTCATACAACATGCCCTACATAAAAACATTAAGATCCTCCATATGTGGATATGATGGAGAAACGCAAGTAGTACTTATGAACAACCTTTTCCTGGACTTTAATCTCAAAGCATGGGGCCTTCAGGTACCTGCAAGTATAAGTGGCTGGCGACTAGACCACTCAGAGGTCATTGTTATATGGGAGGTTCCCCTTCTGGTAGGAAGCAATTACAAAGGAGTTTATGTATTGGGAAAAGACCCCTATATTCAGAATGATAATCTCTTCTATCCTTACGATCCTGATTGGTTTTCTACATATTATGATGACACCGTAGAGATGATGGTCCTTGGAATACTTCCATACAGGCCAGATATGGTCTCTGTTGAAGACTTCTACAGACGTTTTAACCTCCGCGTAACTCCTGCATATCCATATAAAAATCTCATGAAAGAACTCATCACCGGCTACGAGTTTTTTGCTTCTTACGTAACGTTTAACATAAGCAGAGACTACGTACAGGGTCTCTTAGAAAAAATACAAGAGGGAGACTTAAGTGTACTCGAAGATTTAAATAAACTTGAAGCAGCAAGAGGTTTATGGTACAGGCTCGATGGACGTAATCTCTATTACGGATCTAAATATACGCCAGATTACGTTACAGTTACAAAAGATGGGAAATTTTATTATGTTCACAGAAATCGTTCCAAAATATTCTCTACTTCGTAGGGATGCTCTAAAATTATCACTCCCTCCTCTTTCAAGGCCTTAATATGCTCAAGATCGACTTTCCTCGGATATATTTTGAAAACTTTGCCATTAGGTGCCTTTGTCTCGACAACAGGTTTTGAATCTGTGGGGACCATTATCAAAGGAACTCTGCTTTTTAAGGCCTGTGAAGCACAGCATGAAAGAAGAGAATCCGCAATTCCAAGTCTTATTTTGGCCACCGTATTCGATGTCGCTGGAGAGATTACAAAAACGTCAAACTTACCTAGATTGAACGAACCGCATGATGGAAATGCATGTCCTTGTTTTGACTCCCTTACAATGGGGAAATCCCCTATTCTTTCAAGAACTCCATAAATCCTGGCCACTTCCTCACCCGCTGAAGAAAGGAACACTTTAAGCTCATGGTGATCCCTTAAGCGTTCCAGTACATCAACACTTTCTAGAAGCAAATGTCCTGCACCGCTGATCCCCCACGCAATTCTCAACGTTGTCACCATCCAAAGTTCGAGAACAAAGTTTTAAGTATTTTTGCCAAATCCCAGGTGGTGAAGAATATGGAAATCCCGAACTATGGAAAAATAATGGCAAGGACAGTTGTATTTGATTTGAATGGAACACTGGGAGTTGAAGGAAAAGTAAAAGCAGACGTTAAAGAACTCTTAAAAGAACTTAGTGAAAAATATGAAATCGTGGTATTAAGCTCCGACACATTCGGAACCTTGAAAGATGAATTCAACGAACTTGATATAAAGATAGAAAGGGTTAAAGATGGCAATGAAAAGCTTCAGAAGGCCCTTGAATATGAGCCTTACATTGGTGTAGGCAATGGAAACAACGACGTTAGAATGCTTGAAAACGCTGAACTTGCTATTTGTGTAATAGGAGAAGAAGGAGCAAGTATTGAGGCCCTTCTGGCTAGTGATATCGTAGTTAAAGACATTAAAGATGCAATCAATCTGCTGTTAAATGAAAAAAGACTAATAGCAACTCTTAGAGGTTAAAACGCTCTTTAATAACCCTCTCAATAACTGGATCAATTATCTTATATCTCTTTCCCCCATCCCTATATTCTGTACTAATCCAACTCATCTTTTGAAGGGCCTCTAAAATAGCAGCCAGTCGTGAATTTGGTATTTTACCACTTCTAGATTCCAAGAATTCTTTTATGAGTGTCCATCTATCAAACCCCATCGAAATAGCTCTTAACACCAAGATATATCTAGGGCTCCGCTTTTCAAGTTCTCTTAACTCGCCTTCAAGGAATTTTTCTGCTTTTCTCATTACTCCTTTTATAGCATTTTCAAAACTTTTTGTTTTTATGTAATTGTATCCAAACTCAACTAACCAACCAGGAATTCCTCCTAAAATCTCGGCAGCGTGTTCTATTTCTTCTTCCCTTATTTTTATTCTCGCCTCAACAAATCCTTGTCTCAAGAATTCAATTGAGAGTTCTCTGGAAAAGGGAGAGATAGTGATCTCATTATATATCCTACCATACAGTGGAGATTCATAATCTGAAACGCCAATAAGATCATGCAAAAGTCCTATTTCAGAACCTGTGAAGATAAAACTTATATTTGGCAGATTGTCATATGCATAGGCCACGAGGGTTAAGAACTCTTTTCCTCCTCTCCGTCCGTAGAACCTCAAATATTGGGCCTCATCAAAGGCTATGACAATCTTACTGCGTTTATTTAATGCCTCCAAAATCTCCGAGAGTGAGACTTCAGGTTCAAAGTTCAATTGAACCCCTGCAATTGATACTCCCTTCACTCTTTTCAGGTACTGAAAGAGTTCCCTTTTTATAGGATGGTTAAGGGAGTTTAATCCATTCTCAAAAGCTTTTAGCAAAGACTCATTTGTTATCCACCCTCCAGACTCAAAATGAAGCTTTCTCACATCTATGTATATTCCACTTTTTAACTCATTTAGCACAACTTTGAGTAAAGAGGATTTTCCTACCCGCCTTATCCCCAGAATAAGGGTAATCGGATATTCCTTAGCAGAATTCTTTATCATTTCTATCTCTTGTTCTCTGTCAAATATGTCTTTCCTCTTTTCCTTTGGTCTTGGGTCAAACAACATAGGTAATGCCCCCATTATTTAGTAATGGCCCCATTACTTATAAAGCTTTTGAGGGAAAGTTAAAAGGCAAGAAGAAGATAATATAATAGCGGATGATGATGAATCAAACCTGATTGATGAAGAACCCTATGAGCGCTGACGCCTTTTTCTCTTCTTTTTAGGAAGAAGCCTAACCTTACTCCCACAATCAGGACAAACATCGTCAGGAGGCTGAGTTTCAAACTTTTTCCCACAACCTACGCAGACATAACGCCACTTTATCACTCTTCTTATACCTTTTTTCAAAGTCCTAAACTTAAGCCCTAGAAGGGTGGCAATGTTCTGAAGGTTATAATCATCAGTAAAAAGTTCTCCTTTAAGTTCATAGGCTAGAGCCAGTATTTCAATGTCAGCATCACTTAATTCTCCAAGTTCACCAGTTTCAATAGCCTTTTCTTTAATTTTTTCAATGCTATCCTTTGAAGGTACCATAACTCTAACTTTGCCTGCACTAATGAGGCTTTCCAGTAAAAGTCTTGATTCTGGGTCTTTAACCTCCTCAATTACTTTTGGGGTTGTAATGCCCTCTACATCAATACCCTGAATAAATATGGCCGCATCTATAATCAACATGGGATTTAATTAGAAGAAAGAGTTAAAGGTTTATCGTCTCATCTATGAAGTGGTGAAAAACTATGAAAATTGACCTTAATTCAGATCTTGGGGAAAGTTTTGGGAGGTATAAGCTAGGTCTCGATGAGGAGGTTATGAAGTACATAACCTCAGCCAACATTGCCTGCGGATGGCACGCAGGAGATCCCCTAGTAATGAGGAATACTGTGAGACTTGCAAAAGACATGAACGTTGAAGTTGGCGCTCATCCAGGATATCCTGATCTTATGGGATTTGGAAGAAGATATATGAGCCTTACAAGAGAAGAGGCCAAAAACTATATCCTGTATCAGATTGGGGCCTTATATGCATTTGTGAGAGCTGAAGGATTAACATTACAGCATGTCAAACCACATGGAGCTCTTTATAATGCTCTCGTTAGAGATGAAGAACTTACAAGAGGTGTTCTTGAAGGAATAGCTGATTTTGATAAAAACATAATCTTCGTCGGGCTTTCTCTGTCAAAACCCTTAGAAATTGCAGAGGAAATGGGACTAAAAGTTGCTCATGAAGTTTTTGCAGATAGAGCTTACAATCCTGATGGAACCCTCGTTTCACGAAGGAAATCAGGAGCGGTAATCCATAATAAAGAGGAGATAGCCGAGAGAGTTATCTCCATGGTAAAGGATGGTGGAGTAAAAGCGATCAATGGGGAGTGGGTTGAACTCAAAGCAGATACAATCTGCGTCCATGGGGATAATCCAAAAGCTGTAGAGATAACAGCCTACATAAGAAAACGCCTCGAAGATGAAGGAATTAAAATAGTTGCAATGAAAGAGTTGATGCGGTGATCAAATGTTCCCTAAGTTCAAACCTGCTGGTGATTCAGCAATAGCCATAATCTTCGGCAGTGAAATTAGCGAAGAGATAAACAAAAAAGTGCATGCTGTGGCGGAAACAATAGAACATACTTCTCCAGAATGGCTAGTTGAAGTTGTTCCCACATATACAAGCGTTTATGTGTATTATGATCCTATTAAAATTTCCTACTCTGAGATAGCAGAGGTCCTGAAGCCTTTTTTATCAGCCGAACCTAAGAAAGAGGAAAAAAGAATAGTTAAAATACCCGTTGTCTATGGAGGAAGCTTTGGCCCGGACATAGAGTTCGTTGCTCAATACAACAATCTCACCATAGATGAAGTTATAGAGATTCACTCAAAACCCCTATATCGAGTTTATATGCTCGGATTTCTCCCTGGATTTGCGTATCTGGGTGGCATGGACGATAGAATAGCAACGCCTAGACTTGAAAAACCCCGTTTAAAAGTCCCTGCTGGAAGTGTGGGTATAGCTGGAAAACAAACGGGGTGGTACGCAATAGAAAGCCCTGGAGGATGGAGACTCATTGGCAGAACTCCCTTAAAAACGTTTGACCCCCGTAAAAAACCTCCAAGCATTGTAAAAGCTGGAGATTATGTGAAGTTTGTTCCTATAAGTGAAGAGGAATTTCAAGAGATTTACAAAGATGAATGGGGAGAGGAAAGATGATAGAACTCGTCAATGTGCCTTCTTTAATTACAGTGCAGGACTTAGGAAGAAGAAAATACCAGAGTTTTGGAGTTCCCGTTAGTGGCGTGATGGATGAGGTTTCTGCAAGACTAGCAAACTATCTTGTAGGTAATGAAGATAACACTCCACTTCTAGAGTTCGTATTAAAAGGGCCCACCATAAAGTTCCATTCCTCGACGGTTTTTGCAGTAGGTGGAGATGTAGAAGTAAAGCTTAATGGCCAGCCAATAAAAGCATGGAGGAGCTATTGGGCAAAAAGAGGAGATATACTTGAGATAGGCACCCTTAAATCCGGAATGTATGGCTATATAGCGTTTGCCGGAGGAATTGCATGTGAACCAATTTTAGGTAGTTGCTCCACATACTTAAGAGCAAAATTTGGAAAGGCTCTAAGTTCTGAAGATAAGCTTAAACTTGGTTATGCAATTTTAACTGGTAAAGAAGGAAAACAACTGCCAAAAGAATTTGTTCCAAAATATGAAAAGGAAAATATAGTTAGAGTTACCCTTGGTCCTCAAGAGGAACACTTCACCAAAAGAGGCATAGAAACCTTCCTAACATCAGAATATACTGTAACTTCTGAATCCGATAGAATGGGTTACCGCCTGGAAGGGCCAAAGATAGAGCACTCTGATAAAGGAGCAGACATAATAACTGATGCAATTCCTCTTGGGTCAATTCAAGTACCAAAAAATGGAAAACCCATAATAATGCTTGCAGATAGACAGACTACTGGAGGGTATGCAAAGATTGGTGTTGTGACAAGAGTTGACATCCCCCGAGTAGCCCAAACAAGGCCTAATGAGAAGATTAGATTTAGAACAGTTAGTGTTGAAGAGGCTCAAGATGCTTTGAGAAAAAGAGAACAAATGATGAAAGCAGTAAAGCTTTTTCTCAAGGGAGAACTTAGAGCATACAAATTGAGAGTCTCTGAAGAAGAGGTGATAGCCTTCACAAAAGTGGAAAAGAAGAAGTGATCATTCTTTCTCCCGCATAACACGAGCAACTTTGTAGTGCTTTCCATCACATTCAAAATCATCTAAAATTTCAAGAATCTTGACAATATCACCCTCAAAGAGGCCTTCTGGCCTAGTAAGGGTTTGTTTTTCAGGATCACTGCATTCAACAAAGCTTAATTTTATTTTCGAACCCACTATTGCAACTCGTGGTTCCATCGCTACTTCTATTGCTGGTTCAATAACCTCGACCACTCTAACCTTACCTTCGTGCAGTGGGCATGAGTGCTCTATGTTTCTAACCCGTACAACCTTGTACCTCCTTCCTGGCTCCAAATTTCCTACACAAACTCTTGCAAGTCTACAACTTTTGCAGGGATCAGCTGGCCCATAATAAATGAATTCAACTCCTGGTTTTGCAAGCTTTTCCCCAACCAACGTGATTGTCATTTTAACACCTCCTATGAAATATGATCATATTACTCCAGTTACCTTGGCTGCTTTTTCAGCAGCCTCTTTTGTTAATCCATCTTTGCCCAAGATAGTATACCTTTCAGGTCGTATAGTATGAGCAATAGTCAAAGCCTCTATTATAAACTCCGGGTCAATTCCTAGTTCATATGCATTAGTTGGTGCCCCAACCCTCTTTAATGTTTCTCTAATTTTTTGCCATTTCAAGCCATGTAAGTATGCCATTATTATTGTTCCAACTCCACATTGTTCTCCATGTAATGCGGGTTTTGGAGCTATTGCATCCAATGCATGGCTAAATAGATGTTCAGCTCCACTGGCAGGCCTTGATGAACCTGCTATGCTCATTGCAACACCACTCGAGATGAGGCCTTTTATGACTTTCCGAACACTCTCTTCGTTACCTAATCTTATTATGTTAGCATTCTTAATTACCATTTTGGCACTCATAAGAGACAAAGAAGCAGCATACTCACTGAAATATTCTCCCTTTATCTTATGTGCAAGTTCCCAGTCTTTCACTGCAGTCAGGTTGCTTATCATATCTCCAACTCCTGCTGCAAGATACCGATAGGGGGCAGTCTTTATAACATTAACATCCGCAATAATAGCCACAGGTGGACGTGCTTTTATAGACGTCTTGGCATTAAGATCCTTTATTGACGCATTTGCACTCGCTATCCCATCATGAGAAGCTGTTGTTGGGAAGCTTATGAAGGGAATGTCTGCTTTAAATGAGGCAAGTTTAGCAACATCGATTATACTTCCACCACCTACCCCCAGAAGCCAGTTAATATTCTCATTTTCAATAAGCTCTAAGGTTTTTTGCACTTCTCTCATTGAGGCCTCTTTTATCACCATATTTCTTACATTAAATGAATTTTTCAAATGTTTTTCAACATCCTTTCCTGCTATCTCCTTTGTTTTGGGCCCATAAAGAATCAGGGCATTTTCCCCTAATTTTAACCTTCTAGCTACTTGACTGACTTTATCCTTCAAGTCTTCTCCGAGAAGAACTTCCCGAGGTAACTCCATTAAATGCATGAGACTCACCATCCTATTCTTAGGGTTTCAAAGCTTAAAAAATAATTGGAAGAAAAAGCTTTAACCTTTCTCACAATATTCCTCTGGGTGATCAAATGGGAATTGCGGAAGTCTTTCAGAGATACTTTATAGATCCAATAAAATACAACCAAGGATATAATATCGTTAACACATTAACATATGCCCTAATTCTTGGATTAGCCTCTTTAGGGGTTTATAAAATTTTAAAAAAGCTCAATATAAAGTATGATAACGCTTTCTTTAGGGCCCTTATGCCCTACATGATCCTGGGAGCCTTTGGACGAGCCTTAACTGATGCAACCATAATACCTAGAACGTATCTCACAGTCACGCCGGGGATTTATATTCTTGTATTTACAATAACGTTCTCTGCTTTATTAATAACCCACAAACTTTTTGAAGATTGGCAAAAGGTCTTCTTATACTTTGGTTGGAGTCTCGTTGGGATAGAGGGGTTACTTCTATTATTCAACATTGATAAAGTCGATTTTAACCTCACAGTCTTAAAATACTTTATTCCACTTGCGACGATAGCCCTTATAACAATATATCTACTTTCAAAAAAGATCTGGCTGGTTAAAGAAAACTCTTACCTCTTCTATGCCCATTTCTATGATGCCACAACAACATTTGTAGGCGTTGACTTTTTGGGTTACTGGGAGCAACATGTAGTCCCAAGATACCTGATGGAACTTACAGGAACTGCTGCAGTGATGTATTTATTGAAGTTTGCTGTACTAATTATCGCTTTATATCTCATGGAGAAGCTGGAAGAAAGTGAAAGTGATAAAGAGCTCATGGATTTCATAAAAATGGTAATGTTCATTCTTGGTTTTGCTCCTGGTACTAGGAACCTTTTGAGAATGCTCATGGGGGTTTAGATATGTATGAGTGGAATGAGATAGCACTTAATCTTGCAAAGGATATTGAAAGGGAAATTATGCCACTTTTTGGCACAAAAAAAGCTGGAGAATTTATTGGATTCAGCCCAAGTGGTGATAAAACAAAGTTTGTTGACAAAATAGCTGAAGATATAGTTTTAGAGTATCTTAAACCCCTTGGAGTGAACATCATAAGTGAGGAAATTGGAAGCATAGATACCGGGAGCGAGTACTCTGTCATCGTTGATCCCATTGATGGTTCTTTCAATTTTATTCATGGAATCCCAATCTTTGGATTCAGCTTTGCAGTTTTTAAAGAGAAAAAGCCAGTGTATTCCATGTTATACGAGTTCATACCTAAAAATGTTTATGAAGGAATTCCAGGAGAGGGGGCATACCTAAATGGAGATAGAATAAGAGTAAAAACGCTAAATGAAAAATCGATCTCAATAAGCTTTTATACAAGGAGAAGGGGAGCAAAACTAGTTGAAAAAGTTAGAAGAACTAGGGTATTGGGAGCCATTGCGATAGAGCTAGGATATCTTGCTAGAGGCTCTCTTGATGGGGTTGTGGACATAAGAAACTACGTTAGACCCACTGATATAGCTGCCGGTTACATAATCGCAAAGGAAGCCGGAGCCATTATAACCGACGACAGTGGAAAAGAAATTAGATTTGATCTTAGTGCATCAGAGAAATTGAATATAATAGCTGTAAACGACAAGAGACTTCTCAAACTGATACTCGAAGAGATCTAACTTAAACTAAAAAATGAAAAACAACAAAAGTACTCAACTCTCTCAAATCACCGGACCTCCTTCCACCCTAAAGGACGAGACTTTCATGAAGTAATTTCCTACGTTGTCTATGCAGATTAAGACGTATTCTTCAGCAGGTATGGCTACCCCATATTATTCTTCATTGACTCCATATCCCCTAATAGGTTCCATGATATACATTACTCAAAATATTGCCACTCCTCACCTTTTTCATATGTGATTAAGACAATATGAATACCCCTTTGCTCCTCTTGAACTACGACCTTCACTTCTGAAAGAGTATTATGTTTCTCCCCTCCTTCTATAGTGCGATTGATGTATTTACCCATTACATTGTCAGCTAAAAAGAATTGCAGGAATTGCCTAGGAATATTTGAATATTTGACAAGTATTGCTTCATTAATATGAAAAGTATCTCCTCTAAAATAATTATAATGTGATCAATTATTAGACTAAAAAATATAAGAAAACCAGAAGATTCAAACGGGCGAAAGATTTAAAAATAAATCACAAAGAGGTATATGCGGAAGTGCCGGGGTGGCTCAGCCTGGTCAGAGCGCCCGGCTCATAGGGCCGCTCCCTCTTGGGGGAGCCTGAGAAACCGGGAGGTCGCGGGTTCAAAGCCCGCCCCCGGCACCATTAAAAGTCTTTTCTAGGTGTTACAATGTTGCTCACAAACCACGCAAAAGAAAGGATCATTAAAAGACTTTCAAAACGACGGAGACTCGATCTAGTCTACTCCTCCATTCTAAAGTTTCTAGAAAGTGCAAATGAAATAAAGATAAACGAAAAGATTATTATTTTTACTGATGGGAAGAAGTCTCTTGTGTGCACTAAATTGCCCTCCAAGATTCTAACTAAGAATGAAACTGAGAAAATAAAGAAAATAGAAGATAGTTATGAGTGCATTTTCTGGGGAAAAGAAAAGTTTGCTCGTGTCACAACTCCAAAGAAGTTCCTAAATAGTATCACAGAAGAGGGATTTTATTTCTATCTCAATCGGGAGAAAAAAGTCCTTTATATCGGAAGCACTCAACCACTATTAGCTATAACATTCAGACCAGCGAAAAAAGATGAGAGAAACCTATTTATAAGTCTCAAAGCATGATGAAATCCTCAGTTCTCTATAGGTACTACAAATATCTCTCCAAATGGTTCTTCCTGAATGAGCTCTATTTTCCCCATATTTGCCAGGAACAACAGATACAGAAAAGTCCTTGCCACTATTTTGGGACTAGGATCAAATATAAGCTCCCAAAAAGTTATTTTGTCCTTAGTATTATTGTAGAGCTCTTTCACTATTTCATACAGCTTATTAACATGCTTTTCAATGTCCACACGAAAATCATCGACAACGAATATTTCTTCTTCAATTTGTACTTTCTTTTTCTTTTTAGGTTTTCTTTTCTCAGTCTCTTCAAGGGCATCCATTAAAGCCTCTATTAAATCATCCAAAGTATAATACCTTTCCGCTCTCCTAAGAGGTGGAATGTATGGATCAACATCTACCCTTATTCTTTCCTCTTCCTTCTGTTCCTCTTCTTCTTCATCCTTAGCATAGAGCAGAGCCTCAGTTTTCATTCTAAGGAGAATAGAGGCCGCTAGAATGGCCCTTGCTGAGATTCTCAAATCTAAGTCTCTCATTTCTCTTATACGTTCAATGTATTTT
This sequence comes from Thermococcus argininiproducens, assembly GCF_023746595.1. NCBI lineage: Archaea > Methanobacteriati > Methanobacteriota > Thermococci > Thermococcales > Thermococcaceae > Thermococcus > Thermococcus argininiproducens. The sequence goes on along the minus strand of NZ_CP080572.1, from coordinate 1,268,613 downwards.
TCAGTAATATCCACTATATCAATGTTCCACGGGTCAACTTTACCCATAGTGACAAGTTGCAAGAGTATATCAATTGGGGTTATTTCTTCTTCTCTTCTATATTCCATCTTATTTCACCTACAGACCAAGGGCATTTGCATTTTTTGCCCTTGCTTTCTCCAAGTACTGCATGGCCTTTTCAAGGCTTAAACTGACAACCCTTGAAACTCCTCTACGCATTGAGACACCAATTATTTTATCAGCGTTCGACATCATAACATCCCTTAATGTAATAACTATGAACTGACTGTCTTTTGAAGCTTCCTTTATTAAATCCGCTACTCTTTTAACGTTTGCATCGTCAAGGTGAGCGTCAATCTCATCAAAGAGGTAGAATGGAGCTGGCTTAAAGTGCTGTATAGCAAAGACAAAGGCCAATGCAGTTAATGCCTTCTCTCCACCACTCATAGCTTCGATTCTCTTTACTTCCTTTCCAGCTGGCTTTGCTTCTATGTCCAAACCTCCACTAAATGGATCCTCTTCATTCTCAAGGACAAGCTTTGCCTCTCCTCCCGGAGAAAGTTTTGCAAAAAGTTCTGAAAAGTTCTTCGCTATTGCATTTAGCGTTTGCATAAATACATTCCTCTTTTGACTCTCTATTTCATTTATGAATTCAACAATACTCTCTTTCTCAGCTTCAAGGCGTTCTCTCTTTGACTTAAGCTCTAGATATCTCCTCTCAACGACTTCATAATCCTCAATGGCTTTCATGTTTACTGGTTCAAGTTTTCTAATCTCATCTTCCATTTGTTCAATCTCTTCCCTAAGCTTTTCAAGATCCTCTGGTATTTCTTTAACAACTTTAACGTCGTGATGTTTCAATTCACTGGTCTTTTCTTTAAGTTGTGCCTCATATTGGGCCATTCTTATCTTAATAGAATTGGCTTCTAACCTAAGTTTTTGCAGGACATCTCTCAACTTCTCTTTTTCTTCTCTCATTTGAGAGATCTCCTCTCTAAGTTTCTCTCTCTCATCTCTTAGGGATTTAAGTTCATCTTTTACTTCCTGTTCTTTCTCTTGGAGTTCTTTAAGCCGCTCTTGTAGTGACTTAATATCCTCTTCATTCTGCACAATGCTAGCTTTGAAAGCGTTTATTCTGTTGATAAGCCCCTCAATTTCTTCCTCAAGATTTGCTTTTCTTGGGATAAGCTCATCGTTGATTCTTATATCAAGATTCTCAAGCCTTGACTCTATTTTGCTGAGTTCCTCTCTAAGACCACTTATTTCATGTTCAACTTCTCTTATCTTCTGGTTGAGTTCTCTAGCTTCTGGATTATCTAATGCTTTTCTAAGCTTATTCCTCATCTTTTCAAGTCTCTCTATTCTTCCACTGAGTTTTGCAAGATCACCTTTTGTCTGATGAATCCGTTCTTCCAATTCTTTTAATCTCTGTTCTCCCATCTCAATTTCTTCTTTCAAACCTTTATCTTCATTTAAGAATCTCTCCATGTCTTTCTGTAACATTTGCAAGTCCTTAGACACATCACTCTTTTTCATTCTAAGTTCAAATAGTTCTCTCTCCAATCCTCTTTGCTCAAGCTTTAGAGCATTTATTTTAGATTCAAGTTGTTCTTTCTCCCTCTCACGTGCTTCTAATGCCATCCGTATCTCATCAGTGTTAACAGCAAGCTTCGTTCTTGGTCGGTAATATCCTCCAACAATAGCGCCACTTCTCTCCAAAAGCTCACCTTCGAGCGTGACCATTCTAACCTTACCAATACCTACCTCTCTTGCCTCATCCATATCATTAACTATTAATGTATCTCCAACGGCAAATGAAACGGCATTCCTAAACTGTGGATCATATTCAATAACATCCATGACTGGAATCCCTTTAGAAGTACCATTCAGTTTTCTTGGCCTTATTTTATTAAGAGGTAAAAATGTCAGTCTTCCCAGCTTATTCCGTTTTAAGAAGTTTATAGCCTTTTCAGCTACTTTATCATCTTTTACTACAACATTATCCGCGTGTGAACCTAAAGCAACTTCTACAGCTGTAAGATAGGTATCATCCCTAACCTTAATGAGCTCAGCCAAAGAACCATAAATTCCAGGGATATTGGCCTTTTTAAGAGCTTCAAGTGTCCTATTTTGGCTGATTTCCTTTCGGGCCTCGGCCTTGATGAGTTCTTCGTTGAGCTTTTTGATTTCGGGAGTTATTTTTTCTAATTTCCTTTGAACCTCTTCTAGCTCTTTTTCGATTTTTCGTACTCTTGCACCAGCTCTTTCTATCTTCGAGTCTATTTCTGAAAGCTCAGATTTCTTAGAATTTATTTCCTCTTTGAGCTCTTCAATTTTATTCTTCAGAACAAGTCTTCTAGTGGAATTCTGGGAATTCCTAGCTTTAATTCGCTCTATCTCTTCTGTCATTTTTGTAATTTCGCTTTCTTTGAAATATTGTTCTTTCTTTGCATTCTCAAGATCCTCTTCGACCTTATCTAGTTCTTGTTTTGCAATAGTGAAGTTTTTATCTATTTCAGCGAGCTTTAGTATTAGTTCATTTCTCTCTTTCTCCTTTTTCTGAATCTCACCAAGAAGTTTTTCCCGCCTTTTCTTCCATCTCTCAATAGCAGATTTACCTTTTTCAATTTCTTCAGAAACAGTTTTTAATTCCTCTTTCACTTTTGTAAGGCGCCTTTTGCTCTCATTTATTTCCTTGCGAGCAAGCTCTATGTTCTTTTTAGCTAGCTCTATTTGAGAAGTGACCTCGCTTATCTTTTTCGTGACATCAAGTATTCCATCTTCACTCTTCTCTTCAAGCTCCCTTTCCACCTGACTCAGAGTTTTCTCCTTCTCAAGTATTGTTTTTGCAATTTTCTCCAGTTCTTCGTTTATACGCTCTATTTCAGACTCTATCTCTTTGTCTCTCTCTTGACTTGTGGCAATAAGATTTTCCAATCTCCTAACTTCTCCCACAAGGAGAGTGGTCTTTGCAATTTCGAGTTTCTCTTTTAAGTCAAGGTACCTCAACGCATCATTTCTTTCTTTTTCAAGCTTATCGAGTTGTGTCTTAACCTCTCTAATTAGAAGGTCAACTCTTGCCAGATTCTCCTCTGCTTGCTTAAGTTCTTCCATTGCTTTTTTCTTTTTCTCATCATATTCAGCTATCCCCGAGATTTCATCTATTATCATTCTCCTTTCTGTGGGACTCATTTTGATGAACTTAGTTATGTCTCCCTGAAGAACAAGATTGTATCCATCTGGAGATATCATGGCTGCACTTAGAACATCAAGAATATCACTCCTGCTTGTCCTCTTTCCATTTAACCAATAAGCACTCCTACCATCAGGATAAACCCGTCTTTTGATTACTACCTCATCCTCATCGATTGGAAATCCACGATCTTCATTGTTAAAGTACATTGCAACTTCAGCATATTTAGCTGGAGGTTCATCCTTAGTTCCAGCGAAGATTAAATCCCCAATCCTAGTCGCACGCATGGCTTTTGCAGATAACCCACCAAGGACGAAAAGAATAGCATCACCAATATTGCTCTTCCCACTCCCATTAGCTCCCACTATAGCCGTGAATCCACGAGAAAAAGGAACTACGATTTTTCTACTTCCATATGATTTGAAACCCTTCATTTCAAGCTTCTCTACATAGGGCATATTTAACACCTGAGCGAAATTAAGGTGAAATGTAGTTATATATCTTTCCCATTAGAGCGGGATTATTAAACCATGCCCTCAAGCTCTAAAATCTTCTTCTGACGCAGATATATTACGGGAATGCCATTTTCACGAAGCTTTTTCTTTAAAGCCTTATCATTAGTGCATACGATTACATTTGGCATATTTAATGCGAATTCCAATATTTGTTGATCTATAGGTTTCTCTCCAAACCTACCAATTTCAAGTGTAATAAACTTTTCAGCCAGCTTCTTGGCCATCCTAACTGCTATAAGGTCTCTTCCTTTAACTTTACGCTCTATCAAATCCAGCTCATTAAGAACGACATTTGGGATAGCAATCTCAAAATTTACGTCAAGAATACGTTGGAGTTCACCCACTATATCAACTCCGAATTGTCCCGGAACTAAGAGAAAATTTGTATCCGGCACTACAATCCACTTTCTCATGAAGTCCACCATTAAGAAATTGAAAAATAAAGTTATTACTCCCTTATGAAACCATAACCAATGAGTCTCCATCTTGAGCCTACTTGTCTACTTATAGCAACTCTCTCTCCAGGCTCTGCACATATTGGTATCTGAAGCTTTAGTTCTATCTCATCTTTGCCCAATCCTGTAACTAGACCCATTGTTCTAGCTGTTCCCACATTTAATAACAGCACTTCTCTTCTTTTTATTGGTTCCACTCTAAGTTCTTCCTCGGTTCCTACAACCCTTTCTAACAAGTGAACCTCTAATCGAAGCTCTTGCCATACAGGTGGAAGATTCCCAGGTTTTCCTACAACGTTGCCTGCCATAAGATCTCCCTTTGTGAGAAACGGATCTAATTTAGTTCCAACACCCACTAATCCACCTGGATAAGCCTCTTCTACGAACCTACCCCCTGCTTGGAGCGATATAATTTCCGTCGTTATTGGTTCATACTTTATTCTACCATGCTCTTCATAGGGGACCCCTGGCCTTATTTCGATTTCATCTCCAACTTGTAACTTTCCTTGGATAATTGAACCTCCAATAACTCCACCCACAAGTTTCTCTGGGGCTGTTCCAGGTTTATTGACATCAAAACTTCTCAGAACAAGCATCCTAGGAGGTTTATTTGGATCTCTCTTGGGCGTTGAGATTATATCCTCTATTGCGTTTAATAAAATATCAACATTAGCACCATGGAGGGCCGATATCGGAATTATCGGAGCATTCTCAGCTACGGTACCCTTAACAAACTCTTTAATTTGCTCATAGTTTTCTATAGCCTGCTCTTTTTTAACAAGCTCTATTTTGTTTTGGGCAATTATTATATTTTTGTTACCTACTATTTGGAGAGCCATCAAATGTTCTCTTGTCTGTGGTCGTGGACATGGTTCATTTGCAGCAATAACTAAAATGGCCCCATCCATTAAAGAAGCACCTGCAAGCATAGTAGTCATCAAAGCCTCGTGACCTGGAGAATCAATAAACGAAACCCTTCTTTCAAATTCAGTTTCAGCACCACAATACGGACACTTTGGAGAAGTTGAATATTTGCCACAGCTTGGGCATTTTCTTATTTCAGCGTCAGCAAACCCTATTTTAATTGTAATACCCCTCCTAAGTTCCTCACTATGAGTATCTGTCCAAATGCCAGTTAGGGCCCTCGTCAATGTAGTCTTACCATGATCAACGTGACCTACCATACCAATATTAACCTCGGCTTGCTTAAACTTTTTCTTCGCCATTTCCCTCGCCTCCAAAAGTAAGGATTCATTCTCCCTTATTAACCTTGCCACAAGAGCTTTTAAAATTAATCGATGGAACAGAAATTAAATAAAAGGGAGAAAACCTCATGGATACACTATTTTAACGTTTATTTGGGCAATTTCGTGGCTTATTGTATTGCCCCTAACAGTCTTCTTCCTTCTTTCCCCTCTTTCTTGAGGTCTGAATCCAGGACCTCTGGAGAGGAGTATTCTAACCCTCCTTGGGCCGTGAACATCTGGTCTCATTGGAAATCCATCTTTATCTGTCCCACCAGTTATTTTGAGCTTAACCTCAGCAGGAATTTCATTCCCAAAGATTTCACTCAAATTAAGCCCAAGCTCTTTTGGTTCAATTTCGTCTCCTATTCTTAATCCTATAAGCTTCTCTGCTTCCGCTCCGGTAATCTCAACTTGTTTTGCGACTCCACTTTTTGTGTCAGATATTACAAGCTTGAATGTGGCCATTTCCTCCCACCTCCACGTTCATTAGCGGGATTCATTGGGTAAACCCCTTGTCCACCATGGGCTAACTGACCTCCTCCCCGTTACAGCGGGGAGGTTTGCGGGCTCATCACTTACTCGCGTTACCGCTTTCGGTTCAGCCCGAGGGCCGGGTCTTCGGCCAGTTACCCCTACCGCAAAGCGGTTCGGGGTTATTGCTTCAAAGGCCACTCCAAGAGTTTTCAACCACTTGAAGGCGGTTCTTGAAAGGACGCCTAACGGCGTCTTCCCTCCGAGGGCGGAGGGACACAATGAAACCCCTTTGAGAGGAGTTGTTTTTGAGTGGCCCCCTCGAGGCCTTACTACGTTGTTGAATTTAAAAGGGTTTCGACTCACAACAGGCTAGATTCCAATTACCACATCCCTGCCGTGAACGGCGAGGCTTTCAAGAGAAAAATGCTGAAACAAACCGCATGCGCACTGTTAAGTGACGTTGTTTTAAATCTCCCCCGTATGGCAGATAATATCGTCTTGGGATCAAACACTTATATCTTCTTCATCTCCTATATGTTCTCCTCGAAAACCTTGTCGTTTTACGGTAGGGTAGGCCATGGATTATCTTTTACTTTTAAAAGACTTGGTACTCACGAAGGAAAAATGGCAGTTATTTTTTATTACTCCATTCGATTAATTTTTCTATAAACACTCCCATAATGACTACAAAGATAATTGTCAAAATGAGCCTTATTGCCATAAATTTTAGTCCAAGAAATTGAAGTTCTACCATCTCTTGTGGGAGTTTTATACACGCCCATGACGAAAGAAAAACGATGATATTTGATATTTTAGCACCTTTCTTAAGTAGGGTAGCGGCTATTGGAAAGGCAATATAAAGGGGCCCAGTCGGTAATGTACCAAGGACTATCGCGAAGAGGATACCCTTCATACCAGATGTGCTTCCAAGATACTTCACAACAATATCCTTTGGGACCCATACTGCAAAAAGACCTAATATTACCATCACTGCAGGAAGTATCCACACCATCTCAATAAAAAACTCCCATGATGTACTGAGTACCACTTCCTTTTTATCTGGAAAAATTGATAGAAGGCCTACAAGGAGTATTGAAATTAATCCTAACAGAATCCAATCTCGAATCATTTCCCTTTCCTTTTTCATAAGATTGCCCCCATAATCAAGGCAATAATAATTGCGATGATAAAACTCAATCCATTCCGGAGAAACGCTATCCTCTTTCCTAGTTCTTTTATCTCTAAGGGGAGTGTCACTGTTCCAATCATGGTTAATGTAGTTATAAATGCAACCACTGCACTAACTGATGCACCATTCTCAAGAAGAGAGGCTGCCAAAGGGAATGACAATAAAGCAGGGATGTGCATTAATGCTCCAAGTACACCAACAAGCAATATTCCTTTAATTCCTGATTGCTCACCTATAAATCCCGATATTTGTTCAGGTGGCACAAATCCGAGAAGTAAACCAATGACAATTATAATTATAAAGACCATCGGAAGCACTCTAATGAAAGACTTCCCGGCTATTTTGAGAGATTGTATAGCTTTATCCTTGTCCTTAGCAAATGCTATCAAAAGGCCAAAGATAGCCATAGTATTAATAATGAGTGCAGTGATATTCATTTAATCACCTTCCCCCTCCGTTTCCAACAGATTTATTACTATTTTTTTCGTCTTTAATCTCCATACCTTTTCTGGCGCTCCGCCACCCTCTTCTATATATCCAGCAACTTCTATGATACCTGCATTTTTAAGTTCAGAAAGATGATAATATAATCCAGATCTTGTTAATTGTTCTCCTTTTTTAATTAGATATTCATAAATTTCCCTTGTACTTCTACTCTCATTGCCAATATATCTAATTATCAGCCATCTAGTTGGAAAGCGTAAAGCCCTAACAAAATTACGAAGCTGAAGCCAGTTTGGGGGCACGTCTTCTGGGGGTTTGCATGAGCCATCATTACACATGTGAATCACCACAATTCTATAGTTATTAACAGTAATATACTAGTAATATATAAAACTTTCTTCAACGACAAAAAAACCACAATAGCGAGAAAATTAAAAAGAAAATAAAAACTCAACTCACTTATCGGCAAGGCTAATAACCATCTTCCATATCCTCACAACATACTCTGTGGTAGGTGGATAACTTTGTGTAACTTCAACAGTCTCTGCTCTCTTTTTAAAAACTGGAAAGTCTTCCATAATACTTTCGAGTATCTCCTTATTTGGTGCATTCCAGATAGTATACGAACCATATGCAAAGTTATAGCTGGCTAAGAACTCTACCCCTTTGGGAAGGTCTACACCTTCAACCAAAAAAGATTCAAAGAATCTAGCGGCTTCCTTTGTTGCAGCTATGCCTTCTTCAGGGTTCCACTTATGGGTTATGATATACATCGGCAATTTCTACACCTCCAAAATAACTCCCTGAGATCTCTCATGGCGTTAGAGGAGCACACAAGGGAGAGGAAGAATTGTCCAAGGCGTTCATGGTGCTCTAATCAATTAGTTACTCCTCTTCCTAGCTGAATTTTTTCAATTATGGCTAGTGTTCTTGTTATATTTAAAGATTTCCATAATCAAATCAAAAGTTAAGTAACATTTAATTTTACTTAGAGCATTAAATCTATCATCAAATCTTTATAAACCCATACAATATCACAATACTGGAAACTCTCGAATAATTCAGTTTAATATCAAAACTTTTTTATATACCTTTACTTACCTCTTCAACAAAGAGGTGAGAAAAATGGCGAAGGAAAAAACGACTCTTCCACCAACCGGTGCAGGCTTAATGAGGTTTTTCGATGAAGATACAAGAGCAATAAAAATAAGCCCCAAGGGGGCCATAGCAATAGTATTGATTTTCATTGCCATTGAAATACTCCTTAACGTCTTTGGAAGCCAAATCTTCAGTTAAAGGAGTGTTTTCTTCAACCCTCTTGCATTTAATTCCTCATTCACTATCCTTCTAATGGCATCTTCAATATACCCTTTGAGAAGGGTTTCAACATCAGCCTTTATCTGATCAATATCATGCCTTAATCCCTCGAGAAGTCTTATGTATTCCTTGGCCATTTCAAGTTGCCCCTCTTGTTTTATAAGTTGCTCCTTTAAATGTTCAAAATCTTCCTTAATCACTTGAAGCCTCTTTAATTCTCTTGTAAGTTCATCCATTTGTTTTATTAACTTAGAGTTTTCCTCTTTCAATTCTGCAATAACTCTTTCTTTATGCTCAAGTTCTTTTACGAGTGCATTATATTCCGAAGCAATATTGTGAAGTTGCTCAATCTCCCTTATGGGGGGAACTTGCCCATTTCCAAGGATTATTACATCAGGTCCAACATTCACTATATCTGAAGGGCGGATTCTTATTTTTCTTTCGCTTGAAAACATTCCTGTTTGAACTTCACCAGTTTTAGCAAGGTTTTCTAGAGTCTTAATTTTAAATATAAAATAGAACTGGTCATGATCCACTTCAACATTAATGTCCGTTACATAACCCAGTATTTGTCCCTCGGTTAACGACACCACGAACTTATTAACAAGTTGATTTGCCTGTTGACTTTCGGCCATGGCATTCACCTAAGAAAGATTTTTGAAGTTACTATACTTAAGCCTTTCTCGAAGTTAAAAAGGTGAAGATCATGATAGTCTTTGTAGGTCGTTCAAATGTTGGAAAAAGTACCCTCATATTTAGGCTCACAGGCAAATACGTCAAGCGAGGAAAGAGACCGGGAGTTACCAGAAAACCTATCGAACTCGGTTGGAGGGGCAAGACAATAGTAGATATGCCTGGATTTGGATTTATGAGCGGAGTACCAAAACATGTTCAAGAGAAAATAAAAACTGAAATAGTGAGATTTATTGAAAACAATGCTGATAAAATTGACCTAGCTGTTCTTGTCATAGATGGTAAAAGTGCCCTCGAAATTATCGAACGCTGGGAAAAACGAGGAGAAATCCCAATAGATGTCGAATTCTTCCAGTTTCTTCAAGAGCTAGAGATTCCAACCATTGTAGCTGTTAATAAGATGGACAAAATGAAAAATATTCGTGCTACAATAAACAAGCTTATAGAGAAATTTGGACTTTCCGGTAGTTGGGATGATCATAAAGATACTTTTATACCAATTTCAGCAAAATTTGGTACAAATCTCGAGGAACTCAGAAAATTAATAGAAGAAAAGATCAAAAGGTCTCAAGAACAACGTGGGTTATAGTTTCCCTAACACCGTCAAGAGAAGCTACTTCTTCTAAAATCTCATCAAGTCTTGTCTTGTCTGCTTCCACAATAAGATCTATGTCACCAGTAACTCTGTGAATCCGTTTAATTTTAAGCTTTCTAATGGACTCATAAACTTGTTTTCTTTTTGTGGGTTCAATTCTAACAAAAATAAACACATCCCCTTTCTTCTCCCCAAGGAATTCTAATGCTCTATCTGTAAGATCGATAAACCCTCTTCCAGTTCTTATATATCCAAGCTCTTTGAGAGTCTTAAGATGATTGCTCAGAGCTTGTCTCGTTATTCCAAGCTCATCTGCAATTTCATCTTGTGTTTTCTCAACTGTGTGTACCTCTATAGTTTTCCCCTCTTTGTAAAGCTTCTTAAGCAATTCTATCTGCCTTGATGTAAGTGCAGTTTCATTATTCATTTTCAATCACCCCTTACTATTTTCTTTGCCATCATAAACCAATACGTTTGAGAGTTTAATAAATCTTTTGGTCTTTGTAAACAAATCCCACTACTTATTGCCATCCAATGCTCAGGGTTAATTTTTTAATTACTTCCTTTTTAATTTTAACTATGAATAAAGCCAAGTACACGAACAGAGTTCCAGAAGATAGAAAAGAAGTTGTCGAGGTCATCAGAAAGCTCAAAAAACCTGTAAAGATCATGATAATAGGGAGCGTGGATAGCGGAAAGACCACGCTCACAGTTTTTTTAGCAAACGAACTGTTAAAAGAGGGCCTTAGAGTAGGAATAATTGATAGTGATATAGGTCAAAAGGGAATTCTTCCTCCAGCAGTCATTAGCCTTGGATTTCCAGAGGAAGTGTTTACCTCTCTAGATGAGATAAAAGCCAAAAAACATTATTTTGTAGGTACTATTACTCCTAATCAGTTCTTTGGGGAGATGATAACTGGAGTAAAACTTCTCGTTAATGAAGCCATTAAAAGGGCGGATGTTATTCTCATAGACACTACTGGCCTAGTACATGGCCCAGGTGTAGAATTGAAACGAATGAAAATCGAGGTAACTAATCCCGACATTATTATTGCCCTTCAGAAAAAAGACGAGCTTGGAAATATTATTCAGCCTTTTGAGGGCAAAATAAGAATATTCAAATTAAAAATTAGTGAAAACGTGAGAATTCACACCAGAGAAGAAAGAAGAAAAATAAGACGAGACAAGTGGAAAAGATATTTCAAAGAATCCCATGAATGGGAGATTGACCTGCAACAGATAAACATAAGTGGCACGCTAATGTTCCAAGGAACAAAAATCACTGAAGAAGAGAAAAATATGTTAGAGAGTCTTTTTAGATGGATAATATTTCATGGAAGAAAAATTTCCAATAAGTATTTCGTGGTAAAAGCAAATATTGGAAACTTTCCCAGAAGTTTTGATCGAAACACGCTCATGGCCTGTGATTTCGAAAACTTAAGCAATCTTATCGTTGGCCTTATAGACAGGAAGGGATTTTGTTTGGGATTAGGGATTCTCAAGTTCATAAATTTCAACGAGCTTAAAGCTCACTTAATGACTCCCCTAAATAAAGAAGAACTTGAAAAAATTACGGAAATAAGGTTAGGCAGAATTAGAGTTAGGGAAGACGGGGAAGAGCTCGGCCTCCTCCCTAGAGAAGCCCTTTAGAGAAACATTTTTAACCAAAAAGTGTCTGGTAGTATTAGGTGCTCCTAATGGAACTCAAAGGACTCATTGAAATTGTAAGACCAGCTAATTGTATTATCGCAGGTTTAGTAGGTATCCTTGGCGCTACTGTAGCCTTAGGTAGTTTACCCCCTAACAAAACAAGTTTGCTGATATTTTTAGTAGTTTTCTTGGGATGTAGCTGGGGAAACACAATAAATGATTATTTTGATTATGAAATTGATAAAATTAACAGACCAAAAAGACCTCTTCCGAGAGGAGCCTTTTCCAGAAATACTGCCCTCATTTATGGTCTCTCTCTGGCACTTTCAGGCCTTTTTATAGCATATTTAATTGGCATTGAAGCATTTCTCTTTGCATTAGGTGCATATTTATTGATGTTCCTCTATGCATGGAAACTCAAACCCCTGCCATTCATCGGGAACTTAGCCGTTGCAACCTTAACTGGGGCAACGCCTATTTACGGCGCAATCGCTGTTGAGAAAATAGGGCTAGCAGGTTATCTCGCTCTCTGTGCATTCTTGGTAAACGTTGCCAGAGAAATTTTCAAAGATGTCGAAGACATAGAAGGTGACAAAACCCAAGGTGCAAAGACTATCCCTATTATTTGGGGTATTAAGAGGGCTTCCATGATTGGAGTTTTGTTCAACATAACTACCATTATGGCGTCGTTCCTTCCTGTAAGAGCAGGAATAGGCCTTGGATACTTCCCCATAATCTTTGTAGATGGAATAATTTTATGGGCAAGTTACGAAGTTTTAAAAAGCCCTTCTCCTACAACTGCCGGGAAGGTTCAAAGAAAGCTGAAAATTGCCATATATTTGGCAGTGCTCAGTTTTTTACTAGGATCAATAACAAGGGAGGTGTAATAAATGGAATTTAGAGATGTAATCGAAAAAGAGTTGGCTAATCCTAAACTTTGGACTCTCATCACATTTAAAACCCCATATGGACCCGGTGAAACCATGGATCAACTAGCAAATCTTCTTGAAGAACTGGGATGGAAAATCACCTTTAAAGCAAATTGGTGGACTGCAGACATTCCATATGGGGTAATTAGATTAGATGCAGAACATGAGGGTCGAGAGAAAATAATCTTGGGGAGATGGATACTTGGAAGCAAGTGTGAACTTCTTAAAATCGAGAACCTAGACTTAGAAAAGGGTAAAAATGAGTTCTACAGACTAGTAGACGGAATTACATCAACACTAATACACGATCCAGTTATTAGAACTATGAGAGAACAATATTAACACCACTTTTTAATATTTTAAAAAGGGAAAATCATTCAAGAATCTGATAATAGCCTATCTCTGGTTCAAAGATTTCGCCCTCTGCCAAAAGGGTCCTAATGGCCTCTTCAATGGTTTCTATATCGTACTTGTCTTGCAGTTTTCTTTGGATAAACTTAAGTGAAACAGCCATTCCCTTTGATCGAAGAATCTCAAGTACCGCTCTCTTAACTTCTTCCAAACCTTCCTTAACTTTTTCGGCCTCTTCAAAGAATTCTTCCTCAAATGCAGACTCCTCAGCTTTTTGCTCCATTATCACAGCATACAGTTCATCAATGGTAGCAAGTAAATCTTCGGATATTCCTTTGTTCTTAGCTATTACTCTAGCTTTTGCTGTTATTCCATACGTATTGTATATCTCAAAGGCAAGTCTTGCTTTCTTTATGTGCTCCACTTTATCTCTTAAGGTCTCATAGCGATGTAATATCCACATGTTTGGGTCTACTTTGGTCACTCCTTCAATCAGCACTTGCTTATCGTCTCTCCATTCTGTAATTTTACCAATTAGCTGAACCATGTCTCCTTTTTTCACTAAACGAATAAACCTCGTATCATCCCTAAACCCAAGAACCCATATCACTCCAGTTCCGTCATCAATCTGGAACTTACCATAAGTTTCATCCTCTGCAATAATCGGTTCTCTGACTACAGTCCCTACAATTTTTGCTCTGTAAACTTTCCTTGCATCCTTTGTGATTAAATAATTAGGTTCGAAATCCCCCTCACTTTTTACATAAAATCCTTCAAGTATATCCTTTATATAAACCCTAGTTGAAGGTAACCTCTTTTTCATTCTAACCACCCTGCAAGAGCATTTTTAATTTTCGGGAGAAGCTTTTTTTCGAGTTCTTGCACTTCCTCTAGATATTCTATGTCCACATTGCTAAAGTCCTGAACAACCTCACCGTAAATGTGCATTTCTTCATTTCTAATGACTCTACCAATTATCCTCACTGTCTGACCAATTTTTGGTAAGATGTTCTCTTCACATTCAATTGGGACAACTCCAGTTCCGTCATCAAGCCAGAAAATATAGTCTATCTTATCCACCTTGACAACTTTACCAATAAGAGAGACTCTAAGATCATCAAGAGTAATTTCAGAGATTTTTCTTTCCACAGCAGGTCTGCGTCTTTTAATCCTAACTGGCATCTCTTCCATATCACTCTACCTCCTCCAAAAGCTCTCTCCTAACTCTTTCAATTTCTCTTTTACAATCCACATCATCCCAAGATGAAGCCTTCAATATCAAGCCTAAGAAGCGATCTTCAACAACGTTTCCTCTAACTACTATCTCTTTACCAAGCACATGGTAAAATTCATCCTCTGCTAGCTTTCTACCAGCTTCCCTTGTAGTCATGCCTGTTTTTATCAGTTCCTTAAGTTTCCCACCTATTTCTTCAGGTTCTACACCGAGAATTTCTACCACGTCATCTCCAAATAAAGTGACTCTAATGTAACCTGTGGAATCATCCAGACCAAAGTCAAGAATCGTAGCAGTTATTGGTTTTACTTCGCCATGTTCTATGCATATCCATACGTTTGTCGCTGGATCATAATCAACTTTTCTCCTACATTGAGGACATGCATCATAAGCAATGACTCTGTAAAGTTTGGCTATTGTGCCCCTAACTTCTACAAATTTCTCTCCACCCATTAACTCCCCAATCTTCTTTCTTGTGTAATTATAGCTCCTAACCTCCTCAATAGGTGGAATCTCACTTACTCTCGGGTCGTCCGGATTTAAAATGAGTCTGCTCCTGAAGCTTACATGAAGCTCTGGAAGACCTCTAAGACTTTCCCTTACATCGGCGTTTATTATCTTAACCACACTTCCAACTTGTATTTCATTGTAATACTTTGCAATTTCAGAATCCCACAACACAACTCTCGCCTTCCCAGTATTATCATAAATTAGAAGTCCTGCTACCCTTCCTAAAGAACCATCTTTCTTCTTGTATTCCCTAACAGGATATTTTCGGAGAACTCTTCCGACTATATTAACTCCTCTCATTCCTGGGACCAAATCAGCAAGATGCATAAGTGGAGCTTCCTCTTCTTCAGTTTTTATCCCGAGTTCTTCTGCCAGTAACAGGGCAGCGGCATGCTCAGAGATCTCATTAGCCCGTGCAATCTCATTGATTTTAGCTTCTATCTCCTCCATACTCATACCTGTTTTTTGCCGTATTCTTTTTACAATCTCATCTTTAGTTATAACTACCATATACACTCACCTAGATAGTAATTAATAGAACAGGTATTTAAAGTTTTTGAATTCGTAATAAACCCTTAATATTTCCCTATATCTCTGAAAAAGAAAAAATAAGCAACATAAAGAATTACTACTCTCTGTTTTCGTTTTTTTGTTCCTTCTCTATCTTAGATATCAAGTCAGAATACTCCGCATGAACAACTTTTTTAAAGGCCTCTTTAATTATGAGAGGATCATTCTCCGGGAACCCATAAAGCTCAGCAAACTTTTGGGTTGTTCCAAGGATTTTTGTTCTTTCATAGGGCTCCGCATACACCAAACCCATTTCCAGCAGACGTTTTATATGTTCATACACCTGGCTTCCTCTGAGCTTCACTAATTTGCTTTGCTCTATTGGCTGAAGATATGCTATCAATGCTAGTGTTTTAAGTTCTCCTGTTCTCAGATCTGGCCTTGGCATTAACTGAACTACCCTTTGAGAATACTCTTGCTTAACCTGCATTACATATTTGTCTCCTAAAACCCTCACTACCTCTATAGCACTGTTTCTTTCTGCATATTCCGCTGCTATAAGCTCAATAAGCTTCTCGATATAGTCAAGGGATTTTATTCCCAAAGCCTTCGAAATCTCTTTCACGCTCAGTGGCCTACCAGATACGAATAAAGCAGCCTCAACTAGAGCCTTGTCCTCAATTAACCCCATGATCATCACCTAGAGAGATATTTCAGAATTAATATTGTATTATTCTTTACATTTTATATTGGTTTCGCATTAGTTACCTCTTGAAAGCCTCGTTCTTTGGAGCGGGAAGGAAGTCAGTTCTCATAAAACACATGATATATGGAAACGTATTTCTCCTTTTCCAGTAAGAATTCGTCGTCTTCTGGATAATACTTCGCAATTTCTGGATTTTCACCAGCGAATTTCTTAATAGACTCCATAGAATCCCAGATAGTCACGAGAAGGAAATGAGCCACTGTGTCTTCATCTTTTCGTGTGAAGTATAGTTTTAGTAAACCATCAACAGAGTTATAATCCGGTACTGCCCTTTCAATTAAGAACTTCTCGTACTCATCAGCTTTCTCAATAGGAACTTTGCCATGCCACAACCTCATAATTGCCAAAATATCACCTCCTCTTTACTCTATGAACATTCCATGATATATGAACATTGTGCATTCAAATAATAGGATTGCTAAACTGGAGTTCTGATAATCTTACCATCCGATCATGCTTTCAATGCCCATTTAGCACTTTTCCAAAAGCTGGTTATCCCTATACCGCTTCCAACAAGCCAAAGAACAGCGAGTATAAGGAACTTGAGCTCATGAAATTGCACTTCAAGGATTGAGAACAACACTGCTGAGATCGTGAAAATAAGAGAAAAAACAAACAGTTGGTAAAAATCAAGCCCACACTCAAGTCTTTCTATATCCTCCCTCTTTGACTTCTCCAGTGCTCTGTAGATTAAATAGAATGTCAAAGCATAGAGTAACCAAATAACAGCCTGAGGCCCTATTTCCGGTATTGCTGCTGGATTTATCCCAAAACCTAGAACTACATAGTATAACAACAACACGGGAATTAAGAACCTAAGCTCCCTCTTTGTAGGAAGGAGTCCTTCCATCTCATCGTCTCTATCAAATTTTTGCCTCCAAATGTAGATTAAAAGAAGAATAACTCCAAGTGTACTCACAGCAGATGTGAAAGATGCAAATGGTGATGGAGAGTTAGAGCTTTCGAGCATCCCAAATATAAAGGCAAAAAGATAGGGTCTTTTGAGTAGTGGGCTGGGTAACACCTTCCTTTTAGATGTTAGTAGTTCAGCAAAGCCTATAGGGAGTATAAAAGACATAAATGGGTGCCAAAAGAGTACTATTACAAGAATCTCAAAGATGCCTATGCCTGCAATGTGAATTGGTGACTCCCACCCAGGATTCCATATAACTTTCGTTATGTATGCCTCATAAAGACCGAAAATAACGCCTGCTAAGTAGAGTGTTTCGAATCTTGGTCTCCCGAAGCGGTAAACAACTGAGCTTAAAATTAGAGTGTGGAGTCCATAAAGGGGAAGAATTACGAGCAGTCCCCAGGAAGTAAGGAAAGGATAAAGAGTTGCTCCTATCGTAACTTCACCAAAGAAAGCTGAGAATGAAGCAATGATGAGCCAGAAAAAGGGTCTTCTCACCATTTCACCCCCACAACTCACCAACTCTTTTTCACGCTACCTCTTTTTTTTACTTTATGAGTTTTTGACATATAAGAGGGTTATGGGTATGAGAGTAAGACACGGATAAAAACGAAACAATGTGGGATTTTCTACCCTTTGACTGCTTTTTGTGCGATAAACAGTACGACTTTGGAATAGTGTCCCATTCCATGCTTTTCTATTCTCTCTCTAAATTTCTCCCAAACCTCATCAAAGGATGGAGTACCAATACCATATATCTTTGGAACATTCTCACATGCGAACTCTATTTCCTCCTTGGCCTGCTCTGGAGTGAGTTTTTTGCCAGTATAATATGCCTTTTTCGTGAGGAGCTTAAGCCCTGCCTCTTTGAGCATCTCTTCGTATTCTTTTGCACTTAGCCATGTAGCACTGCAGATATAGGAAAACACTTCATTTTCCAGCTTTTGGGCATCGCTCTCCATTTCCTCTGGAGGCATTGCAACAAAGCAAAAGTATCCCTCTGGCTTCAGAATGCGGCTGACCTCATGAAATGTCTTACGAACGCCTTCTTTTCCTCTTGTCATATGGATGTCTTCTAATCCCAGAAAATTAACTACCATGTCAAAGCTTTCATCAGGAAAAGTCATGCTAGTGGCATCCATTTGAACAACCCGTATGCGATTATCGAGGCCATGTTTCTTGATGTTGTCCTTTGCCTTTATGATATCATTTTGGGCAATATCAATTCCGGTGATTCTAACCGTCCCCTCACACTTTGCTATCTCTACAGCAAAAAATCCATAGCCCGTTGCTAGGTCTAATATTTTCATTCCTGGTTTAATTGGCAAATCTTTTGCAATTTTTGAGCGCAGGCCATTGAGTTTTGAAAAATATGTGGGATACTCATGGCTGAATATATATTGTTCGTTCATGGTATCACCTAACTGACTAGTAATCTTGACTGTTATAACGATTGTGAATTTTTACAGCTTGAAAAAACATTATCCTCTTTGAAGCGTGGCTCATCCTTGTGGACGGGAGCTTTATGACGATTATCCTAACGGCATTTCTTGTGACAAGCTTTTTTTAATATCAAAAACTCAAAACAACAGTTGGAGGACAGAATTTATAGCCAATCAAAGAAACAATCTAAAAAAGAGCAATTGGAATCAAAGTTAATTTTTAGAACTTAACACAGGCGGAGCTTGCAAAGATGGTAGGCGTGAGAAGGGAAACAATAGTTTTCCTTGAGAAGGGGAAATATAACCCATCGCTCAAACTGGCTTATAAAATAGCAAAAGGCCTAAACACGACGATAGCAGGAGCTCTTTATATTCGATGAGGATGAACTTTAGAGTTTCTCTATTACTCTCATGACCATGTTAAAAATAATTGCTCAGCACAAAGAGTACAAAACCTACAACAATTAACCCAAGGAGTATCACTATTGCACTCTCAAGTTTTGAGTAGTCTCTAAGCTCCCTACTCTGACTCAGAAATTCTTTCTGTTTTACCTTCGACATTATTTCAGAATCTTTAATGGTTTTCTGGTCAGGAAAAGGACCTCGCATTGAGCTCACCTATTTATTTTCATCTTCAAATTTTAATAAACTTCTCGTTTTTAAAAGTGAAACCTTAAAAGACAGAATTCAATCTACCACCATCAACGGGTATCATTGCACCATTTATGTACGAGCCGTATTCACTTGCCAAGAAAGCCACAAGATAGCCAATTTCTTCTGGCTCCCCCAAACGAGCAAGGGGTATAGACTTAGTATATTCGCTTAATGCTTCCTCGAGTGTTTTTCCTTCCCTTACTGCTCTATCCTTTGCTAATTGTACTACCCTATCTGTTCTTATTATACCTGGCAGTATGCCATTTACGGTTATTCCATATTTTCCAACTTCTTTAGCTAAAGTTTTTACAAGCCCAGCCATTGATATTCTAACAACGTTGCTTAATGCTATGTTTGGAATTGGCTCTTTTATGGCAACACTTGTAGAATAAATTATTCTCCCCCATTTCTTCTCAATCATTTTTGGCAAAAGTGCTTTTGTTAGGTAAACAGCAGGATAGAGAAGTAGGTTTACAGCCTTTTCCCAATCCTCCATTTCCATCTCCATAAAGTAGCCGGGTTTAGGACCACCAGTTGAGAAGAAGAAAATATCTACATCTCCGATATCTGCTATTTCTTTCACGCTTTTCTCCAAATCTTCCCTCTTTGTTAGGTCTGCAACAATATAAAAGGGCTTTCTTCCAGTAAGCTCTTCAATCCTTGCTTGAGCCTTTTTCAAATTTTCCTCGCTTCTTGAAAGTAGTATAACATCAGCTCCAGCCATTGCTAGAACTTTTGCAACACCAAAGCCAATCCCTTTAGAAGAAGCAGTTGTAAAAGCTAACTTTCCATTCAGTCTTATCTCCATAATATCACCACTAAAATTTCATTCTTAAAGAATTATAAAGTTTTCACAACCATCATTTTCTTGAAGAGTCTCTACTGGGTAATCTCCTCATGTAGAACCTTTTCCCTTCATACTCAAGTTCAATAAGCTTTCCCTCATTCAAAAGCTTTTCAATGATCCCCCAGTTAGCATTTGCTTTCCTTAAAAGTTCATTCACAGCATCTTCTCTCATCGGATGGACGCTTGTAATACCTAACAAGTCTTCTTCAATGTTTCCCGTAAAAGTGAAGGCATTTCCTTCATAGCCAATTAAATATTCAACTCTATCAACAACTTTTGCAAAGATTTGAAATGCTTGGTTGATAATTTCTTCTTTTGCTGGCTTAACCCATTTTTCCGTTGGGGGCCTGGTGGGAATTGAGATATACGCTATATCCGGCTTTAGCTCTTTCAAGAATTCTGCTATTTTCTCAAACTCATCCCCATAATTCATTCCATCAATTAGCATAGTTTCAGTTACAAGTTCACCTCTGAACTCTTTTCTAAATTCTAGCATACCCTCCAAAATCATATCAAGCTTCAAGCTTTTATGAGGCCTGTCTATTTTTCTCCACAGCTCTTCACTAACAGCATCAACCTTTAAAGAAACGAAATTAAACCTTAGCAATTCTTCTCTAACATCATCACACCAGATTAGAGAGGAGTTTGTTAAAATTGCAAGGGGAATTTCAAGTTCTGTTAAAAGCTCAGTCTCCTTTCCAAGGTTTACATCTAATGTTGGCTCTCCATCAGGGGCGAAAGTAATATAATCAATTCTCTCATTCCTTGCCTTTGCTTCTTCAATTTTTTTCTTAACATCTTCAAAAATAGCCTCTGGATCATAAAATTCCTTTCTTTTAATTTCCATCTTTAGGGTCTTCCCAACTTGGCAGTAAACACAAGCATAAGAACAAAACTTGTTGGGAATGTTGTTTACTCCAAGACTTCTCCCAAGTCTGCGAGAAGGAACAGGCCCAAAGGCAATTAAGGTTCTCACGAGGATCACCATGCCTAAAGCTCTATCACCTTTCCAACATATAGGGGCTCAAAGTTTTTTCCAAAAGTGTACATAAATGATGCCATTGCTTCAAAACCCGTGCAATGGCCTGCATAAAGTTTTTGAACGCCTAAGTCTTTTAGACCTCTTATTGCATCCCTCCGCAATTTCTCGTTAGAGCCCATCAGATGAAAACCCCCTATTAGAGCCTTAACAGGTTTATTCAACGAACTTTGAGCGACTATATTTAAGATCCCACTGTGACCACAACCTGTTATTACAATGGCACTCTTTCCATCTTCTACAACTAGTGCTATATCATCCCTAACAGGATCTTTGATGAGGCCATTATCTTCCACAATATATCCAACTCTTCTATCCCAAGTTACTCTCTTGATCTCTCCGCTAGTCCAAACTCCATCAAAAATCTTTAATGGCTTCTTATCAAGAATAAAGTTTGCTCCAAGATTTTCCAATTCTTCTTGGAGATATGGAATCCCTATATCCCTTCGCTTGGGTTTTAGGGCTATCCGCTGTAGAAAGATCTCAGGGTGAGCATAAACATCTATAGCGCTTCTCCTAGCTCTAAGAAACTCCTTCAGCCCTCCAGTGTGATCATAATGACCGTGAGTTAAAATAACTGCATCGATTTTTTCTGGATCTATTTCCAAGGCTTTCATGTTATGAAGGAGAATTTTCCCCTCCGTTCCAACATCCACTAAAATTCTCCTCTCATCGTATTCAATAAAAAGAGAAAAACCATGGTACCCCAAAAGGCCCTTTTTAAATCCTGCATGATTCTCAAAAAGTACGGTAATTCTCATCTCTGACTCCCTCAAATCGACAGTTTACCAAACTCAACTTCTAAGGTCTGTGTCGTTCTCCATACGAAAGCCCCTTCTCCTTTGAGAACATGCTTTCTCATGGCTCCTTGTGGAACCCCATTTGCTTCATAAATCATGCTCTGCAGATCGGGATCATTGTAAAGGATAAGTGTCGGACCCGGAGCATTAAGAAGGTTCTCTGCTACATATCTCGACGCTAAAAGAGTAACTCTTCCCCTCATGGGCTGGGTCAATAAAGGAATAGCGGCACTTCCTGGAGTAGTATAGAAAAGAACTGCTGCATCATCAATACCTATTAAGGTATTTCTCCTATCTTTCACTGCTGCTGCAAGAATTAAGAACGCCATTCCTACAAGAGTTATGCTGTAAGCGTTACCAAAGTCTATGAGAACACTTTTTCCAAGCTCTGGAGGTTTGCCCTTAAAGAAAACCTCATCAAGAGTAGTATAGGTTTCTCGTATCACTTCACCATACTTCTCTTTAGACACTGCGGCCTCTGGAACACTTTTTATTTTTCCTGTTAGTATATCAGAGTAAAGTTTATCTGTAAGGGAACGATCTAATCCATAAATTGTCTGGATTATAGTTGCTGCTGTGTAAAAATCCTTTAAAATACCTTCCTTTGCCATTTTTATTGGATCCAGACCAGTTGGTTTATTGTCTTCTATTTTTACTATTGTATCAAACTTCTCCTTTGAATATTTTCCTCTCGTATCAAAGAAAACCAATCCATATTCCTTCTCGAAGAATCTATCCCCAATGTACTCAATCACTTTGGTTGGATCATCGTCGATCCCAAAAATTTTCAAGCTCCTTCCATGGTAAACAGGGTCATAGTATATTTCCCTCTCTTCATACTCCAAAATTTTTACAGCTAATTTGCTATATTTCATGAGGTTCACCAAACAATTATTAGGTAAATGAAGTATAAACGGATTTCTCTTAAGTAGAGGATAAAAAGAAAAGTCACCAGGCACCTTTGTCTTGTCCCCTTCTGTGTCCCATTCCTTGGCCTCTTCTACGGCCCATCCTTCGGCTACTGCCCTTTCCAGGGCCCATCCCCCCTTCAGGACCTAGAATTGCTTGAGTTAATTCACCACGTAAAAATGCTCTCACAGCTTCTTCTACAGTCATAGTTGGAGGGGCCGAAACAAACTTTATGCTTGATGCTTGAAGTATTTGGGAAGAGTTGGGCCCAAATTGACCAGCTATGACAACATTTGCATTTTCATTTATACAAAATTGGGCCGCCTGAACACCAGCTCCCCTTGAAGCACTTGCACCAGGATTAGGAGCTACTTTAATATTTTTTATTTGCTCTTCTTCAATATCCACTATTGTGAACATTGGAGCTCTTCCAAAAGCTTGGTTAACGAAATCCTTCAATCCACCTTTCGCAGTTGCTACCACTATTTTCATGATTATCACCCCAAAGAATTAGGGAAACCGAATTTAAAAAAGTTTGCATAAGCTCAAAAAACTCCACCTCTATTTGGCCTCAGGAAACCTCTGATAATAAGAAGCACTATGAAGCCCAAGGCATAAGGAAGGGCCACAAGAAGTAGCCTTATGAAAAAGTAAATAATCCCAATCAGCAAAAGCATGTCAATCAAATAATAAGGTTCTCTCAGACGATAGTTAAAGAAGCTTTGTCTTCTATAGCCCCGTCCCATTCCTCGTGGCATTTTTAATCCTCCAAAAATTAAAGAGAAAACTTCACCACCAGCCGAAATATCTGGCTATCCAGTTTCTTCTATTTGGCATTCCAGTCCATGGACAGTAGCCTAGTCTTGCTCCCCAGCCACGTCCTCCTCTACCCCAACCTCTACCAAATCCTCTTCCTATGCCTCTACCTCTTCCTCCACCCCAACCAAAGCCGTACGCTGGATACGGTGGGACAGGAGGATAATACTGTGGGTTCTGGGAGGATACTTGAACAGGAGGATAGGATGGAGCTTGTGGAAATTCTGATGGTGGCGAAGGAGTTTCTCCCTTTATAATTCTGTCAACAGCTTCCTTTATTGATGTCCCAGGTGGAAAGGTGTAGTATTTGATACCAGCTGCTTGAATGGCACCCATGGCATTTGGCCCTATTTGTGATGCTATTATTGTATCAACCCCCTCGTTTATGAGTGTCTGTACAGCTATTGGGCCAGCTCCTCCTCCTGCGTATGCAGCTTGATTTTGGAGTACTTTGACATTCTTTATCTCTCCATTCTCCACATCAACTATTGTAAACACTGGTGCCCGCGCAAATACTGGAGCTATGGTATCTTCCAACCCCCCATTTGTCGAACTCGATATTCCAATCCTCATTCTTGTCACCACCCCACATTTCTGTTATGTGCATATGCACAAAATCTTAAAAACTTTTCGATTAATCTGACATTTAGCCGGAACATCAGTTTTCTGCTATTTTTTCTCCAAACACTGCTAAGGTGCCCGATAACAACCTTAAACTTTCTAAGGTCACCGTGCCCTTCGTCCAGTTTCTCAATTTCTAACGCCCCGTTTAGTTTTTTTTCACTAATTCAAAACTTCTATCACTCCTGATTTCACATATCGAGAAAATTTTGAATTCTCATAGTGAGCGTCTGGCAAAGTTTCATACCAAATGCAACTCTAAGCTTTCTCATTTCCAGATCACCATTATAGCATATGCACAAAATTTTTAAAGTTTTAGGTCTCCCTAACTCTGGAGGTGAGCACATGCAGATAGCAGTGAGTGGGGGTAAAGGAGGAACAGGAAAATCGACAATTGCAATTAACCTCGCAATAGCCCTGAAGGAATATTTTGACCTTGTATTGGCTGATTTAGATGTTGAAGCACCAAATGACCACATACTCCTTAATGTTGAGCTTCAAAATGAAGAACCTGTTCACATGTTTATGCCCCATTTTGACTATTCAAAGTGCATCAAATGTAAAAAGTGTGCTGAGATTTGTGAAGAAAATGCAATAATCACTATGAAGGATGGAACTCCCTTCTTGATACCAACTTTATGTTCTGGTTGTAGAGGATGTGAGATAGTATGCCCTGTTCCAGAGGCAATATTGGAGAGACAGAAAACCATGGGGCACACATACCTAACAAACACTGTCTATGGATTTCCCCTCATAACAGGCAAACTCTTGGAAGGGGAAGAGAGAGCTATGCCAATTGTAGTTGCAGCAAAAGAGAGAGCACAAAAGCTCAAGAAGGAGCTTTTACTAGTAGATACTGCTGCAGGTACAAGTAACACCGTTTCCAAAGCTTTAGAAAACTCAAAACTGTTAATTGCAGTTACAGAACCAACTCCATTGGGTTTGCATGATCTCGAACTCATACTAAAGCTTGCAGATCTTATGGGTATTGAGACTTGGATAGTGCTCAATCGAAGCAGCCTTGGTAATAGGGAAGGAGTGCAAAAAGTGGCAAAAGAATACGGAGTAAAGATAGTTGCGGAAATTCCGTATAGCGAGAATATAATCCATAGCTACATTGAGGGGAAGCCGATAGTGTTAAGCGAGAATAAAGAGGCAGAGGTCTTCAAAGAACTTGCCAAAAAAGTTGCAGAATATGTGGGGTGAAAAGGATGCAGATCGCGATAGCAAGCGGAAAAGGTGGAGTTGGAAAGTCAAGTGTTACTGCTTCACTAGTTTACCTTCTTAAAGACACTTATAAGCTAATAGCGATTGATGCTGATGCTGATGCACCTAATCTGGACCTACTTTTTAACGTAGAGAAATGGGAAGAAGAAAAAGAACTCACAGGAGCAAAAATTGCCAAAATAAACACAGAAACATGCATACAATGTGGTATATGTGCTGAGAGATGTCCTTATGATTGTATAAACTTCATTGATGGAGATTACGTAGTGAATGAATTAACATGTGAAGGTTGTGGTGTTTGTAGACTTGTGTGTCCAGTGAAAGGAGTAATCACTTTAGAAGAAGTTCGGTCTGGCATAATTAGAAAAACAACGACAAAATACAACTTTCCATTAATCTCAGCACAGCTTGATGTGGGTAGACCAAATAGTGGAAAACTTGTTACCGAAGAGAAAGAATGGGCCAAAAAAATTATGAAAGAACAAAATCTAGAACACATGATAGTGGACTCAGCGGCGGGGATTGGATGTCAAGTAATAGCAAGTCTTGGAGGTGCAGATGCAGTAATACTTATTGCGGAGCCAACTCCTGCTTCCTTAAGTGATGTAAAGAGAGTTTACAAAGTTGTTCAGCACTTTAGAGAACCAGCTTACCTAATAATCAATAAAGCAGACCTAAATCCAGGGTTTAGAAGACTGCATGAGTTTGCTGAGGAAGAGGATATACCTATAATCGGCGAGATACCGTATGACAGGGCAGTTCCAAAAAGTATGACAATGCTTCAACCAGTTAATGAAGCATTTCCACAGTCTAAAGCGTCTAAAGCTCTTAAAGAAATTGCAAAGATAGTAGAAGAGGAGATTTTAAGATAGTACTTTCTATTTTTCCCACTCACTAATTCTTAAATAATATTATTGTGAGTGTATAACTATGAGTCCGCACCGCTCAAATAATTTAAGGAGCAGAAAAATAGAAAGTGTTGTGATGTTTTATTTGCTTGTCTATCTAATTGTTTACGGTTCCACGCTTATTATAAAATACTATTTAAAAACTTCTTACATCCTTTTAGATCTTGCAGCCACGATTGGGATTATATTCACAGGAATATTTTTGGTTACTATCCTCATACTAAAATTGAATGACGAAAAATTACTCCCTTCCATTTTTGGAATTAGAAGAGATAATCTACGCAATAGCTTTCTATTAGCTACAGCTCTTTCAACACCCATCCCGTTGTTTTGGCTCATTGGCATACAAATTGTAGGTATTGACACATTATTAGTTGCTGCTAAACCGTCTTGGGTGAATTTTCCAATTTCGTTAGGAATTTTAATATTCGCAGTCTTATTCTGGGGTTTAGTTGGTACTGTTGCCTTCGCTTTTTGGCAAGCTTTTCCTTATGAACTCGTACGAGACATTTCTCCTAGATTTGCAGTACTTTGGATAGCAATTTTATGGTCTGGACTATATAATACACCACTACTAACTGGAAAACTTGATCCCGTTGATATTCTTTTCTTTGGGTTCCTATTTACATGGGTCTATCACAAAACAAGAAACAGTGTAGGGATTGTGCTAGCGTATCTCTTAAACGAGAATCCTTTGTGGTGGGTAATAGCAGCAGTGTTCGGAGCAAACAGCGGAATAGCATTTGTGGTCCTTCTTATTTTTAGGTTACTGGTGTGCTTAGTTTCAACGGGTTTGTTAATAAGAGAAACTATTTATAAAACATCTTCAGACTCTCTTTGAGATGACAAAGTGTGAATTATGTGGTTACGAGTCTGAAGAAATTAGTGAAGCAATCGGAGTATGTGTTAACTGCCTTAGGAAAAACCCTCAAAAAGCTTTAAAAAAAGTTATGAGATCCCATTTCAAATGGCGGGAGTTAATAAACTTGCCTTCCCTTCCTCCTCAAACCGGAGAAATTTCCTGTAAAATCTGTGTTAATGAATGCCAAATTCTAGAAGGGAATCCTGGCTATTGTGGGATAATCTGGAACAAAAAAGGAAAATTGGTACCAATAACTGGAAGTTTTGACTATGGATACCTCCACTGGTATCTTGACCCCCACCCCACAAACTGTGTTGCACGACCTGTCTGTCCCGAAGCAAGACACAGAGGATTTTGTAACTTGGCAGTCTTTTTCGCCGGTTGTAACTTAGATTGTCTCTTTTGCCAAAACATAGAACACAAATATATGATAAAAAATGGAAATATCGATCCTTTAGCGGGAATTATCATAAGCTCAAAAGAACTTGCTAATGTTGCTATGAAAAGGGAGGTCTCTTGTGTATGTTACTTCGGTGGAGATCCAACACCGCACGCACCTTATGCAATTAAAGCGTCAAGAGAAATCATCAAACGAGCAAAAGATATCAAATCAACAAAAAGGATTTGCTGGGAAACAAACGGTCTCGAAAACCCAAGTATTATGAAAGAAATGGCCAAATTAAGCATTGAAAGCGGAGGAATAATAAAAATTGACTGGAAAGCATACACACCTCAAGTTTATGAGGCCTTAACGGGCATAAACGGAGAAAAAGCCCTCCAAAGAATAAAGGGAAACATAAAGCTTATTTCCTCAATGAAAACAAGAGACGAACCCCCACTGTTAGTCGTGAGCACCCTTGTAGTTCCCCATTACATTGACGAGGAGGAGGTCAGAAAAATAGCAACATATCTTGCAAAAATAGACCCAGAGATTCCTTATGTTCTTCTCGGTTTTGCTCCTCAGCACTTAATGCATGATGTTCTGCCTACAAGCAAAAAACAAATGGAAGATGTCTACCATGCAGCTAAAGAG
The DNA here is from genome assembly GCF_023746595.1 of Thermococcus argininiproducens. NCBI lineage: Archaea > Methanobacteriati > Methanobacteriota > Thermococci > Thermococcales > Thermococcaceae > Thermococcus > Thermococcus argininiproducens. The sequence goes on along the minus strand of NZ_CP080572.1, from coordinate 1,240,470 downwards.
GAAGGTATAAAAGAAGTTTACATAGAAAATTACTGGCTCCTAAGGTGATTCCCCTTTTGGAATTTCATTTCCTTGAGCAAGAATTATCAGCTCCCTCCCTTCAACAAGCATTTGAGCGACTTTTTTTCTCGCTGATGTTAATGCCCTCCACACTGTTCCTCTCGAAACACCTATTCTTTGGCCAGCCTCTTCCTGCGTTAATCCTTCATAATCAACTAATCTCAATACCTCAAACTCCTCATACGTCATGAAGATTGGAGGTTGAGGAGGCCCAAATGGAGGCTTAGCTGGATAAAAGTGTCTAACCTCAGGAATAAAACCTATAAAACGCATTTTCCTTCTCCGACCCCTACCTCTTCCCATTCCTCGGGGCACTTCTTCTCTCACCTGAATTCATTTAGAACTTTCCCTTTTTAGAGTTTCGGTAAGAAGGAACAACTCCCGCTTTCATTATCTTTTAGTACTCCTCACCTTTGATTCTCACAAAATTCTCACACTAACTCCCCTATGTCCCCTACTAGTTTCAAGAGAGGAGAGAACAACTTCCAAGCGGCGCTTTTATAAACCTCTTCGTTTATAATATACATCAATGTATTTGCGAAAAGACCTTATACAGCCAAGGCTTTATCAAGAGGTAATCTACGCAAAGTGTAAAGACAAAAATAGCCTAGTTGTTCTACCAACAGGGCTAGGAAAGACTCTAATAGCTCAAATGATAGCAGACTACCGCCTCTCCAAATATGGAGGAAAAGTCCTAATGCTAGCTCCCACAAAGCCCCTAGCCCTCCAACATAGGGAGAGTTTCCTGAGACTCTTTAACATCCCAGAAGAAAAAGTAAACACTTTAACGGGAGAGATTCCTCCCGAAAAAAGAGCAGAGATATGGAGAAGGAGTATTATAATTACCGCTACTCCTCAAACTATAGAGAACGATCTTGTTGTTGGTAGAATAAGTCTCGAAGATGTGGTTTTGCTTATCTTTGACGAGGCCCATAGGGCTGTTGGAAACTACGGATATGTATATATCGCAAAAGAATACATGAGAGAATCAAAACACCCCCTCATTCTAGGCTTAACTGCCTCCCCTGGAAGCGACGAGACAAAGATAAGAGCTATTGTGAAAAACCTATTCATAGAACATATTGAGCTCAGAACAGAAAATTCTCCTGACGTAAAGCCCTATGTACAAGGAATAAAGTTTGAATGGCTCAAAGTCGGCCTTCCCGAGATTTATAAAGACGTTAGAAAACTTTTGCGTGAAATGCTCAAAGATTCTCTAAAACCTCTTGCTGGAGCGGGGTTACTCGATAGTTATTCCCCCGACATACCAAAGAAAGAAGTCCTAAAGGTAGGTCAAATAATAAACACCGAAATGGCAAAAGGTAATTACGAAGTAGGAAAACTTATGCTATACCAAGCTAAGGCTTTAAAGCTTCACCACGCGATAGAATTGCTTGAGACACAAGGATTATCCGCACTAAGGGGATACTTAAAAAAGCTCTATGAGGAAGCGAGGAAAGGCAGAACAAAATCTACAAAAGAGATTATCCAAGACCCAAGAATGAAGAAAGCAATAACTCTTCTTGTACAGGCCAAGGAGCTTGGACTTGACCATCCAAAACTCGATAAGTTGAAGGAAATTATAAAAGAACAACTAGATAAGAAACCATCCTCAAAAATAATTGTCTTTACAAATTACCGTGACACTGCAAAGAAAATCGTGGAAGAGCTTCTAAAAGAACACATTCAAGCTATGCGCTTTGTTGGACAAGCCAGCAGAGAAAATGACAAAGGTCTAACTCAGAAAAAACAAAAACAGATTTTAGACCTCTTTTCTAGGGGGGAGTTCAACGTTTTAGTTGCCACCAGTGTTGGAGAGGAAGGTTTAGACGTGCCAGAAGTAGATCTAGTGATTTTTTACGAGCCTGTACCCTCTGCCATTCGAAGTATTCAAAGGAAGGGAAGAACTGGACGACATAAACCCGGTAAAGTTATTATTTTAATGGCAAAAGGGACAAGAGATGAGGCCTATTACTGGAGTTCCCGTCATAAGGAAAAACAGATGATTTCTCTTTTAAAGAAGGTGGAAGATATGGTTAAAAAAGAGAAACAATCTTCCCTTCTTGGATTTGTGAAGTCAAAAGAGAAGAAAAAAAGTGAAACAACTATAAAAGAGGTAGAAGAAAAAATCGAAGTGTCAAAAGAGGAAGTCTATGAAAAACTTCCCATAAAACCAATTTTTATAAGAAAACCAAAGGGTATTGTAGTGTATGTTGACTCTCGTGAGCTTAAAAGTCAAGTCCCTAAAATGTTAAAGGAACTCGGAGTGCACTTGGAAATCAAAACGCTTGATATTGGAGACTACATAGTTAGTGAAGATGTTGCCATAGAAAGAAAAGCTGCTAATGACTTTATTCAGTCAATAATAGATGGACGACTCTTTGACCAAGCAAGACGCTTGAAAGAGGGCTATTTAAAACCCATAATTATCATCGAAGGTGAGCTTTACGGAATTAGAAATATTCATCCAAATGCCATTAGAGGGGCTCTAGCAGCTCTAACCGTAGACTGGGATATCCCAATACTATTTGCCAAAGACCCAAGTGAGGTGGCAAACTACATATACCTAATAGCAAAACGGGAACAAGAAGAAAGAAAAAAGGAGATTGCAGTCAGAAGCGAGAAAAAAGCGTTAACTCTGGCAGATCGACAACGCCTAATAGTAGAAGGTCTCCCTTATGTGTCTGCAGTTCTTGCAAGAAGACTTTTACGGCATTTCGGGAGTGTAGAGCGAGTTTTCACTGCAAAAGAGAGTGAACTTACCCAAGTAGAGGGAATAGGTGAAAAAATAGCTAGAGAAATAAGAAAAGTCATTACTGCCCCTTATGAAGAGAAAAAATAGAGAAAAATTAAAATATAAGTTTACATATATAACCGCCTAGCTATAATTATTGGAGGATTTTTACATGTCAACCATTAGCACATTGTTGGAAAATCTAAAGTTTGGGGAGAGCATATTGATAGAACACTCATCCACCGCTCCAGTTCATATCCTCTTTTATGAACTTATAAAGTGGGCGGAGCTAAATTCATATCCTGTTCTCATTGATGATTTCTTGGATTCTCTCTACTTGTATGAAAAACATATAAAACTCTCTGGTCTTCTAACCAAGCCAATAAAAGCGGCAATGGTAATAAAATTAGGTGGTATTTTAGAAGTAGGAAATGTCATAGGAAAGGTTTCAGTTAGTGAGAGTACTATTTTACAAAAAGAATATGACTCTGTTTTTGAAAAAGTGCCACATGAGAGATTCCTAAATATTGTAGTAGGGTTTGACAAGTATTTACTCTTACTCCAAGACAGAAAAGAATTTTTAAGTTCCCTTCATGATATCTTGAAATATGTTGGAAATAAAAGAAGAATAGCATTTTATTTCATAAATCAAGACCTAATAGAGATTGCTGCTCCTGCAGCACTTCCAATTCTAGAAGAAGGATTCACAAGAGTAGTGAGAATAGGAAAAAATGAAAGTGCTCCTCCAACAGTCAAGCTATTAAAATCCCTAATGGACTGAGTTCCTCTTGTCCTGAAGAAACCAAACTTTCAAGTTGTAATGTACCCCGGGGGAGCGAAGGGGACTCACAGCTCGCCGTTAGCTTATCCCCCGCGGTTTCCCCGGGGCACTTAGTTTTGGAAGTATAAACTCAAAAACTTTTATCATAACTATAGGGAATAAAAATTCCTCTAAAGAATTACCTTCGTTTATGAAAAAGGTTATATAGGCCTTGTTTTCTAAAATAAAATGGTGACAACTATGAAAATTGTTGAAATCGACATTAAAATGCCCTATGAAAAAAGAGGAAAAATTTTGACTAAAGTTTTGGGTAAGCTTAGAGGAAAAATTAAAGACATTCACTTTCTCCCGCCTACAAGCAAGGGCATTAGTGAAATAAGAATTGAGGTAACCGAAGAGAACGTCCCTGAGCTTCTCACACACCTTAAGAACATGGTAAAAGAGGGAAAAATAACCTTCAAAGTCCTTAGTGAGGCTTAACGCCTAAATATGGAGGTAACTCCACTGGCAGCAAATACAAGAAGTTGAAAAGCTTTGTATGCTTCTATTATATCTTTTGCTTCAAATTCTACAGTTTTCCCATCCACCCTATTTGCTCCCGGCAATAACTCGCCAACATCAGCCATGCCACTGTTATTAAATGTAAGCTTTACTTTAATAGGATACTCAAGCTTAAGAGGTCTTGTTTCACCTTTCCTGTACTTTTCAACTGCTTTGGAAATACCGTCTTTCAGATCTTTTTTCAAAACTTTTAGGCTTGGGCTTATGGCAGAATATCTTGAAAAAGCTCTTTTGAAAGATATCCTTTCAGCCCAAGGAGTGAATCTTTTTACATCATCCTCAAGCAGTTTCTCATCACCTCCCACCAAAACTGCGGGAATCCCATAATGGCCAACTGCATAAGCATTGAGAAGATATTCGCTTACTTCCACTCCATTGAGCTCAAGCTTTCCTACATTTGCTCCACTATACGTGTGGTCAAAGATAGCACGGAATGTTCCAGCTTTTGCATGATATCCCAAAAATAAAGCCACATCACAGTTTTCTGCCCCTGCAATCATTGCAATCGGCCTTGGATATCCCCTAACTAAGTAAACATACTCAGGAAGTTCTTCAGGGAGAATATTTACCATAGGCCCATGACTGTCTGCTATTACTATCTCATTAAAACCCGCTCCGTAAAGCGCTTCTGCTGCTGTCAATGTTATTTCAGTCGCTATTTTCCTTGCCTCTGTATAAAGTATCCCTTTTTCAATTAAATGCTGGGGACTTACCACAAAAGGCATCCCTTCTAAGTCTACAGAAATAAAAGCCCTCATTGAGAATCACCATTTAGAAATTAAACTGAATGTTTAAATATGTTTTTAAAACTATTCATTCTGAGCAGACAACCTTTCAAAAACAATTAAGTATAATAAAGACCATCATTTAAACGAGGAGGATCAATGTCTAGAATTGCTGAGTTCCTAAGGCTACTTGTGGGCTTTGTAGCGTGGATAGTTGTCATAGTGTTCTTACTATGGTTCCTTCAGGGTTTTTGGGAAGGTATTTCAGAATTTGCTGCAAGTTTATTCGAGCAATCCGAAAAATAAGGTTTTAAAAACACCTAGAGATACTTGAAACCAATACCATACACACTATTTCTTAATCTCTTTAACTCCTCGTATTATGCTTTCAAGCCTTTTTCTTGCTTCTTCTAAAGAGCCGGCCTTTTCTATTGCAGTGCCAGTGACGATTATATCTGCCCCACTTTTAACAACTTCTTTTGCATCTTTGTAACTTCTAATCCCTCCACCTACTATAAGAGGAACTTCTACAACAGTTTTTACAACTCCTATCATCTCTGAAGGCACATGTTCTGGTGCCCCACTTCCTGCCTCGAGGTATACCAAACGCATACCCATGTATTGTCCAGCAAGCGCATAGGCCGCAGCTATTTTTGGTTTATATCTGGGAATTGGTTTCGCATCACTCACCCAGCCTACAGTTTCCCCAGGCTCAATTATGAGGTAGGCCATTGGAATGGGCTCTATACCATAACGCTTTACAGTAAAAGCCCCCAAAGCTTGGGCCCCTGTTATAAAGAATGGATTTGTAGAATTTAAAAGACTCATAAAGAATATAGCATCCGCATATTTGCTAATCCCTCCATGAGACCCAGGAAAAAGAATAACTGGAAGATTAGAACTCTCCTTTATTCTTCTGACAACTCCGTCTAAAACCTCACCTTCAGCCCCAGTAGAACCACCAACCATTATTGCGTCGACACCAACTTCCTCACTCATTTGAGCAAGCTTTGAAGCCAAATCGGGTGAAACATCATCAGGATCAAGTAAAACAAAGTGAAGCTTTTCTTTTTCAAGTTTCTCGTGAATATATGACTCAACCTTACCTATCTTCAGCATTCTCTTCCCCCCACTCCATAATATCCTGAGGATTTTTAATCCTTTTCCACCTTAATTTCATAGAGTTCAAGATGTTAGCTAGTACCCCATAAGGAGTAGTATCTCCAAAGTAATATAAATTTGTTTTTACAGCTATGTCACTCGCCCCAAAGCCTTCAATTCCTATAACAACGTCACTCAATGCCTGAGACAGTTTCTCTTCAATCCTCGCATTACTGGGGATCAAATAAGCCTCGATAAGCTGGGCTTTATCAAGGAGATAATCTATATGCCAATGAAAACGTTTCTCCTTTTTAAAATGTCTTAAAACTCTCTTTTCAAGAGAATTCATTGCAGAACCTACATAAACATAATACCCCTTCTTCAAGTTAAATCTCCTAGCCTTAGTCCTTATATTTTGGTTTTTTTCAAGGTAAATTACAAGAAGATATCCTCCCCTCATGGTTAGAGAATTAGAGTCGAGTTATATAAGTTCTTTGCAAAGAGCAAAAGACAAACTATATAAATCCTTTCCCAAAGTAAACTCTGAAAAGAGGTGCTTAATATGGACAAAAAGAAAAAACGTCCAGTTGATGAATTTCCTTGGCAAGAATATGACAAAGAGGAGTTTAAGGAAAAATATCCTTATTTAGCTAAAGAGTTAGACGAGGGGGCAGAGCTAGTTATTGAAGGTTATAGAACCAAGGAAGAATACGAAGAAGAGGCCATGGACTTTTCAGGATATAACCCTACGGTAATAGACTTCATAAGAAGATGTGAAACTGATGAAGAAGCCTTAGAGATCATCAATTGGATGGAAGATCATGGGGAGATAACTCCTGAATTTGCCAAAGAACTCCGTATAAAGCTTGTAAAGGAAGGAGTAAGAAGTTTTGGTAGTAAAAAAGAGTGGGGATGGTACGAGAGACATAGAAAACGCTAAAGGTTTCCAATTCTTTGCAGAACCATGCCCTCTATCCTTATTGGCTCCATCCTTCTTGCTTGTATTATAGCTTGATCTAGTCGTGTTTCGCTTTCTGCATGTATTGTGAAAAGTGGATCTCCCTCTTTTACCTTTTCTCCCACTTTTACATGCAATATCACTCCTGATCCTTTATCCTCAGGAGCACCTGCAGCCCTAGCTATTGTAGTGATGGCCCTATTATCAATCCTAGTTATATATCCAGAAGTCTGAGCCACGAAGGTGTACGTTTTATCACCTATTGGGATGTCCCCTGGTTTTACATTTGGATCTCCACCCTGCTCTGCTATTATTTCCTTAAGCTTCTCATATGCCTTACCACTCTCTAAAATCTCCCTAGCAATTTTCTTTCCCATGCCCGCTGGAGCAACACCACCCATTTCAAGCAATATTCCTGCTAATCCCGTTGCCTTTTCTACTAAACTTCCTGGACCCTTTCCTGTTATTATCGTCTCCAGAGCTTCTTTTGCTTCAAGGGCTGGCCCTATAGTGTGTCCAATGGGTTGTCCACCATATGTTATGGCAGTTTCTACATATTGTCCAAGTCTTTTTCCGAGTTCTATAAAGTCCTTTGCCAATGACCTAGCGTCTTCTATTTTTTCAACTTTTACCCCCTCTCCTGTAGGAATATCAATCAGAACATATTGAGAACCCATTGCATATTTCTTTGACATTATACTAGCGAGCATTAAGCCTCTAGGATCAATACTCAAAGTTCTTTCGGCTTTTATTGTTAGATCGTCAGCAGGGGCCAAATTGAGGGCACCACCCCATACCAAGCATGCTCCAATTTTCTCCACTATTCTCTTAATTTCATCTAAAGAGTGAGTTACTGGCGCGAGGACTTCTACAACATCTGCAGTTCCTGCAGCACTTGTTATTGCCCTGGAAGAGGTCTTAGGAATTGTTAAGCCTGCAGCGGCTACGATTGGCACTACAAGTATGTTAGTCTTGTTGCCAGGTACTCCTCCAATGCTGTGAACGTCCATAATTGGTTTTCTATCGATATCTAACATGTCACCAGTTTCTGCCATTGCTGTAGTTAACCATGCTATTTCATCCATGTCAAGTCCGTTTATCTCTAAGGACGTGACAAAAGAACTTATCTCAACATCTCTTAGTTTTCTGTCTACAATATCCTTTATTATTGCTTCTATCTCGACCTTTTTCAGTTTCTGGCCGTTCATCTTTTTCTTGATATAACGAACACTCTCCGGTGTCCCACCAGGAACAATATTCACAAGTTCTCCATCAGAAAAGCTGTAAGCTCTTAGTATATCTTTTGTAACTCCAATTTCGCCTGGTTTAACCATGTTACTTATAACAACATCCCCATATATTGTTCTCTTTGCTGTTTCCACTTTTATCAAGTCTTCAGGATGAAGCTTAGCATTTTTAGCATCCTCTTCACTAATAAAAACCAAGAACCTTCCTGTCTCAATATCTAATATCCTCACTTTCGCTTTCATATTTTTCACCTCCCAGCTTTGGGGAAAAAATAATATGTTGTAAAAATACTTAAGCTTTTCTCAAACCTAAAAATATAGAGAAAAGAACTTAAAGGTTCTTTATTTCTTCTTCAAGGGATTCTTCGAGAGCCCTCTCCCATTCCTCTATATCAAAATCTACAAGTTCGGACTCTAACTCCTCTTTTAGATGTGTCACTCTCCGTTTAAGGGTGCTTCTGGTTTCTTCATCATATGCCACATAGTAGGATGATCTCCTTTCTGAGAGGTACAAAATTATTAGAAAGATATTCATTAGCAGAAGGAATATTATAAGGATTGTTGTAAAAGCACTCATCTCCTGCCCCCTCCAAATAAAGCTCTAAACACCCTCTTTATCGGACTCTCTGGCCTTGGAGGACTGTACCTTATGCCAGCGAGCTTAGCAGCAAGTTGTTTATATGCTATAGCTGCTGGAGAAGTTGGGTTTTTGACTACAAGCGGTATACCGTAAGCACTTGCCCTCTTTACTTCCGGATCTTCTGGAATCACCATGAGCACGGGTACGTCTAGAATAGTCTCAATATCTTCTTTAGAGAGCTCTGTCTTTTCACTAGTTACTCTATTTAGGACTGCTCCTAGTGGAAGAGTACCCAGTTTCTCTGCCACAAGTTTTGTTTTGAGAGAATCAGTTATGGCTGATATCTCTGGATTAGTGACTAAAATAAGTTCTTTCCCTATAAGCAAAGCCGTTATAGAGGTCATCTCCAGTCCTGCCGGGGCATCTATCAGTATAAAATCTGCCAATGATGAAATTTCTCTCATAAGTTCTCTTAACCGCTCTGGATTTTTTGCTTTTTTAATCTTCTCTAAACTTAAACCACCAGGTATGACCTTAACACCCGCTGGTCCCTCATATATAGCATCGTTGAGTTCTGCTTCGCCAGAAAGAACATCATGTAGAGTTATTGGTATATCTTCCATCCCTAAAATTAAACTCAAATTTGCCATTGTAATATCCGCATCTATGATTATAACTTCCCTCCCAAATTGGGCCAAAGCAACGCCAACATTAGCTATTGTCGTGGTTTTACCAGTGCCTCCTTTTCCAGAAGCGAAAACAATTGACCTTCCCACTTTGGTCCCTCCATTTGAATTTTGACAATAATGTCCGAAAGCTGTAAATGGTGTAACTACTTATACTTCGCTGTCTAAGCTTTTATATTTAACTCAAGCAGGTCACAAAGAACAACCATTCACCCAAATAAAACAGTAAGAAAATAGACAGAAAAACAAAAAGAAAGAAATTATTCCTTTTCTTCTTCCATCTTCTTCCTAGCAACTTCAGCGGTGTCTGACAAACTTCTAAATAGCTTCAACATTTCCATCGGGAGTGTTAGAACTATAACATTGCTCTTATCTCCAGCAACATCACTTATCGTCTGAAGAGTTCTAAGTTGTAGAGCCATTGGATGTTCAGATATTATTTCTGCAGCTTCTCTAAGTTTCTCTGCAGCTTGTCTTTCAGCCTCTGCAAGCGTGATCCTAGCTCTTCTTTCTCTTTCTGCCTCAGCTTGCCTTGCCATTGCCCTTTGCATTCCTGCTGGAAGCTCAACGTCTTTAATCTCCACTGCAGTAACTTTTATCCCCCATGGGTCAGTTGCTTCATCTATTATCCGTTGTAATTCTCTATTTAACTTTTCTCTCTCACTAAGAAGCTCATCTAAGTGTGCTTGGCCTATCACACTTCTCAATGTTGTCTGAGAGATTTGAGAAGTGGCCATGATGAAGTTCTTAACCTGAGTCACTGCTTTCACGGGGTCAACAACTCTGAAATAAACAACCGCATTAACCCTTACTGGAACATTATCCTTTGTAATCGTTTCTTGAACAGGCACATCTAAAACTTGGGTTCTTAAATCAACGATTACTGCCTTTTCGAAAATGGGGATTATGAAGAAGAGTCCAGGTCCTCTTGGGCCCACAACCCTACCCAGTCTGAAGATCACTGCTCTTTCATATTCCTTGACTATTTTTATGGCCGATGCCAAAAACACCAGTACAAAAACTAAAATTATCACATACACAACCCATTCAAATGCCATTTCTTTTCACCTCATAACATTTTCTTCTTTAGAGTATTTCTCTTTTTCCCTAACAACAATGAGCTTGAGACCTTCCATTTCAACAACCTTCACTTTCTCTCCAATATTTATTGTCGTTCCATCTTTGCTCTTTGCTTTCCATAGCTCTCCCCTAATCCTGACCATCCCTTCTGGAGCTAACGGTTCAACGACTTCACCTGAAAGGCCTATCATTTCTTCTTTTCCAGTTTGTGCTTTTCTTCTATGGGCTCTTATTACCGCTGCCATCCCAAAGGCAAAGAATAATGCTAATAATGCCCCTATTGTGATGATTATCACTCTTATCTCTGAATAGACCTCTCGAGAAATAAGGTAATCCACTCCACCACCTCCACTAAACAGCATTATACTACCCAAAACAAAAGTTATGAAACCTGCAACTGTAAATAATCCAAATGTGGGAGTTAACGCCTCTGCGATAAAGAAGATTACTGCTAGAATAATCAATAATAGACCTGCACTTCTGTAGCCAAAATATCCGAGGCCTATTATCGCCAATACTATCATGATTGCTCCAATCGTCTCTGGAACGTGCCATCCAGGACTTAAAAAGCCTAGGACTAACGCCCATATCCCTAATGTAAGGAGAACATACGCAATTGCTGGATCTGTTATGTATGTTACTACTTTATCTTTCAAACTAGGTTCTAAGTACCTCAATTCTGCTCCTTTTAGATCTAAAGTTATGTATTCCCCTCTAACTGGAACTTTTGTCTTCATCCCATGAGCCTTCTCTATGAGCTCATCAACATCGCCGGCAATAACCTCAATTATACCATATTTCAAAGCTTCTTCCTGATCTATAGCCAGATCCTCAGTTATAAATCTCTCTGCCATGGTTTCATTTCTTCCACTGGCTTTTGCTAGGCTTTTGATATAAGATATATAGAAATTAACAACTTTTGGAGGAGCCTCTATAATGCTCCCATTTTGGGAATATCCCATAATTGGCCTACAAGCCCCAAGACTTGTGCCTGGAGCCATTGCTATTAAGTGAGACCCTAACGCAATATATGTGCCTGCAGAGGCCGCCATGGCTCCCGGTGGATAGATATATGTTATAACCGGTACTTCTGCAGACTTTATTCTCTCTATAATGTTTTGCATTGCATCCGCTCTTCCCCCGGGAGTATCTAAGAGAATTATAATAGCACTCGCGTCTGCCTGTTCCGCCTCGCTAATGTACCTATCAAACTGATCATAAGTATAAGAAGTTATCTCACCTTTTATTTGAGCCACATAAACCACTTTGGCCTCTGCCAGAGTAGGGGCTAGAAAAATAAGTAGAAAAACTACTAGTACAACAGTTTTCCTCATAACTACCACCTGTATAAATGTAGTTCCTAATCTTAATTAAGTTTTCTCTTGCAAGAAAAGTTAATAAGAATCTAGAACATAATATCTTCGAGAACTATGAAAAAGGAGATAAAACAGTTTAGAATAACAAAAGGAGATGAAAAGATTAAGGCCGCATGGAAGTTGGTTAGGGAAGTCGCTAAATACTCTCACAGTGGGCCTTTCTGGAAATTCTTAGAGGAAAACTTTGGAATAAAGGAAAAGGATGTTAAAGAGATCATGCGTTTCTTGGAACAGGTAGGAGAAGTTGAAATACACCGATCCATAGACGGTAAAAGGTTATATGTTTCAACACTAAAAGATATAAAGGACAACCCAATTAAGCTAGACCGATGGTTAAAGTGATTGATCTTAATAAGATAACTCATGAAATGATCAAAAACGGTACATGGGAATTTAAAAATGGAATCTTTAGACAGGCTCTGGATTATGGGATAATAGGATTTGATGGAGAAAACTTCTACTTCCCAGAGCATTTTTCTAAAAAGCAACAAAAGAAAGCTCGAGAAAAGATTAAATTTATACTTGGTTTAGACGTTAAGCTAGAAGAGTTTTACTCTGAAATATCTGACTCAAAGTTCGCATTTCTCATAGACGAATTTTATGGCCTTACAGTCCCAAAAGCCCCAGAGAAGTACCAAGCTTTGATTGAAACTATTGCCCAGCAGCAAGTGAGTTTCGAGTTCGCTATGCAGACTATAAGAAATCTTGTAAAATTAATAGGAAGAAAAATTGGAGATCTTTACTTGTTCCCAAAGCCTAATGACATACTTAGATTAAGCGAAGAAAAATTAAAGGAAACCAAACTGGGATATAGAGCAAACTACATACAATACCTAACCCAAGAGTACGTAAAAGGAAAGCTGAGGTTAGAACTTGAAAACCTTAGCGAAGAAGAAGCAATAAAGTATCTAATTAAGTTCCGGGGAATTGGGAAATGGAGTGCTGAGCTTTTCTTAGCTTACGGCCTTGGAAAGAACACATACCCTGCCAGTGACTTAGGGCTTAAAAGAGGAATAGCAAAAATATTTGGAAAAACTCCCAAAGAAGTAAAGGAAAAAGACGTGCGAGAGATAATTGACCCCTATGGAAAATGGAGGTCTCTTTTAGCATTTTATATTCTGTGCTATGATAGAAAAACTGAAATGGTGAAAAAACGTGGAGAAAATAGAAATACGCGTTGAAAAGGAGAGGTTTAAAGAATTAAAAAATGCCGATATTACTGAACTCATAAAAAAGAATCTTTCAAAAGCCGAAAGAACTTTGCAAGCTGAGAGGGAGATTTTTCTTCTTAAAACAAAAGTAAAACTTGAAGAAAAACTACAAGAAATTGAAGCTGAACTGGAAGAGTTAAGAAAGTTCTACAAAAAAGCCCTAGAAGATAAGGAACTAATGCTAGAGATTAGAAAAAAGCTCCAAACAGAAAACAAAGAGCTTAAGAAAGAATTGGAGGCGAAAAAACGTGAAAGTAATAATAAAACCTAAAAGAGGATTTGGAAAGATCGAAGCTGAACTCAATAACTCATTAATTACAAAAATAAAAGAATTAAGTAAAAGATATCAAGTGAGTGAGGAAAAAATCCTAGAGATAATTTTTTCTGGAGAGTTTAAAAATCCTAAAGGGAATGTAAAAAAGCTGGAAGAAAGTATAGAAGAGCTCAAAAAGAAAGTAGGGAGTCTCGAAAAGGAATGGGCCCCATTAAGATACAAAGCATATGGAGTAAGCGAAGACAACAAAATCCTGGCAATAGAGTTAAGTGGTCTTCTAGCAGAAAACCTACAGTTAAAGCGCTTTTTAAGAAAGAAAATAGAAAGAAATGTGGAATTAAGAAAGCTTATCCAGTATTATCTTCAATAGATGTTAGTAACATTTTCCAAACTCGTATAGCCTGCCACTTGTCGAGAAATTCGTTAAAGGTACCACATTTGGGTGAGTACACACAAAGAGGACATCCATCCCTACACTCACATTTATCTAAATGTTCCAAACTTTTCTCCATCAGGTTCTCAGCATTTTTGTATAAAATATCAGCTAAACCAAAACCGCCCTCATTTCCATCATATATGAAAATTATTGGCTTACCTATAAAAGGAGGATTTGGAAAACTCTCATAGCTATAGCCGCCCAGTTCTCTAGAGTCCACATAAGTAAAAATTGGAGCTATTTTGATCATGTTGTGCTCTATCGCATGAAGGGCAGAACCTATACCATCTTTACTATCTATCATCTTCTTTATTGCAAATTCAAGTTCTTCATCTCTAATCTTCAATCCCTTGAGGCTTTCTTTTATATTCTTCCGTAAGTAATGTGTTGTCGCACCAAGGAATTCTGGGAAAATAGTCCTTCTATCAAACTTTTCATAAAGAGAGAAAGCTATCTTTTCATAACCCTTTTCAGCAGTTAATTTAAAGAAATGGTGAAATTCCTCATTTGCAACCTCTCTTATACCATCAGGAAAAATAAGCCAGATACCCTCCGTCTCAAATTCCCATATAAAAGGTTCATCAAACTCAACCTTTACAAATTTTTCCCAGTTCAGAATATCCCACTCCTCTCCTTTTATCTCTCCTCCAACAAGAGGAGAGTATATATCAGCCTTTAAAACACCTTCTTCTTTCAGTTTTAAAAGTTCCTGAAGGTAAAGAGAAACATCTTTTCCTTTCACCGCGAAGCCCCAGTAGTAATGTCTAACCCTCAGCCTTCCTACGTAGATTTCAACCCCTTTGTAGGTCTTTTTATCAGAGATATTAAGAATTTCCACCTCTTCTCTTTTAGATGGGAATGTATCAACCTCCCAGAACTTATTAAGCGAAGATGCAAAGATAAAGTGGAATTTTCCAATACTCAACTTGTCTCTGGCCATATAAAGTTCTCCCCTCGAAAAGTATGCCATTCCAGGTAGAAGAGACCGATAATATTCTGGTTTATCGACCTCTTCTATAACGTAGCCCTTAAGCTTAAGCCAGTTTATAAAACGAAGTAAATCCCCAATACTAGACTTTCCCATCAGCTTGTACCTTATCCAAGGTTCATCCAAGACAAGAAAGTAACTTTCGTCACTCGCTGTTCTTATCGAGGAATAGTTGAGAGCAGGCCTTAGAATACGAAGTTCCTTTTTGGTCGTAAGGGGATTATCATAGAGTCTTGCCACGTTTTCTTTTATGAGATCTTCTGCAAGATCTTTTTCGAAATCATTAAGCTCTTCCCAGTCAATTATTTTAAGCTCGCTTAACATGTAGTGGAGGTGTTTTTTGGCAACAAATTTGTTCCTCAGGTTTATAGGCATGTACTCTATTATCCCCTTTTCAAGCCTCTCCACAAGTTCTTCTACATTTTCTTTGTAATAGTAATCTAAACCATTCTTTCTCAGTATTATGGCATTTATCGCCTCTCTCTCCTCCTTTCTTCCTGCTCTCCCAAAGCGCTGAATAAGAGAGAAGAGACCATCGGGTGGTATTCCATAGTTTAAGACAGCATCTAAATCCCCAATATCAATTCCTAACTCCAAGGCATTTGTAGTTAAAAGCACAAGTAACTTACCCTCTTTGAAATCTCGCTCAATTTTCCAGCGGACATTCTTGGGAAGAGTACCTTTATAAGTCGTGGTTTTGTAAACAGCAGGAGAAGAGAGTAGGAAACGCATTAGCTTTTCCGTACCTTTACGAGAATCAAAGAATACAAGGGTCTTTATACCATTTTCAGCTAAGTTCTCAACGATCTTCTTTAGGAGTTGCATCTCATTAAATCTTCTTGGTTCAAACATTATTAGATACCTCTTTGGAAATGGATTAGTAGCTTTACTTATCTTTTCAAATTTCTTTCCAAAAAACTCCTCAGCAAATTCTTTGGGATTTCTAAGAGTTGCAGAGAGAGCTATTATTTGAGGCTTCTTTCCATATCTTTCAAGAGTCTTGAAAAGTCGCCTGAAAAGATAGGCCGCATTAGTGCCAAAAACTCCTCGATATATGTGGAGCTCATCAACAACAATATATCGGAGATTTTTTAAAAGCCATTCGTAGTCTTTTTTGTTTCTTAAAATATTATAATGCAACATATCTGGAGTGGTGAAAACAACTCGGGGCTTTTCCCGAATTAATCTTCTTCTTTCACTCCATCCCACATCTCCAGTGAGAATCTTTGCATTAATAATCTTGTCTGTAATCTGAAAGAAGAGGAAGTTTTCAATGCTAAATTTCTCATACTGATTATTTATCAAAGCTCGTGTAGGATAAACGAGAAGATAAGTATCCTGAGGCTTTGATAAATAATTATCAAAGATTGCCAACCTAAAGATCTCGCTTTTTCCTGATGCAGTGGGTGTAGTAACCACAATATTTTTCCCAGAATAAAGGGCTTTTAATGCCTCAACTTGGTGCATATACAATTCAAATCCCATAGATTCGACGAGTTTATTTACTTCTTTGTTTTTAAACTTAAAAGAATCTTTTCTACCCCTTTTAGGTGGAAATTTCCTCACAGTCACTATTTCACTTGCTATATCCTCAAAGATCCTGAGCATGATATACTCTAATCTTTAAAGTTAAATTGCTTTTCGATTCTTCAACAACTTTTTAAAGACCTCTAAAAAAGGGTAATGCGGTGAGGGTTATGAGGATTGCAGTCATCGATTATGACAGATGTAATCCAGACAAATGCGGTCACTTCCTTTGTGAGAGAGTGTGTCCTGTCAATAGGATGGGTGGGGAAGCTATAATCATTGATGAAGACAGGTATAAACCGATAATCCAAGAGGCTAGCTGTACTGGATGCGGAATATGTGTCCATAAGTGCCCATTCAACGCAATAACAATAGTAAATCTTCCAGAAGAACTGAAGGAAGGATGTGTACACAGGTATGGAGTTAATGGTTTTGCCCTTTATAGACTTCCTGTACTTAAGGAGGGCATGGTAGTTGGTATCTTAGGTCCAAACGGTACTGGTAAAACTACGGCTGTTAAAATCCTCTCAGGTGAAGTCGTTCCAAATTTGTGCGGCTCAAATGATAGCTGGGATAATGTTATACGAATGTTCAGAGGGAATGAACTTCAGAATTATTTCGAGAAACTTAAAGACGGAACAGTGAAGAAGGTTGTAAAGCCCCAATATGTAGATCTAATTCCAAAGGTCGTTAAAGGCAAAGTCAAAGATCTTCTTAAGAAAGCCGACGAAAGGGGAATCTTAGAGAAGCTTGTCGAGGAACTCGAGCTTTCTAACATTCTTGATAGGGAAATTCAGCATCTTAGCGGAGGTGAACTGCAAAGAGTGGCAATAGCAGCAGCAATGGCAAGGGATGCCAACTTCTATTTCTTTGATGAACCCTCATCCTATCTTGACATAAGACAGCGACTTAAAGTTGCTAGAGCTATTAGGAGATTAGCAAAAGAAGGCAAATCTGTTATGGTTGTAGAGCACGATTTAGCTGTTCTTGATTACCTAAGTGATATCATCCATGTGGTTTATGGTAAACCGGGGGCCTATGGTATTTTTTCAATGCCAAAAGGAACTAGAGTTGGAATAAACGTCTTTCTAGAGGGATATTTACCAGAAGAAAACGTGAGATTCAGACCATATCAGATAAGGTTCACAAAATTAAGTGAGAGACACACTCAAACAGGGGAAGTCTTAGTAGACTACCCCTCTTTAATTAAAGATTATGGGAGCTTTAAACTTGAAGCAGAAGGGGGAGAACTCTATAAAGGAGAAGTAGTGAGCATAGTAGGTCCAAACGGTATAGGCAAAACAACCTTCGTAAAAATGCTTGCTGGAGTCGAAGAACCCACGGAAGGAAAAGTCGAGTGGGAGCTTAAGGTTAGCTACAAACCCCAATACATAAAGGCAGATTATGAAGGTACGGTGTACGAACTCCTAAACAAAATTGACCCAGCCAAACTTATGAGCAACTTTTACAAAACCGAACTCTTAAACCCACTTGGCATTCCTGAACTCTACGAAAGGAAGATAAATGACCTCAGTGGTGGTGAACTGCAAAGAGTGGCAATAGCAGCCTGCCTTTTAAGAGATGCTGATTTGTACCTTTTAGATGAGCCTTCAGCATATCTTGATGTTGAGCAACGTTTAGCTGTTTCAAGAGCTATAAGACACCTAATGGAAAAGAACGAAAAGACAGCGCTTGTTGTGGAACACGACGTCCTTATGATAGATTACATAAGTGACCGTATAATGGTCTTTGATGGAGAGCCAGGCAAACATGGAAAAGCCTTACCACCAATGGGAATGAGAGAAGGTATGAACAAGTTTTTGGCCAATGTGGGGATCACTTTTAGAAGAGATCCCGATACAGGAAGACCAAGAGCCAATAAGGAAGGAAGTGTTAAGGATAGAGAACAAAAAGAAATTGGAGAATATTATTATATAAGTGAATAAGGGCCAAGGGGCATATCTCTTTTTTCTTTTAATTTCCAACAATGAATAAAGATTTAAATAAAAAAATTCATAAAATTTAAAATAGGGGGTATTATGGTTCATGCAGGCGACATTTACATTACTTCCATCACACTTATCAAAATTTTAGCTGGACTCTCCTTCCTTTTTGCCTATTTGGAAAGCAAAAGATTATCTGCTCTTTTTATATCAATATTTTGGTTCTTAGTAATCCCCACTGCTACTTTTGGGCGTGTAGATATAAGAATTGAAAACATTATGATAGCTCTCGGCTATGCATTTGTTATTTTAGGTATTTTTCAGTTGATTAAAGAAGAACACCAATTTCCTCTCCCCAAATCCATATTCATTTTGTTCCCCCTTATGACCGCACTTGTTGGCAGTGTAGAGAGTATTATACGAACTAATCCTCAAAATGGTTATGTTGTAGCAGGGATTTTTGAACTTATTGTTGGCATCATGACTATTGAAATATTAGGCCCGTATTATGGTAAAAATGCAAAAGGATTGGGAGTATCATTGGGTCTTTCGGGAATTATGACTCCAGTATATGCTGTAGCCACCCCAGAATTCGCTAATGAACTAGTAATATTAATTATAGCTTGGTCTCTTGCAATTTCACAGTTTTATTTCTATTACAGAATTATATACAGCGAACGCTTCTTCAAATGGCCCCAAAGTATTGAAGCTATTGAAACCCTTAGAATCAAAGGTCTCCAACTTATTTCTCCGAATGAATTTATAACTGTCAAGGAAGAGATAGGAATTTATCCCGCCTTAGCTTTTCTTAGAAACTTCAAACCCGCCCCTGGCTGGATATGTTACCGCTTAAGCACCATAGAGGCTCCCAATACTATTTATCCAACTGATCTCTACAAGATAACTGAAACGGCGGTTAGATATTTTTCAGAGGCCCGTCAAAAGAACACAAAAGGAATAACAATAATTGAAGGGTTAGAATTTCTAAGATTGTATAACAATTTTGAAAGCGTGGCAAAAATGCTAAGTGCTGTGAGAGACCATGTAATCATCAATAATGGCACTCTTGTAGTAGTTGCAGAAGAAAACGCTTGGGAGAAAAAGGAATGGGCCATGCTAAAAAGAATCTTAGGGGAGGAGTGACCTACCTCGCCCCGAATGACAAGGTTTTCAAAAGAAAAATATAAACCAAGTGTCTAACTTTTGGCAACCTTATTAATAAGCCTCAGTATGTAAGTATTTTCTTCAACAGTTGTTGCACCCTTGTTTCTAGGTATTCCCAATTCAACCCGGGCCCCAATTCCATGAGCTTTCAAAAAGTCTTGAGTTTTTGTTTTTAGTGTTGTATAATCCTCTCGGTTTATGAGCCCATAAACTGTGGGACCCCAAGAGCTTTGTCCATATCCATAGGTGTTTTCTTTCAGAAACTCCATGATAAACTTAATATCTTCCCTAAATTCTCCTCCTTGGTATTTCTCAAAATGCTTGCCAACCAAGATCTGTACCTGAGTTAGATGTTTCCCAAATTCTTTAATATCCCTTTCCTTAAGTGCAGGCAACAACCCCAATACGACCCTATGAGAAATCTTTTCAGCAATTTCTGAGCCTCCTCCAACCATTTCCATTATTGGTTTCTCTTCTTCCTCATCAAGTCCTCTCCTAACGTTGGGAGTTATTAATAGAAACCCCCATTCTTCAGGGAACTCTTCTCTTATTATAAGAGGAGGAATTCCCTTCCCAACTCCTCCATCCACTAAAAAACCTCCATATTTAAACGCATAAATACCAGCACCAGAATTCTTACCTCTTCCTAACAAAGAGGCAAGTCTTTCAATGCTAATTTTGAGCCCATTCAGAGTGGCTATTCCCAATCCAACGGCCAGGGTTAATTGGGTAGTCGAACCCAGCCCAATATGCCGGGGAATTGCATTCTCTACTTCAACAAGATAATTAAATCCTGTCAAAAATTCTTGATTCATTCTGTCAATCGTGAACCTTATTGTCCTCATGTCTTCTTTATTTGCCCTTATCTCCAGTTTATCATGAGGGACTATTCTTATCCTATATCCTCCCTCAAGAGCAACTCCCAGTGAGCCGAATCTTCTTCCTAACGACGCTGAAGGATCTATCAATCCTAGATGAAGCCTTTTTGGAGTTTCGATTAACATTTCCCATCACCACCTGGATAAAAGTAATGCTCTATCAAAATGAGCATTATCAAACTTTAAACTTTCTGTTTTTACATATTATCGGGCTTAACTGAACCAATAAAACACCACAAAAAACTATTATCATCCCCATAATCTTGTGTACAGTTAGAATTTCCCCTAAAAAAGCATATGCTAGCAGAGTTATTTGTATTAGCATTGTATTCTGAAGTATTGATGCTCATAAGCCTTGAGGTATTTTAAAGCATGATTCCAAAGCACAAATGCAAATGCAGTGTTTACAATACTCAGAATCAGTATTATTCCCCACGTCTTCAGTGAAGGCATTGTACTGTATCCACTTGAAGCTGTAACCCCAAGGAGCATTAATGCCCCCACTCCCATGGAGATTGCAGTTAAGGAGATTACACTTTCGTGATTTTCTCTGAGATAATGCCTCATGAGAATCATGTACATGGCCCATCCAATGCCAGAGACAAGCGTTATAAGAATACCAATTCTTTCATTGAAAACTAAGACGCTTTCAGTGAAAAATATTTTAACTCCAAGAATTACAAGAGTTATTCCAACTATCTGGATGGCAGAGGGGGTTTCTTTGAGAAATAGAATGCTCAATATAACAACAAAGATAGGTGTTAAGTTGAGAATAAATGTCACTGTAATTGCAGGCAGATAATACAACCCAACAAATTGTAATCCTTGTGCAATAAAATAACCTGTAAACCCCAAAATAAAAAACCATAAGACTCGCTTTGACGTGATGGCTGGCATGGAAATATTAGACGAGCAAAGTACAAAAAGCAGTAGAATAGATGATCCTAATAAGTACCTATAAGCGGCAAAAGCTAGTGGATTAATATCCTTTAAACCAATTTTAATGAGAACATACGAAGTAGACCACAAAAAAGTCACTAACAGAGCTTCAGCTAATGAGTAGATCCTTTTCATAGTACTTACTTTGCAGAGAAAAATTTAAGATTTTTTGTTAGCCTATTTTTGCCGAATTTAGGCAATCATTTCAAGCAAAAAAGTTTTTTGATAACAAATTTATAAGAATTCGGTGATAACATGAAGTTTGCAGGTATAAACTTAGCAGACCCAAAGATTATGGGTGTGATTAACGTCTCCCCTGAGAGCTTCTTTAAAGGAAGTGTAAAACAAAAAGAAGAGGATTTGATTGAAACAGCTCTCAAAATGGTTGACGAAGGAGCATCCTTTATTGACATCGGGGCAAAATCCACGGCTCCATACCTCGAAACCCAGATCTCAGTAGAAGAAGAAACTAAAAGAGCAGTTTGGGCATTAAAGGCCCTTAGAGAACACATTAACGTCCCAATAAGCATAGACACTACCAACGCAAAAGTGGCTGAGGCTGCAATAAAAGCTGGAGCTGACATAATAAACGATGTAACTGGTTTTAAGGGAGACCCAAGAATGGTAGAAGTTGCCAAAGAACATGGTGTCCCAGTTATCCTCTGTGCCCACAGACAAGTAAGGGACTTCACCGACCCAGTTCATGAAGTTATCACCGCTCTTCAAGAGAGCCTCCAAATAGCCTATGAGAATGGCATTGAAAAGGATAAAATAGCAATCGACCCTGCAATAGGATTTTTACGACCTAAATGGCCACCATGGTACGAATGGGACTCAAAGATTATTGCAAATTTAAACCTTCTGAAAATATTTGGCCTTCCTATTCTCATAGGAATCTCAAGAAAATCTTTTATAGGAGCAATAACCGGAAGAAAAGATCCAATGGAAAGGCTCGCTGGTAGTTTAGGAGCTACAGCAATAGCTGTGTGGAATGGAGCAAATATAATAAGAACCCACGACGTTAAGGAAACTCTTGATGCGATTAAGATTGCACACTTTATAAAAAGATTTAGAGAGTGAGCTCTTCTATTTCAAATTTTTCATTTTCGAGGTCTATAGTCAGGTAAAAAGCAGCTCTATTTTTAACTTCCTCAAAGCTTAATTCTGAGTAGACTTCAAACGTTGATGAAACTATCGCAAAGAGATTTTTTCTTTCTACTTTTAAGAGGCGCGAATACCGCTTATATAATGAATTCTCTTCTCTTTCCCTCACCATATAAGCAGTTACAAAGGCTTTTATTTCAGATGGTGTAATAAATAAGCTAGCAGTGTTAAGCGTTGTTCTAACCATAGGAACAATTTTCTTGAATTTTTTTAAGATCTCATCCTTCGAGAAAGAATGCAATGAGCTCAACAAATAGAGACCTACTACATAGCTGTCAGAGATATCCTTAAGCTTTTCATTGTCCAATCCAGCCATATCTATCAACATCTGCTTATTCAAATCTCCATTGTGATAAAACCAGAAATTAAAACCCTCTGGGGAGGAATACACTAAAGGCTGAGCATTGAAAAGATTAACAGTTCCTTGGCTAGCAGCTCTTGTATGGGCTAGAAGAACGCCAAACCCATCGAGAGAGTTCAAAAACTTTCTTACACCTTTTGTGTCTTCAAAAATAGGCTTAGACGTTTTATAATATTCTAAACCGTCCTTATTAATCCACACAAAGCCCCAGCCATCCTTGTGGTAGGGACTCCTTCCAAACGCCACTTTATAAACGTCATTCTCTGAGGATTTTACCAAGGCATCTACAAACTCTTTCATTTCACTTCCATTTCCAACTGCAAAAAGCACTCTGCACATTTTACTCACCAAACTTTTTTAGGCAAAGAAGTTTTAAAAATATTGGAGGGAGAGAGGTGATCCTTAAACAACTCAAGGAGAAAGCTCTGAAAAAAATAAAAGAAGACTTTAGAATACTGGACTTCTCATTCGCGTTGCCTTATACTTATGTTGTCTTAGAAGGACCCGAGAGGAAAGCTATTGGCCTAGCAATGACACTTCCCGAAGAGATAGGGGAATACAAGACATCATTCAGGTCCCCTAACCTAAAAGAGTTCATTGATAAGATAGACAGCTTAAACATTATAGAAAGAACCCTTGGAGTAGCAACAATTAATGCTATTTCTCAATATTATATTGACTTAACCAAAATCCCCCCTCAAGATGCTACTGAACTCGTAGAAGACGCCAAGAAGATAGCTGTTATCGGAAATATGCCTCCAATAGTTAGAACCTTGAAAGAGAAAGGAAAAGAGGTTTTTGTATTCGAAAGAAATCCCAAATTGTGGGATAGAGAGACCCTAAGTGATAGCCTTGAGTATTACCTACTTCCTGAAATGGATGCAGTAATAGTAAGCGGATCTGCTCTGCTGAACTGCACTCTTGACATGATAGTAGAAAGAAGCAAAAAGGCCAAGAAAATCATTTTAACCGGAGCAACTGCTCAAATTCTCCCAGAATTCTTGAAAGGAAGTGGAGTAACCCATTTGGCCTCAGTGAAAGTCATTGATGTAGAAAAAGCCATTTTAAACCTAAAAATGGGAAGCTTCAGAGGCTTTGGCGAACAAAGCAGAAAATATATAATTGAAGTCTAAGACCCTTATTGTTCTTAGTTTTGTGAACTACCCCGCCCTGAGAGCCGGGGCTTCGTGAAAGTTCATCTACCATCCCGTTGCCGGTAGTCTCACTCTCACCGACCGGTTCACGCGGCCACTACCAGCTATCCCTCCAACGAGGGAATCGCCGGCTACTTTTCAAATTGTCGAACCACTCATTACTACCGGCAAGAGTGCTTAAGCCTTTCGGGCTCTCATCCCCTCTCCCTTGGAAGAGAGCTTCCCACCCGATTGCAATAAAATCCAGAACATTTAGAACGAAAATAGACCGCTAAAAGGCATTAATACAGTAAGCTTTTTATCGACTCCTTTTAAGTTTCAAGGGGGTTTAAAATGCTGAAACTTCAAGAGACTATAATAAGTGTCATCAAAAAAGTGCGTGAACACAGGTTGCTTTATGAAAAAAATGAGGAGGCTGTAAAGCAACATTTGATAGGTGAAATCTTTAGAACGCTAGGCTGGGATTGGGAAAATCCAAGAGAGGTTAGACCAGAGGAAAGAACAGAGGATGGAAGAGCTGACTATGCCCTAGTGCTTGAAGATAAGGTTGTTGCTTATGTTGAGGCCAAGAATCTAGGAATTAATGTCTTAAGAAACGAGAGAGTTTTAAGACAACTTGCCAGATACTGCTTTTCTCGTGGAGTTAAATATGGAATAATTACAAATGGAACCCAATGGAAAGTTGTGAAGGCCTTTGAAGAGAATTCTACTCTCGAAGATAGGATCTTGTTAAGAATTGACCTTCTAAATGAACCTCTTGAACGTGCTTCACTGAAACTGAGTTTCTTATCAAAGAATAAAATCACAAGATTAGAAGACTACTGCCTTTATCTGAAAGCTTTTACATGGGGTTTTGAAAATCTCAAAAAAAGTTATCCCAAAGATTTTCTCTTTTCATATTTAACCGGTTCAATAAAATCAAATTTCCTCCTTTTGGATCATTTAGATGGAAGTGAAGTCCCCAAAGGCCTCTATGTGTATGACAACGGTTGGAAAGGTGTTCCACTAATTGAGAAAAATCTTAAAGGGGTCTTACTCTCTCTGCTCCTATACCTAGCAGAAAAAGCGCCTAAAAAAGAGAGAAACGAGATTCTTATAGCATACAAACAGCTGAAAAACGTTCCGCTAACCAAGGATAAAATCATGCTCCTCCTCCGCGAACTGGAAAAAGAGAAAGGAGTTAAAATTG
Organism: Thermococcus argininiproducens; assembly: GCF_023746595.1. Lineage (NCBI taxonomy): Archaea > Methanobacteriati > Methanobacteriota > Thermococci > Thermococcales > Thermococcaceae > Thermococcus > Thermococcus argininiproducens. Next base: position 1,215,353 of record NZ_CP080572.1, on the reverse strand, counting down.
GCTTGGAGATATAAGGTTATTCTTCGAACCTTTCTTCTATTAATTTGTGTATTTCTCATAACTCTAAAGGTTTTTAAACTCAGGGAAAAAAGAAATAATGACCGATGATGGCAACAGGGTAGCTACCGAATTTGATGTGGAAGCCGTTCCAGTCTGAGGTTATTCACATGGCACTAGGAGTACTGGGAGTTTTGAATCCCTCACGACTCGTTCTGCTGTACTTCCAAGCAAAAGGTCTTTTATAACACTCCTACCTTTCTTACCTACAACTATAAGTGAAGAATCTTTTGCTAGAGCTGTTCCAAGAATTGAGTGAGATGCAATTCCTGTTAAGACTTCTGTCTTACTTGAAACCTTGAAAAATTTTGCAAATTCTCTTAGCTTAACTTTAGCAGTTTCAATATTCTTTTCTAACTCTTCATGCTTTCCATAATCAACCACATGAATTAGGGTGACCTCTTCAATGAGCTCCTCAAACTTCTTTACAGCATTTATAACCTTTTCAGAGCACTTAGAAAAGTCCACAGCAATAAGAGGTCTCTTAAAAATTTCTTTACAGTTTGACAGGCACTTAATCTCTTCTTTCTCTTCATCCCACTCATATTTCACGACTAGTACTGGTTTCTTTGTGGCCCTGACAAGATTCGAAGCAGTACTTCCTAAAAACATCTGCCTGAGAATATTCTCACCCTTAGATGGCATAACAACAAGATCCACGTTGTTTTCCTGTGCAATCTCAGCGATTTCAAGAGAAGGTATGCCAATCTTCACTATTGGATTTACCTTGATGCCCTTGGTTCTGATTTCTTCAGCAATTCGATTAAGCTCTCCTTCGTCTATTTTCATGAGTTCTATTGCCTCTATATCTGTAGCAGTTATATCAACTATGTGGACTAAATATAGTTCCTTAGCCCCTACCTCAAAGAGCTGAGGAATACAATTCTTAAGGGCATGCCTCGAGACCTCGGAGAAGTCAGTTGGAAACAACACTTTTTCAAACATGTGACCACCAAATATATATTCGTCTTTCATGTATTTAGGTCTTTAGGAAAGAAAACATTATATTTGGGAGAGAATATTCTATGGTGGTGATACTATGAAGAGGGTACACATCTTTGACTGGCATAAGGAGCATGCAAAGAAGGTGGAGGAATTCGCAGGCTGGGAAATGCCCATTTGGTACTCAAGCATAAAAGAAGAACACTTAACCGTTAGAAATGGTGTTGGGATCTTTGACGTATCTCACATGGGTGAGATATTCTTTAGAGGAAAAGACGCCCTCAAGTTCCTCCAGTATGTCACAACAAACGATATCTCAAGACCACCAGCAATAAGTGGTACCTACAGCCTTGTTCTTAATGAAAGAGGGGCCGTTAAAGACGAGACCCTCGTGTTTAATATGGGGAACGATACATATATGATGGTATGTGACAGCGATGCTTTTGAGAAACTCTATTCATGGTTTGTGAGCATAAAAAGGGCAATTGAACAGTATACCGAGCTCGATCTCGAAATCGAAAACAAAACTTATGACTATGTGATGTTTTCAATTCAAGGGCCGAAAGCGAAAGACGTTGCCATGGAGCTATTCGGAATTGATATTAATCAGCTATGGTGGTTCCAAGCCAAAGAAGTCGAGCTCGATGGTATAGAAATGATTCTCTCAAGAAGTGGTTACACTGGGGAGAACGGTTTTGAGGTTTACTTCGAAGATGTAAATCCATATCATCCGGATGAAAGCAAGCGTGGAAAGCCAGAGAAAGCCCTCTACGTGTGGGAAAAGATCCTTGAAGTTGGGCAAAAATACGGCATAAAACCAGCTGGCTTGGGTGCAAGAGATACTTTGAGACTTGAAGCTGGATATACTCTTTACGGCAATGAGACAAAGGAGCTCCAGCTTTTAAGCACTGACATAGATGAGGTTACTCCATTACAGGCCAACCTTGAGTTTGCAATCTTCTGGGACAAGGAATTTATTGGCAAAGAGGCCCTGCTAAGGCAAAAAGAGATAGGACTACCCTCAAAGATGGTGCACTTTAAGATGGTGGATAAAGGAATTCCAAGAGCAGGCTATAAAGTGTATGCAGAAGGCAAAGAGATCGGAGAAGTTACAAGTGGAACAATGTCTCCATTATTGAGCATTGGAATAGGCATAGCCTTTGTCGAGCCAGAGTACGCCAAGCCTGGCGTGGAAATCGAAGTCGAAGTAAGAGGACAAAAGAAGAAGGCCTTAACAGTTGCCCCGCCCTTCTATGATCCCAAGAAATATGGAGCATTTAGGGAGGAGTGACTCCTACTTTTCTTTTATTATTGCCACAGCTCTAACCGGGCTTCCAGAACCACCTTTGATTTTTAGTGGCATGCCTATAAAGGTGAATCTCTTCCCAATAAGCATTTCCAAGTTTGTAATGTTCTCAAAAATCAGGATCTCATTTAAAAGCAGAATTCTATGTGATTTAAAATCTCCATCTATACTTTCTCTGTCAATCCCAACACCCTTTATCCCAAGATTAACCAAGTGCCTCGCCCCTTCCTCACTTAGATAAACATCTGGTCCATTCGTATAGAACAGTACTATTTCGGCTTTTTCTGTTATATCCTCAGGCAATATATCCCTATCGAGTTTTGAAACGTCGATAACTGCGCCCTCTCCAATAAATTTATCTAGTGGTATCTCGTCTATCGTTTTACCTCCTTTGATGAAATGTGCAGGAGCATCAACATGAGTTCCGATATGTTCTCCCATAAAAAGTGTGTTCATATAGTAGCCGTCTTTTTCAATAGTATTCCACGCTTTTATCTCCACCTTCGGATCTCCGGGATAAACAAGGATATTCTCACTAAGCTCCATACTTAGATCAATTATCATTATCCACACCATCCTCATTGATCTTCAGTTTTGCCATAATAATCATCTTTTTAACCCTTTAACCTTATCCCAAAACGGTGATGACATGGAGTGTGGTAAAGATTACTGTGTGAAAAATATTAAACTAGCCCCGGAAGGAGAGAAGAAGATTGATTGGGTATCGAGGTTTATGCCTGTTCTCCAGCACATAAGAAAAGAATTTGAACAAAAGAAACCCTTTAAAGGGGTCAAGATTGCCACAACTCTTCACCTTGAAATGAAGACTGCATTTTTGCTCCTGACCCTAAAAGCAGCCGGTGCTGAAGTGTCTGCGGCAGCCAGCAACCCTCTGAGTACTCAAGATGATGTTGTAGCGGCTTTAGCTAAAAATGGAGTGAAAGTTTACGCCATAAGAGGGGAAAGCAGAGAGGAATACTATGAGTTCATGCACAAAGCTCTCGATATTGAGCCAAACATTATCATAGATGACGGTGCCGACATGGTGAGTACAGTCCTCAGAGAAAGACAGGAACTTATAGAAAACCTATGGGGTGCAAGTGAAGAGACCACAACAGGTGTGATAAGACTTAGGGCAATGGAGAAGGATGGAGTGCTTAGATTCCCAATCATAGCCGTTAACGACTCCTACACCAAATACCTCTTTGACAACCGCTATGGAACTGGTCAATCAACATGGGACGGCATACTTAGAAGTACGAACCTTCTTATAGCCGGTAAAAACGTCGTCGTAGTTGGCTACGGCTGGTGCGGAAGAGGAATAGCCATGAGAGCTAAAGGCCTTGGGGCCACGGTAATTGTTGTTGAAACTGACCCAATTAGGGCCTTAGAGGCAAGGATGGATGGATTTTTAGTCATGTCAATGAGAGAAGCCGCTAAAGTGGGAGACATATTCGTAACCTCAACCGGAAACATAAACTGTATCAGGAGAGAGCACTTCGAGGTCATGAAAGACGGAGTGATAATGGCAAACGCTGGACACTTCGATGTTGAGATAAGCAAACCTGACCTAGAGGCTTTAGCTGTGGAGATAAACAATCCAAGGCCCAACATCACAGAATACAAGCTCAAAGATGGAAGAAGGTTATACCTCCTTGCGGAAGGTAGACTCGTTAATTTAGCAGCTGCTGATGGACACCCGGCTGAAATCATGGATATGAGTTTCGCTTTGCAAGCTATGGCGGCTAAATACATCAGGGACAACCACGAAAAGCTCGAACCTAAAGTTTACGTCCTTCCAAGAGAGATAGATGAGATGGTAGCTAAGATTAAGCTTAAAGCCATGGGCATTGAGATTGAAAAGTTAACAGAAGAGCAAAAGAAATATTTGGAGAGCTGGGAGCACGGGACTTAGAGACTCTTATTTCTTTATTTTTTAATAAGAACCAATAATGATTCACCTTGACCTCCACAAATACAGGAAAAGTGCTACTATTACCAAAGCCACTCCTCCAAAGTATAACCCAAGAGGACTTACTTTTGCATTCAACGTGGACTCTTGAGGAGATATCTGTGAATCCTCATCATCCGTGGAATTGAGAGTAGAGGGTCGTGGCTTTGAGCAATTTTGATTGTAGTACAAAAACTCTCCTTGAACTATTAATGGAACAAGATTAATGGAAGCGTTTTCTACAGTAATTGAAGAATTCTGGAACTTAAATTTTGTTGGAAGGAGTTTAGGAGATATTGCTGAAAAGGTAACTTGGGCCTCTGTTCCAATGGCGTCAGAACCGTTTATCGGAAATGCAAGAAGCACATTCTTAGCTGATATAGCTAGAGAATCGGTTAATGCAACGCCATTACTTGAAAAGCTTTTTGTCCATAAGAGACTTCCATTTTCATCGAGGAGTAGGGTTATAAAATTACCACCAATAAGACACTTCCCCTCTGAATTACAATCTATGTCATTTATCTTAAGTGACCAGAAAATATTTGTGCTTATCCCTTCTGGGAGGCCTCTTGGTAGAATTTCACGTGCCCAAATGACATTGCCTTCTTTGTTTAGTTTTACAACAAAGTATTCCCCAATCCACGGAGCATGCTGAGAGCCAGAAACCCCCACTAATATTGCAGAGTTATTAGCTATATATACCTTCTCAGTCAATTCATCGTACCCTAAATCAAGGCTTTTCTGCCATATTATATTCCCCTCAAAGTCAAAATAGCCAATCCAGGCGTTATAATCATTGTTACCCTCTGAAGCAAAGGAGTACCCAACGACTAGAATCTCATTTTCACTTGTTGCAACACCAGAGAATCTTAAGAAGCCTTGATCTGGTTCAACAACCACTTTAACCCATTTAATTTGACCTTCTGGAGTTAGACTTGCTAGAACATTTTCAAAAACAAATATTATGTCTCCATTAGGTGCCACAGCAACATCTGTTACATTTAATTTTTTCATCCATAGGGGCTCTCCATTCTGGCCAAACTTTGCAATAAAATTCTTTCCAGCCACTATCAATTCTTCCTTCGGAGTGAGAACGACTTTATGGGCCTCAAGATCCCTGTGCGCTGTTGTCATCGCTTGTAATGGCTTTCCCTGAAGATCAGTACTCAAAAGAGCACTCCCTACTGCAAAAACTCTGTCCTCAGAGGTTACAAGCACATCTTCAAAGGTTTCTCCGTAGTCGGCTATCCAGCAACTTGCAATTGAGCTCTTTGGAAAGAGGAATAATAAGAGAAAAATCAAAATAATAAGCAACCGTTTCATAATCCGATCCTCCTCATTCCTCAGTTTTTACTATTTTGTAAGCGTTTGGATCCCCCTCTATGTAAATAGTATTATTCTCAAGCTTCATATGCCACGGCGTAGCGGAAATTTTCCTGCAACCTATAAGCTTGAGATCACTTGTGAAAACACAAAGCCTCAAATCACTCCTACCAACCCAATCCGACAAATAATGCGCCAATGCAACAAATCTCCCATTCACATCAACTTTTAAATCAGCCCCTAGAATGTAGTGGTCAACTTTTTCTGCTTGAACTTGTTTAAACTTGTACTCTCTACTTTTTAAATCGTAAACACTAACATAAACGTAAGTTTTCTGTTCAGAACTGACTGGGCGGTATGAGGCATAGTAAACCCTCCCATCAAAGATCTTCAAATTCGAAATAGCTTTTCCCATAAGCTCTAAGTAAAAGAGAACCTCTCCACTGGAAAGATTCACCCCATAGATAGTGGGAGGAATATTGTACGGATCCACATTGGTAGGCCTGTTCGAAAAAATTAAGACCCCACCCTCATAGTATTCAAAAAACGGTATGCCCCCCTCAACAATCCTCTCCCACCGCACACTTAAGTTATAATCCAAAAACAACACCCTCGATCTAACAAGCCCATCAGGATAATACGAAATAATGAAAATACCCTCTGGAAAACAAGCATACTTCCCATCAACACCCCTCAAAGTGAAATTGACAATTTCACGTCCTTTGTGGATTGTGAACGTTACATTATTCAAACTCGTATGTGTTTCCCAGAACCATTCAAAAACTTCAACCTTTACAGGACAAGTAAAACTAGCCTTCTCATCTTCTTCAAAAGTTATATTTTTTGGTGCTGGAACTGTAACAATTTTGTACTTAGTTTTTGTTTCATTTGGAATCACGTTGTTAGTTTCAGAGGGATACACGTTTGTTGTATTGTCCAGTAAACTTGGCAAAATTTCAGAGGTATTCGTTTTGTTTAGATTCCTTAGATCCGTGTTGTTTATGTCAAATAACTCATTGGTAAAAATTCCCAACACCATGAGTGCAAAAATAATACATAAGAATAATTTAAGTATCCTCACTCTAACCTCCTCCCGTACTCTGGCCATATTTCCATCTGATACAAACGATTCTTCTGCTCCACCCATTTATGCTTACTCATTGAAAAACCCTCTTTGAACTATGTGAAATTTTTTCGTTCTATTGTCTGTTCTTATGATTAAATATTCTCCTTCAAGTTTAAGTGCATTGATATCTTCACCAACATCAACACAACGCTTTCCACTTAATTCGGAAGTAAACACACAAACAGTAGACTCATAAGCAACTGCAATATATTTTTCATTAGCATACATAAAAACTCCTTTTGATAATTTCACCTTAATCCACTCTTTACAATTTCCAGATTTTGTGTAAAGAAACAATCCATCAGGAGTAGCTATATAAATCTTATCTTGAAAAATGGTTGCTCCTATGAGTGAATGAGAGTTTATATCACAAATCTTTCCTAATGATCCGGTGCTGAAATCAATGTAGTAAAGACAAAAGTGTGTAACTTCATTCGTATGTAGATGTCTACTTGCAGTGAAAAAGAAGGCATAATTCTTATCAGCATATGATGCAAGAAGAGTTAGAAGGGTGTAATCGAGATACTTCTCATAAATTCTTTTCCAGTACTTGACTTTAAGATCATATGAAAAAGCAGTTGCCTCTATTCCATCTGTGTCTCCACTATAAACAATGAATCCCTCCTTAAAGTAAAAATATCCTATCCACATCACGTCATCCGCTACGTGAGTACCAATAACGTTACCCTTAGAGTCCTTGAACTCAAAAAAGCTACAATAAGAATTTTCTCCACAGATTAGTGGATCTGATATAATATGAACACTGATCTCGACTGGAGGTGTAAACCACTTAGGAGTGTAATTAAAAACTTCATCATTAACATTCCATTCTCCACCTAAAGGATAATCAAAGGAAGTGTTCATAGATCCAGATACTTCAACAATATCTATCGACTCGGAAATTAGAAAGTACAAAAGAAGAAAGAGAACAGGAAATAAAAAGAACAAATAACGCTTCTTCATGAGTCCTCCCACCGGATTATAATCTCTTGATACGGCCTATTAATCCATGCGAAATTCTGGGAACTTGATGCATCTGGAGCAAAACACCCTCCACAGTGTCTGTTTGACCATTTACATGAGTTTCCAACGTCACCTCCTTTGCAACATTTTAAAACGTACTTATAAACGTAAAGTTCGAAATATTGATCAAACATCACTGTACTTGGATAAGGGGGCAATTTAGGTTTATAACTTCCAACCCAACATTCGTTTTTGCCATCCTTGGGATTTTTGTGACATTCAAACTGCCAAATTAAATTGCTTTCCTGGTATTCTCCATTATTTGGGTTATATGCTGAGCCACTATAGAATAGTTTTACCTGTATTGATCCAACATCCTTAAAGGCGTAAAATCCCTTGGAATTTGCTTTTTCTATTGCCCAATCCCAATATTTTTTCACATCTGTACTTGTGGATGGGAACTCATAAGTACAATACTCTCCCCAGAATTTATTAACATTTGGAGTACTTGAATTATAAAGTCCAACCCAAACTGTTGTGGGCGATGCATAACTGTAATAAACTGGAGTATATTCTGGCAGTGGTGGATATGACATCGTTGGAGGACAACTCCACGAAAGACATGAACTTCCCTCGTTTATTCCCCCGAAGTTGTATGCAAGTGGCTGTATTCCAGTTATAGTTTTAATCATTATTTGTTGTTTTCCGAGCTCTTTAAGCTTTTTGAGTGTTTGCAGTTTATCCCTCTCCTCCAAATAAGCGTAAATCTCATCCCAAATCCCCCTCCTCCTCTCAATAAGCTTTAACACATCCTCAATCGTAGCGTTACTACCTTTTACTTCCTTAATTGCCTCCCTAAGCTTCGTGTCAGTCTCAATGTATTCGTCGAATGTGAGCTCTACAGCCTGCCTGTAGTAGGCAATAAACCAGTCTAAGTTAACGTCCTTCCTAACAGGATGAACCTTCTCTATGTATTGCTTAACTAACTCGTCCTCCTTAGGAAGCTTATAATAAAGAACCTCAACCCCATAAGGAGTTTTACGAGTGTACTTCTTGATCAACTCCAAACTAACCTTTTGCCGCTTGTAAAATTCTTTTTCACTTTTTAAAAGTTGAATTTCATCTTCAAGCTTAACGATCTCTTCAAGAGTTTCAATGCTCTTAGTCCTGTTAAATTCGGCATAAAGCTTATGTAATTCCGCTTCTTTTTGATTAATTATCCTTGTTAAGTTCTCAATTTTCAAGTTCACTTCAACCAAAGCTCTCCCAACGTTAAAATCCTGGCAAGAACTACAAGCACCACAAGTTCCAGAACTACCTAGAACTCGAGAATCCTTGACTTCCTGAAACTGCCCAGCAAAACCAAAACCACTCAAAAACAACACTCCAACCATAAACAACACTACCCACCTTCGCATTCGCCCCCTCCCCCAAACAGGAACACTCACAAAATAATAAACACACAAAATATATAAACATTACTCTAAGACAACGTCAAAAAATAGTAACTAAAACCAAGTGCTATTAAAAATACTCTATAGAAATAAGCTACCATAAGGTAGAAAAGTCATCTCCAAACACTTCACTGAACTGGAACCACAAAGTTAATTTAGAGAATGACTCAAAAATCAAGAGGGAAGCAAAATGAACTGGCAACTCGCTTTAGAAAAGTTCCTTGAGGAATGGAAGGAAAAAGAGTTTGTTGAGGCTGCTCTGCTCACCGGAAGCTATGCAATAGGTATGGAAACTAACTATTCTGACGTCGATGTTTATATCATCCTCTCAGACAGTGTTGATTGGCGCGAACGGGGAAATAAAGTAATTGACGGAGTTTTAATTGAGTACTTTGTAAACCCAGTGAAGCAGATTAAGCATTACTTTAGAAAAGAATTTAAGGAAAATAGCAGGAGTACCGCAAGGATCGTTGCAATTAGCAGAGCTCTATTTGATAAAACTGGCATAACTGAAGAACTCAAAAGAGAGGCGCTGAAGTACATGGAAAAGCCCTTTGAGAAACCTGATGCAGTTTGGGTGGAGATTGCCAAATACTCTCTCTGGGACATGCTTGATAGCTTAAAGGATGCAAAGGAGAGAAATGACCCAAGTTTTAACCACCTTTATCACTTAACTCTTAACAACGCCCTCCATGTTTACTCAAAGTTCCTCTGCATCGAGGCGCCTCCAGCGAGTAAGGTCTATCGTTTATTTACCGATGAGAAGTTTAGGAAGGCATACATGTTTGAGTCTTTTCCAGATGAAAAGTTTGTTACACTGTTTTTGAATGCTATGCAAAAAGAAAAACTTGAAACCTTAGAAAAACTCGTCATATATGTATTCGAAAAGATGGGAGGATTTAACATAGACGGCTGGCGTTTAAAAACAAAAGCGGAGGTTTAGAGATGGAAAAATTCAAGCTAATTCCAATTGGCCGTGTTCATAAAGAGGGTGAAACGTTCCTCGAAATCTACCCCGAGTTCGCTGAGGCCCTTGAGGACCTAAACGAAGGTAATTGGATAAAGCTCATCCTGTGGTTCCATGAGAGTGACACACCCGAAAAAAGAAAAATCCTAAAAGTTCACCCATACAACAACCCAGAAAATCCCCTTAAGGGTGTTTTCGCCACGCGCTCCCCCGTTAGACCAAACCCCCTTGCAATTTATGCCCTCAAAATACATCGCATTGAAAGAAACAGGCTTTATATAGACTGGATTGACGCCAATGATGGCACACCGATAGTGGACATAAAGATACTTGTAGAGAGGTTTGATTGTCCTAGAGAAACACCAATCGAAGAACAAGAGCTTGATATCCCCTCATCAAGGCAGATTGGTGAGATAAACTTAATTCCAAGGAAGAGTGAATCTCTCCATCCTAAAGAAATCAGCCCAGAGAAATACAATGCACTCGTTTTGGAACTTGGTTCTAAAACAACAATACTAACCGCCAAAGAGCTGGTAGAACTAATTAATGCATTAAAAGAAATTTATCATGGTCTACCACCAGAAATAAGGGACAAACTAAACTTAGAATAAGGTCATTATGCTCCTTGGAAGTCTCGATCCTTACTTTTTTCTCTCGAAAGCCTCGCCCTCACGACGGGGAGGAGGTCAGCACGGGAGGAAACACCTCCAGAGCATTTTTAAATTTTCATGCTTAATTCTTAACGGTGTCTTCCGTGATATACAAGGCAAAATTTGGGACTCCCAAGAAAGGATGGGTTGTTCTTGTACACGGTCTCGGAGAGCACAGCGGCCGATATGATAAGCTTATAAAAATGCTCAACAACACTGGCTTTGCAGTTTATACTTTTGATTGGCCTGGTCATGGTAAAAGTGGAGGAAAAAGAGGGCATGCAACCATAGAGCAGACGATGGAGATAATAGATAGTATTATTGAAGAGATTGGGGAAAAACCCTTCATTTTTGGTCACAGCCTTGGTGGATTAACGGTGATAAGATACGCCGAAACACGACCTAACCGTATTCAAGGTGTTGTGGCCTCCTCCCCTGCTTTAGCTAAAAGCCCCAAGACACCAAGCTTTATGGTATCTCTCGCTAAGGTCCTAGGAACTTTAATTCCTACCATAACTCTTAGCAATGGACTGGACCCAAAGTTCCTCTCAAGAAACAAAAAAGCGGTTAAGAAATATGTAGAGGATGAGTTAGTTCACGACAGAATCTCTGCTGCACTTGGAAAAAGTGTTTTCGAGAACATGAAAAAAGCGCATCAAGAGTCTGAAAAGATAAAAGTTCCTGTTTTACTCCTTATTGGAACTGCAGATATAATAACTCCTCCAGAAGGAGCAATAAAGTTTTTTGAACGACTCAAAGTTGAAGACAAAAGCATCAAAAAATTTAATGGTGCATATCATGAAATATTTGATGACCCAGAATGGGGAGAAGAATTTCACAACACAATAGTGAAATGGCTTCTTGATCATGTGAAGGGTCAAAAGGGGGATACATCCAAGTGAGCTCTGAAGAAACCCTATTAACTCCTAATGCAGGAACAATAGAGAAGATGATATAAATGAAAAAGTTGGTCCTAGAGTCCTACGAAATAAAATTTCTCGCAGGGTTATTCATAGCCTTCCTAATCCTCTTCCTCCTTATCATCTCCGTAATCTTATTTACACTTATAAGGAGTGGGGCTTCCCGAGAAGCCTTCCTTGGAGTGTTGGCATATCTGGTATTCGCAGTAATTGTGATGAGTATTCTAGCCTTTTGCCTGAAGAGAATAAGGGAAGGACCCAAAAAGGCCACTCTGCTAGCTAAGCAAACAATCTTCGAGGGGAATCGTTTAGTCTTTCCAATAGAACTTGAATTTGAGTACGGTAGAATGGAGCTTCTCAACTCTCCTGAAAGAATGGGTTCGAAAAAGGATTTCAAGGTTATAGAAAGAAAAAAGACTTCGATCTTTGAATTTCCAGACGAAGAGTTCAAATTCGTGGCTACTTACGAAAACGGATTTGCCAGCTTTCCAGCGATTAAAATACTAACCAGAACCTACGAAAGAACAGTACTCCTCTTCATGACCAATAAAGGGAAAGTAACTGTCAAAAAGCTCATCGCACCTTCAATTCTAAGGAGCAATATGGACGTTGAGATAAGAGGAGAAGAAAAAGAGTTAGTAGGAAGGCTTTATAAACTCCCAAACCAACGAGAGAAGGTTGAGATATTTTTAAGTGCCCCCGAGAGTCCTGAGACTAGTGTAAAGATAGTAGATTCCTCAGCGGAAGAGTTTAGGTACTCCATGCTTCCAAACGAAAGAGTTGTAATATTCAGCCCCTATGGAAGTTTGAGTGTAGAAAACCTGCTGAGAACTTTGAACTCCTCAAAAATCGTCCTTGGACATGGGGAATTCCTGTTGAGGTTAAAGTTACTAAAACCTAGAAGAAAAGAACTAGCTTCCTACAAATTCGAAGTCGAACTTAAAGAAGGAGAAAGGTGGGGAGTCTGATGCTGATCGATACCTTTCCCTGTTTCCTAAAGTACTGGGATGGGAGTAAAGATTCGTGGATTGAGTACATTAAAAACTACCCAGAACTCTTTGAGAAAATAAAGTGGGACTATGAGCGTTATAAGATGGATTGGCATGAATATCTAAAACTCCTCTCCAAAAGAAGTGCTGATGACCTGAAGCTTGCCCATGAGAATCTTTTAAAGATTCTTCCCGAAGTGGAAAAAGAAGTAAAGAAACTATTTGATGTTACGGATTATAATATCGTCATCTACGTCGGTCTTGAAAATGGAGCTGGATGGGTCACAGAATTTAAGGGAAAACCTTCAATCCTCTTCGGCCTTGAGGCCATTGCCGAGCTTGGATGGTACAAAAAGCTTAAGGGACTCGCCGCACATGAATTCGGCCACTTAATTCACTGGCTGTTAAGAAGAGAAAATGTAGAAAACCTTGAAGATGAACAAATAATGTGGCTTTACACAGAAGGATTTGCTCAGAGGATTGAAGACCTAATAAGCGGAAGACCGTGGCATCTCGAAGAAAAGGGTTGGTTTGAGTGGTGTGAAGAGAATGAGGAAGTTATCAAAAAGGAATTTTTAAGAAGAGTTGAAGAAAAAGAGCCTTTAAATCCATTCTTTGGTTCCTGGTACACCCTTTTTGGAAAACAATACTTAGGCTACTATCTTGGCTATAAATTCATCTGCCGGCTCGAACAAGAGTACTCACTAGAAGAGATTGTGAAAATGGAAAAAGAAGTAATTAAAAGAAAAATCCTGGAGTTTCTTCGCTAAATATTTTCCCTTAAGTCGATTATGTGTTCAAGCTCAGGACCTGTCTTTATCAGCCCAACAGGAACACCTACCTTCTCTTCTATTTCCGCTATGAAATCTTTTGCTCTCTTTGGAAGCTTGTCAAACTCTGTGACTCCAAATGCCTCTTTGTCGTATTTGTCGAGCATTGTGATTGCTAGCATTGTGGCACCATTTATTCTGGCTGAATAGCGTGCAAATTCAAAGTCAAACCACCCTACTCTTCTTCTCCTTCCCGTAACTGTGCCGTATTCAACAAGGCCCATGCGATTCGCCTCTTCTTCACTCATCTCTGTGGGAAATGGTCCAGCACCAACCCTCGTTGGAAAGCTCTTGAAAACCACTATTACATCGTCAACTCTCGTTGGCCCTATTCCAACATCACTGGCCATTGCAGAGGCCGAAGTATCTTTAGAAGTAACATAGGGATAGCTTCCGTAATAGAGACTTAATCCAAATCCCTGTGTCCCTTCAACCAAAACAAGCTTGCCTTCATCAAGGGCATCGTTGACCTCTTGAGCAACGTCTGTTAGATAAGGTTCAAGTTCTTTAAGGTCTTTTACCTGCCTAGCTTTCCTTAATGCTCTATCTGCATTTGCAGGCCCGCAGCCAGAACCAGTGGTTCCTATTTTCCCATGGAGATAACCATTACTCCGGTCAAGCTCTTTATGCCCTGGTTCAATTACAGTACAACGATAGTCAAGGCCTACCCTTCCCTCGACATTAAAGTCCTTTAAGTGTTCAAGTTCATGGAAGAAAACCTCAGGGTCAACTAAAACTCCAGCTCCAACTAGAAGTCTTGCAGTTTCATTCATAAAACCAGTAGGAAGTTGTCTTACCGCATATTTTTTCCCGTGTATAAAAACGCTGTGTCCAGCGTTTGTTCCTACTCCACCCCTTGCTATGACCTCTGGTTTATCGTGTATCGCGAGATAAGCGATTATTGAACCTTTCCCTTCATCTCCCCATTGACCACCAACAACTATGTAACTTGGCATGGCTCCTTACCCATAGTTAAGAGAATAACATCTTTAAAACAGTTTCGGAAAGGGCAAACGATAAAAATTGACAAGAAAATGTTGAATTTTATTCGACCACAATTTTAACACCGCTTATCTTATATTCCGTGTTTTTGTTTATTATCCAATCATGAGGATCGAAAATCACGGCTACTGGCTTTCCTTCACACTCAATGGTAACTTTTGCTTCCCCCCTCATCCAGATTCTCTTTACAGTACTCCCCTTATCTGTCTCCACTTTTACCTCAAGGGGCATTGTAAAGTTGCTTTTATCAACGATCTCAAAGCTCAAGATATACTTCTCATTATTCTGGATAATGCTGAGGTTCTTGACCTCGTAATCAGGTACCCCCGCTGAGTAGAACCATTCATCAAAAAACCAGTCTAAATCGTGGTTGCTTACATTTTCAAAGATCTCTTGAATTCTACTTAACCCACAGCTTATGTAGTGGCACTCATTTACAACCTGCCTTAATCCTTTGAAGAATGTCTCGTTGCCAAGAACGAACTGCAGAGAGCGAAATACAAAGCCCCCTTTGCGGTAGACTATAGGATACATTTCTCTTTGACTCAAAGAGGTTCTGTAGGCCCTGGCTAATGAGATGTTCTGCTTTATGCTGATATTTTCAGAGATTTCTAAAAAGTCAAAAGATACATCTTCAGGGCGAGTGAGCATATACGCCATAGCGGAAAATGTAGCAAGAGACTCGGACATTCTGCCTAAATCCACATACGTTCCGAACCATGAATGAGAGATCTCGTGAGACAATAGCCACACATCAAAACCTCCAGCAGAGACCACGACAAAGCTTCCTCCAATATTCAACCCAACATGGGGCTTAATAAGCCTCGAAATCACTATGTTAAGGGAGTCATAAGGGTAAGCACCGTACCATTGAGAAAATGTCTCTACTATGTCTTCAACCTGCACAAATGCTGTCTCACCTTCTTCTCTTTCGTTTGGTGGCACATAGAGCGTGACATTTACACTTTTTTCGTGAAGGCTGATAGTTCCTGTAAACCTATTAAACCTTCCGATTATAATGAGTGGAAAGGATTGACTTTCCTGCTCAAAGCGTAGGATTCTCTGATTGATAGAGACTTTTAAATTCACGAGTTTCCATGGGGCGTGTGAAGAAGAATCCACGACAAAAGCCCACCACTCCTTTGGCAACCGTAGAACAAGCGTGTTGTTTGTTTTTGTGCCTTTTAGTGTCACAGACGGAAAATATATTGATGCCAAGATTACCTCTTCCTTGTCTCCTGGGCCCTGATCGACCAACGCTCCAAAAAACCCCAATCCAGATGGCAGCGTATTCTTCCAGTTAAGCTCATAATCAAGCATTATCTCTGCTGTTTTCTCCCCTCTGGGCTCAAATGTCAAATAAATAGCATCTTTTCCTCGGGAAACCGAAGCATTTATCACATCTGCATTTTTCAACTTGAGGGCTCTGATTTTTAGGATAGGGTAGGGGTAGGAGATCACTATCTTTCCAGTACTTGCATTCCCTATGTTCTTTAATGTTAAGGTTTCATTTGCCCTTATTGTACCATTCTCAAGAAAAAGCATTTCAACAAAGGAACTGTATTCAAAAGCTGTGGAGCTTTCCAGGTAAGAATTGATAGTAAAATTTGATGGAGAGAGGGCTGAGACATCAACCATTATTTCATTACATCTCTTACTGCTTTTGTACCATACAAACAATGAAGCAACTAAAATTAAAAGAATAAGCACCAAAGCAACTCTTTTCATATCTCATCCTCCCTGAATGTGAACTACCCCGCCCTGAGAGCCGGGCTTCATGAGAGTTCATCTAGCATTCCGTTGCCGGTAGCCTCACTCTCACCGGCCGGTTCACACGACCACTACCGACTATCCTCCCAACGGAGGAATCACCAGCTACTTTTCAAATTGTTGAACCACTAATTACTACTAGCAGGAGTACTTAAACCTTTCGGTGCTCACTTTTAGAGTATTTACATCCCCTCCCTTTCAGAAGGAGTCTTCCCAAAAAGATAAAAGCCAACCTCCGTGTAATTACCGCTTTCAATGCCATAACTACGCGGGTAGGCTGTGAAATCTTTCGCTAATCTTCTGGTTGAGTATCTATCCACTCCAGCTATCACCGCTATTAGATTTTTCTCATTCCAAGGATTCTTTACGACCTCAACGACTCCCAAGGGATAACCGTAAATATCTCTGTCCTTCTTCCTAAGCTCTGTGTAAATTTCATTTTCAATTACAAAACCTACAAAGCTTTCAAAGCCAGTTATGTTTTTCTTTAAGATCCATGAGCCATTAAAGACAAATTTTATTGGGAGGTTTGTTAAGCTCTTCACTATTCCACTTGCCGCTGGGCCTCCAATGAGTATGAGGTTTTCCTTTAAATCGTCTTCATTTAGCTCTTTCTCGGCTTTCACGATAATTTCCGGCTTGCCATTGTAGAGTCTCCAGATGTCATCATTCTCTAAGAGATCCTTAAGGATGAAAGCAGTTTCTTTGTCATATTCCACTCCACTCGAATCTGGATTCTCAATCCCATAAACAATTATGATCTTTCCCTCTGAATACCCTCTATCGAAGAGTCTGAAAGGGCTGAGTGGAACTTTTTCTTCGAAGTATTCACTAACGTTTTCTGGAGTTGCCCAGAGTTTCATGCGTTCTATCAGCTTAGGTATGTACTCTTCAAAGGTTTCATTCACTCCCTTTGAAGTCTCAAAATTTCTAAATTCATTTACCAAGTCCTCAACTAAGTAAAATCCTATCGCATGATCCCTTAAGACAAAGTACTTTGGAAGGTCATAGACCACATTGGGCTTAAGATCTAGGAGAATGTAGTTTGTTAATGCCTCCACAAGATTCTCAGAGAGGTAGACATAGTTTGTATCAAAGTGCTTGTCATAAGTTGCATAAGCGAGCTCACTCCTAACCTCCTGAAGGTAATACTCAAGGTCTGAAAATTCGGCTAAATACTTTGAAACAAGAGGGTTGATAAATGTGTGAGAATACTCGTGAGTGGCCAAGAAAAGGTAAGAAATCGTGGAGTAGGATTCAGGCATAAACGCAACGTATCCAAAATAATACGCAACTTCACCAACCACTCTGCTCCCAGGGTGAATTCTCAAGGAATAGGAGAGAGCTATGTGAAAAGTTTTATACTGATACCCAAAGAATTCTTCAAACTCTTGAAAGATGTCCGAAGTAAGGGCTTTCTTAGCTGGTTTTAAGACCTCTTCATACTCTTCTTCATGTTTTTTATAAAATCCCATGAAATTACTCTCTTTAGCAAAACTCACTAAGGATCTATAAAAATCGCTCAGGAGAGGATCATTTTCACTCATCTTGCCAAGATAGGGTTTTGAAACAAGTGATGCTGCAAACGCATTTATCGAATAGTCTCTCATATAGTGAGGCAAATTTTTAGGAATGGTCTCTCTCATAAGATAAACAGCCGGATGTTCCTTATAGGGGGCGAAATAAGATAGAACTTCGTTAATGTAATCCTGAGGAGCGATTATAAATGGGTCCTCTCCATTAAATGCCAGGATATATACCACGGCAAAAAGCTCGAGGTTTGGATTTACCTCAATAACTATTTCAGGAGCCCCTGCAGAGGCTTGAGGGAAGGTAGAGACAATAAGAATGAAGAATAACACAAAGGATGCTCTCTTCATAGCCTCACCTTAATTTGTTGGAAGATAAAAATATAAAATTTTTCAAGGTTCAAGTTAATGTGGAGTACTTTTAACAATCTTATAAGCATTTGGATCGCCTTCTATGTAAACAGTGTCATCCTCAAGCTTCATATGCCATGACGTGGCAGAAATTTTCTTGCATTCTATGAGTTCAAGATCACTTGTGAAAACACAAAGCTTCAAGTCACTCTTACCAACCCAATCTGATAAATAATACACCAATGCCACGAATCTCTCATTCACATCAATCTTTAAATCAGCCCCAAGTATGAGGAAACTTTCACTATACCATATGTAAACGTAATATAAAAACATTTTACTCAAATAATAGTCTTATAAGACTCTTTATCAAGAAAGATTATAATTCCAGTAGTCATGATCAATGGCATATCTAAACCGTAAAGCTCGCATTTCCATAAATTATAAATTCCCCAAGAAGAATTTAGAGTGAGGGAAAGCCATGATAAAAAACAAATTAATTGTTGTCACGGGAGGAGCTGGCTTTATAGGTTCACACATCGCCGAGGAGCTCAGTAAAGATAATGATGTTATCGTTATTGACAATCTTTATGCTGGTAAAATCGAGAATGTTCCACCAAATGT
Organism: Thermococcus argininiproducens; assembly: GCF_023746595.1. Classification (NCBI taxonomy): domain Archaea; kingdom Methanobacteriati; phylum Methanobacteriota; class Thermococci; order Thermococcales; family Thermococcaceae; genus Thermococcus; species Thermococcus argininiproducens. The sequence goes on along the minus strand of NZ_CP080572.1, from coordinate 1,196,599 downwards.
AAAGTTCATTCAAGCTGATATTAGGGATTACAAAAGCATAGCAGAGCTGATTTCCCAAGCAGATTACGTCTTCCATGAAGCAGCTCTTGTGAGTGTAGTTGAAAGTGTAGAAAGACCACTCTTAACAGAAGAAATAAACGTTCTAGGCACATTAAATATTTTAAAAGCCTTGAGCGATGGGCATGGAAAACTAATCTTTGCTTCCTCGGCAGCTGTCTATGGAGATAATCAAAATTTGCCCCTCAAAGAGAGTGAAAAGCCTAAACCTCTCTCGCCCTATGGGATAACAAAAGTCTCCAGTGAATATTACTGCAAAGTCTTTTATGAGCTCTATGGAGTCCCAACCGTGAGCTTGAGGTACTTCAACGTCTTTGGAGAGAGACAAGGGTATAACCAGTATGCTGGGGTTATAAGCATCTTTATCAACAGAGCTCTTAAAGGAGATCCCCTCATTATCTACGGCGATGGAAAGCAAACAAGAGACTTCATCTATGTTAAGGACGTCGTTAAGGCCAATATACTGGCAGCTGAGAGCAGTAGAGCAAATGGAAGAGTATTCAATGTCGCAAAGGGGGAGAGAACAACCATTTTAGAGCTCGCCCTTAAGATCATTGAAACTACAGAGTCCTCAAGCTCAATACTCTTTGACAAGCCAAGGCCCGGCGATATAAAGCACAGTCAAGCCGATATAAGTGAAATTAGAAAGCTTGGTTTTGAACCAGAATATTCCCTCGAAGAAGGTCTCTTGAGGACCATAGAATGGTATCGGGGGAAAACCTAATGAGAAAAATAACCCTTGTTCCTGGTTCTAAACTCTCATTTTTAAAAAGAAAGACAAAGAGACTCGTACAGTCTTTCTCTCATGACATTACATTAGAAGACAACATTATCATCCTTCCTAAAGAAGAGAAAATTAAGAAAGGAACTTTCTTATGTTCCAGCAGTATATTAATTGGAAAACGCGTGGGTGGAAAACATTATGATGGCATATTATTTTCGGTTTCAAGAAAATTTAAAGAAGAGGAAAAAATAACAACAAACGAGTTGCCATTAGACCCAAAAGAATATCGAGTTGAAGTAGACGTTAGTGGTGCTGGAAGAGTTGAATTGCCTGGATTCAGACTTGATAATGGAATTTTGATTCTCTATATTTTTCCAAAATATGTGTTCCAATTTCCTCAAGCGAGTCTAATGCTCTCAACCTCTCAAGATCTCCTCCAAATCACCTTCAATCCGACCCAATTTGGCTTTAAAGGTAGAGTTTCACCAAATCTGGAAGATGCTGAGGAGGTGGAAGTGATACTCAAAGGGAATAACACGAGGGAATTGCTTTTCTGGGGAGATGAAGAGGGCGAATTTGACTATGAGTTTATCAGAGAGCCTATTCTGCTAGTCTCTCATGAAAGTTTAATCACCCCAAAAGAGCTTGCAAATGCTTTTGGAAAAGCCTCTTTAATAAGTGGACATGGAGAATTTGAAGTTGAAGCTAAGCTTAAATATCCTCTGAAAAAGGCCATGAGGGAAAATATAAAATTTAGTGTATTTTTAGGGTGAGAACTACAATGAGGATAATAATCCTAATGGGAAAAACTAAGACACTCTACTTTGTCCTGCTATCTGGAATACTTATTGCCACTCCTATAGGGATAATAGTACTCAAAAACCCTGCAATTCCCAGAATGTATCGAGCTGGAACACTTGGATTCATAGCTCTTTGGGCTGGCTTAATGAGTTTTGTCATTTATCGCTCAAGAAAATCCTTTGAAAAAGTGGAAAAGATTAAAGAAATCATTTCTATCAGCAAGAACGAAATAAGTTTTCTAAAACCCCTAAAAGTCGAAATTGGCTATTTCGACGCTTACGGTTACTGGAGCTCAAGTGGAAAGAGTAGGAACTACCATGCCTTTAAGAGTTTTATAACGGAGAGAGAAGACACCTTGAACTCACTAAAACTTGAAAATAAGTCTTTCCTCCTTGCTATAGCCCAGGATGGAGAGGGAGAAGTGTACCTTCCAGGGATTAGAATTTTGAACGATGAATATAAGGACGTGGTTATTCTCTATGCAAACCCATCCTACGAGGTAAGGTTTCCCTTTGAAAGCTTTTCAGTATCTGCCAAGGAAGATTTTGCAGAAGCCAGAATAGAGGCAAAAGACTACGGATTCAAAGTTTTTATCAGTGCGACTCTCTCAAAAGCTAGAAGAGTAAAAGTAGAGCTAGTCTCAAAGCGAAGAAGAGCCGTCAAAGAAATTCTCGGAGAAACCAAAGACGTTGGAACCTTCAAGAAGAATTTTATGAACGAAACCCTGATTATAGTGGGCTGTTTCATAAAGGGTTAAAAGCGTAAAGTTTAAATGTTTTTATTTCATAATTCATTTTGGTGGAGTAAGGTATGAGGCTTTATCGGACGGGCAAAGCCTCACAACTCTTAGGCATCAGCAAACCAACATTGATTAGGAAGATTAAATCCGGCGAGATTAAAGCTTACCGTATCGGGAAGGAATACCGTATCCCCGAAAGCGAAATCAAGAGACTTCTCGAAGGCAAAACCCTCGATAAAGTCGTCATTTACGCAAGAGTCTCAAGCCGAGACCAGAAAGAAGACTTAGAGAGACAAATTGAATACCTCAAGAATTACTGCTCTTCAAAGGGTTATCAGGTCCTTAAAATTCTTACTGACATCTCTTCCGGCCTAAATGAGAATAGAAGGGGATTAAAACAGCTTTTCAAACTCGTCAAGAGTGGGGAAGTTGGGAAAGTTGTCATAACTTACCGGGACAGGCTCACCCGCTTCGGCTTCAAATACCTCGAACAATACTTCAACTCACACGGCGTTGAGATTGAAGTAATCTTTGATGATGAAGAGAAAACACCAGAAAAAGAACTTGTTGAGGACTTATTAGCCATTGTAACATCCTTCGCTGGAAAACTTTACGGAATGCGTTCTCATAAGAAAAAACGCCTTGTTGAGGCGGTAAAGAATGCCCTCAGAGACGATTAAGCTGACGGCAAAATTCAAGCTCAAAGAAACACCCGAAGGATTAGATAGGATTTTCCAAACTTATCGGGAGATTGTGAACTTTCTCATCACTTATGCTTTCGAAAACAACGTTACCAGCTTTTACCGGCTGAAAAAGGAAACTTACAAGGGATTACGCAAAGAATACCACGAACTCCCAAGCCATTACCTTTACACGGCTTGCCAGATGGCGACAGCCATCTTCAAAAGCTTTAGGAAGCGGAAAAAGAAGGGAAAGGCCTATGGCAGGCCCATTTTTAAGAAGGAAGTCATAATGCTCGACGACCACCTGTTCAAACTCGATTTAGAGAAGGGAACCGTGAAACTCTCCACTCCGAGCGGAAGGATTCAATTAGAGTTTTATCCCGCCAAATACCACGAGAAGTTCAAGGATTGGAAGGTTGGGCAAGCGTGGTTGGTTAGAACGCCGAAGGGAATCTTTCTCAACGTTGTCTTCTCAAGGGAAGTCGAGGTTGAAGAGCCTAAAGCCTTCGCCGGCGCGGACTTGAATGAGAACAATGTAACCCTTGCCTTGCCAAACGGTGAATTCGTTCAAATCATCACTCACGAGAGGGAGATTAGGACTGGCTACTTCGTGAAGAGACGGAAAATACAGCAGAAAATCAGAGCTGGAAAGAGGAGGAGAGAACTCCTCGAAAAATACGGACAGAGGGAGAAGAACAGGCTTAAAGACCTTTACCATAAGCTCGCCAATAAAATCGTTGAGCTGGCGGAAAAATACGGTGGCCTCGCCTTGGAGGATTTAACGGAAATCAGGGACTCAATTAGATATTCCGCCGAGATGAATGGAAGACTTCACAGGTGGAGTTTTCGCAAACTCCAGTCAATTATCGAATACAAGGCTAAGCTGAGGGGAGTTAGGGTTGTTTTCGTGAATCCGGCTCATACTTCTTCCCTGTGCCCGATATGTGGGGGAAAATTAAGCCCGAATGGGCACAGGGTTTTGAAGTGTTCGAAGTGTGGTTTTGAGGCCGACCGTGATGTGGTTGGGAGTTGGAATATTCGCTTGAGGGCCCTGAAGATGTGGGGAGTCTCCGTTCCCCCCGAAAGCCCCACAATGAAGATGGGAGTGGGGAAGGTTAGCCGTAACGACGTTTACGAACTTTACACAAGTTACGGCTAACCAGAACGGCATTACAATCTTGTAACCCCTCTCGAAATTCTTAAAGCTGGAAAGTTTGGAAGGATAATAGCGGGGCATGGAAAGTTTTTCCTTAGACTTGCACTGGATATACCCTTCAAACCAGATGTGAAAAAAGAAGTTGAATTTGAAGTGTTTCCAGAGAAAGAAGAAAAAGGGATCACTTCTTGGGGACTTTAAACCCCATGGATTGCTCTTGTTGTAATTTTTGAGCCTTTTGGGCCAAGTTTTGGAGTTTACCCTCAAGCTGCTGAAGAGCTTCTTGGGTCTTCTTTATAGCCTCATCATATTCTTTAATTCTCCCATCCAAGTATGTGATTGCATCATCAATGCTCTTTTCGATTGCATAGCCAGAACCTACACTAACAATTGCATTGTTCTTGTCCTCTATTTTTCCTTTCAGAAATGAACCTGCACCTATTGGAACCAGGATCTCGGGATTTTCTTCTTCAACATTCTTTAGTCCTTCGAGTGTCTCTTTCACGGCTTGGAACTCATTCCTTCCAAGGGTTAGGAGTTCAAGGTTTTGGGCCAAAAGCTGTGCTTGTGCCTGTAAAAGCTGATATTCATAAGCTAACCTCTCAAGTTGTTCCCTATTCTCCATTTCCACCACCAGAGAGAATAACTAAAGAAGTTTTTAAGGATGTTGGTAAAAAAAGATAAAACGTCAAGCGAGTTCCAAACTGAGTCTTTTAACGATTGGGTTCTCAGCTTCCTCTGGTTTTATCTCTTCAATGCTCTCTATAAGGATCTTTGACCTTTTGACACGGTGCTTACTTCCAATTTCTGAGAAGACAAGTTCTTTAATATCCTCTGGCTTTAGGGCTCTGTATTCCTTGGTGAACTTGAATTTTCTCCCTTCTTTTTCAAAGATTCCCTTAACGCGGAATACCTTAACTTCCATTGCCCCTCACCCCAAAAATCCTAGTGCTTCTTCAATCTTAACTATTTCAGGACCAGTTGTAAGATGCCCAACGACAACACCAAAGGAATTTGCAATCATGCATGAGCCCACAAAGGGCACACCCATGTTGGCGGTTCCAACATAAAAATCAACTTTAAAGAGACCTTCGAGCCATTCAAGCTCTTCATCAGTAGCCTCCGGGTGGACTAATCCACCTTTGTTAGTGACGATTCCAACACTTCCAACAGCATGATAGTTCGCTATTATTCCTCTTTCCACTTCAACATCAAATATGTCTTCAAACTGTTTTGCTTCTTCCCTTGTGAACTTCGCACTAATTAGAGCAGCCTTGTCATTCACAAGGATCAAGTTTCCAAAGGCAGTCAACTTACTCAAGACTGGCTCCACACTAACATCGAAGCCGTTTTCTCGTAGGGTAGTTCTAATTTTCTCAAGCTCCGTATCCCAGATATAGTAAGGAACAACAATTGCCCTTGAGTTGGCAACAGCGAAGATGCCAACTATCCTGGATTTCATTATGCTAGTCTCTATGATGGGAACCTTTAAAACTTCCCTTAACACATCAAGCTTCTTTTCTTGAAGGCCCTCTCTGATCAGGACAAACTTATCACTAGCTAACCCAAAAACTCCAAGGTACGGTGAATTCTCAAAGTCTAGTCTCTCAATGTGCATCTTCACACCCTCGGCCTTCCCTCATTGGAAAATATAAGAATCAAGCAAGGTGGACCTCAGCCACCTTAACGCCTTCTCTTTCCTCAATCGTGACTTTAACACGGAGCTTGCTTGGTGGCTTTTCTATTCCGCGCTCCCAGATTTTCTCGTTAACATCTGTACCTATGATAACCTCATCTGCCTTTGTGTGCCTTGCTACAAACTCTCTAACGTAGCGAGCAGCCCTTGGTGCTCTCTTCCATCTTGGAACTATCTTTATGATCTTTCTAATTGGGACTACGTAAACTCTCTCCTCTGCCATCTCTCATCACTCCTTAAGCTTTGTTCTCCTCCAATATCTCCTCTTAGGGTGAGTTAGGACTTTTCTATTTGTCTTTACAATAACCCAAACAGGGACTCTCCTATTTTGCTTAGCTGCCTTTGCCAAACGAAGTTTTTTCGCTACAGGCTTGTTCCTTGCCATTCTTAATCCCTCCTTAATTTGTGAACGTGAAAATATGCCGGACTAATGGCCGGCTTAGCACAAGCGTATTTAAATTTTTGCTTTCACTCACATTCAAAAATTATAAGGTTAAAAAGCTTTTGATTAAGCTCTTATCCTTGCCTTAAAAATTACCCTCCTATCCAGAGAGCAAAATTTGAAAAATGCCAAAAATAAAAAGAATGCAAATTTAAGCGTCCTCTCCAAGCTCCTCTACTGGTAATTTCATTCTTGAAACAGTAACCAAGATCAATATGCCCAATAATGGCATGAATGCTAGTTCTCCAAGTGCTAATGTCTCACTTTGCCTTGCAAGTGCTTCCGTTATAGAGGGAGCCACTGCATTAGCTGAATTGGATATTAACCCCAATGCAAAGGAAGCTCTTGGATATATGCTCCTAGGATATGTAGCAGGAGCAGACGTCCAAAAAGCTGGTCCTGTTCCTTGGAGTGCCCCTATAAGCCATACTGAAGCCAAAGCTAAAGAGTAACTTCCATCAAGCATGGCTTTGGAGTAAATCACCAAGCCCACAAAAGATATTGCATAAGAGAGTATCATCACATGTACAATCGCGTTGAAAAGTCCTCTGGCAGTAGTGTTCCTTTTAGAAAGCTGAAATCCGACAAAGCCCATAATTATTGACCAAAGAGCCTTTGAAATATTCAAGGTCGTGCTTAAGTTTGCCACCTGGCTTTTGTTCCATCCAAGCGCATAAGCTAGAGATGATGAGAACCCAATTATTGTGAAAATCACCCACAGGGCAGGGAAAAACGTGAGTCCAAGTACCCAAGTAAATTTCATGCTCCAAATGTTAATTTTTGTACTTTTCTCGCTTTTATGGACTATCTCAAAGTCTTCCGTAAATAACCACCATACTAAAAGAACAGCATACATTACAACAACAGTCACTAAAAATGCTGATTTCCAACCAAGAGCGTTTACCAAATATTTAGCACTCATTGAACCAAAAACACCGCCCCAAAATATTCCAGAGAGAATTATACCTTTAGCAAATGGTCTCTCAGCCACGAAGTAGTTAGCTATCTGCGTACTAAACAGAGGCACTAAACTCACGACAAAACCTTGGATAAACCTTAGAGCCACCACTAGATACCAATTTCCAACATAAGGAATCAAAGCTTGCGGTATTGCAGCAAAACTAAGTGCTATAGCAACACTCCTCTTAAAACTCCCCTCATAAAGTTTTGTGTGACCTAAAAGAAAGGCTATAAAGAGACCAAAGACATAGGCCACATGTTGAAGATCATAAGCCTCTCCACTTATTCCAAAGTGAGATATTATATCAGGCTTAGCTACACTCATCATACTCAGAGTTCCAAATCCGGCTGTCATTACAAGTGTATTCAGGATTACAGACTTCCAACGTTTCATTTTATCACCTCACGACTTTCTGATGAGCAACACAAAGGAGACAAGGATTACACCATCCCTACTGAACAAGTTTAAATTTAAAAATCTTTTCACACGAACAAATCTTAAGAAAAAGAGGATAAAGAAAACTCAACCAATTTGGAAGGCTGTACTTCTAAGTTCTCCTCTTTCAAACCGGTGTGGGTCGTACCAGTTCCAATCTAAAGGTACTTTTGTCTTTCCTTTAACTATGAGATCTGCCATTGCCTCTCCCACACCGGGTGCCATCATGAAACCATGGCCACTGAAACCAGCAGCAATATAAAAGCCACTTATATGATGTATTTTGCCTATTGCAGGGTTGCTGTCAGGAGTCTTTGCATAAAAACCTGCCCACTGTCTTAATATGTGCACATATTTAAGTGCCGGGATTATACGAGTGGCCCATTTGAGCACTCCTCTCAGAAAGTCGTAAGTGGGTGTCATGTCATAAGTGGGGCCGTGCTCTATTCCTGTTCCACAAAGAACTCCTCCATCTTCCCCATCTTGAATTACATAAGAATCATTCCATGCTGGTGGACACACTAAGGGTTCAATTTGCCCTTCCTTAAGAGGTTCAGTCTTCACAAGTTGATGTTTGTAGGGTTTTATTGGGATGAATTCCTTACCCAAACCGGCCATTTCATTTATTATTGGGGCCCATGCGTTAGCTGCATTTACTATTACATCCGCTTTTATAACACCCCTGTTAGTTTTTACTCCCCGAACTTCTTTATTCTCAACGATGACATCGGTTACTTCTGTGTATTCATAAATCTCAGCACCCAACTCCCTAGCCTTTTTTGCAAAGGCAAAAACCGTTTTAAATGGATTAGCCTTTCCATCTGTAGGATTCCATTGACCTGCCAAGAATTCATCAGCGTTTAGTAAGGGCACTATTTCTTTCGCTTCTTCCGGTGTTATAAGCCTCGTGGGAACACCAAACTTATTGTGAAGTTCTATATTTTGCTTAAAAGCTTCAACTTCTTCCTCTGTTGTGGCGAGGAAAAGATACCCAGTTTGCTTGAAATTCACATCATATTCTAGCTCTTCACTTAACCGTTTCCATCTTTCAACGTTATATTTTTGAAGCATTATGTTGGCTTCATCAGTGAATTGCTGTCTAATTCCAGTGGCACATCTAAACGTGGATCCACTCCCTAAGTACCCTTTTTCTATAAGAACAACGTCAACACCAAGTTTGGCAAGATGATAAGCTATTGATGTACCAGTGCTTCCTCCACCTATAACAATAACTTCTGCTTTACTCTTCATCCATCTCACCCACCAAAACTCCTGCTGGAACGGGTCTAATTGGAATTCTCGTTGCAGGAAGCTTTATCTCATCTGGACTTTTACCGGTTTTCCTTGCTAATATACTGATAACCATTGGAAGACAAGTTCTCCCTTGACATGGCCCCATGCCTATTCTGAGAAGCCTTTTTATCATTTCAATGTCCTCAACCCCCTGTTCAATGAGGGCTTCAATTTCTTCCACAGTTACCTCATTACACCTGCAGATTATCTTCTCGCCTTTTTCGTTCATTCTCTCACCACCTTTACAGCCCTAACGTCCCAAGCTAATTCGAGGGGCATCTCTACAGTTATTATTGGTGTATCTCCCTTGCTCTTCTCTCTTGGAATCACTGTTACAACCTTTCCTTTTCCAACCTCTTCTCCAATCCTATTTAGGAGAACAACCTCCTCTCCAACTTGCGGGACTGGAAGAACTTCATGAGGCATTGTCACTTTTGCTTTCTCTCCAATGTAGTGAACCATGAAAAATGCCAATCCCGGACAAATCTGCACACAAAGAGAACAGCCGATGCATTTTTCATAATCAACAACAGGAACAGCGTTTGGATGTTCCATGAGAACAGCGTTTGTAGGACAAATCTCCGCACACGGAGTACACGGGATTTCCTGCGGGCACTCTGGAATTGCTACTGGTCTTTGCCTTAATCTCTCTTCACTCGGCAACCCCACATACTCTTTCAACTCTTCAACGCTTAGAAATCCTTCTTTTAGATAGTGAGGGATTTCACTCATTCTACCACCACCTTCTTGAGACCTTCAAGAACTTTACTTCCAAATGGACCGCTTCTGAACTCTTCAAGCTCTTTCTGAGCTTTTTCTATTTCTTTGAGCCACTCAGGAGAGGCTACCCCTGCACCTAAAGCTGCCCCAATTCCTGCTATCTTTCCTTCGAGCATTGCCGTTGTAGCTTCTTCAATACCTGCAGAGTCTCCAGCAACAAAGATCCCCCTTATAGTTGTCTCCATCCTTGAGTCTCTAATTACTACGTGTCCTCCAAGTTCTGGGACATACTTAATTTGGCATCCAACTTGGTGTAAAAGTTCTATACTTGGCCTTAATCCCACAGCTAAAGCGATTACATCAACTTCAAAGGCCCTCTCTGTTCCAGGAATAACTTTCCAGTTCTCATCAAGCTGAGCTACAATTGCCCTTTCCACTTTTTCTTTGCCCTCAGCTCTAAGGATTGTGTGTCTTGTCAATATCGGAATACCAAGCCGTCTAATCTTAGCTGCATGAACAAAATATCCTCCTACTTTGGGCATTGCTTCAACTATTGCCTCAACCTTCACTCCCGCTTGATATAATTGGTAAGCCAAGATAAGCCCAACATTACCAGCCCCAACAATTAAGACTTTATCCCCCGGTTTTACCCCATAAGTGTTCATAAGTGTTTGAATTGCACCAGCCCCATATACTCCTGGTAAATCGTTATTCTCAAACGGAATCATCCTTTCCATTGCTCCTGTTGCAACCACAACTGCTTTTCCTTTAAACTCAATGAGTTCTTTGTTCTTTCTGACCCCAACTACCAGCTTTTCCTCTCCCTCTTGAAGAAGCATTATAGCAGAAGTTTCTAAGAAAAGCTCAATGTTCCGTTTTCTCAGTTCTTCTTCAAGTATGTCAGCTATTTTAATTCCTCTAACTCCAGCAAACTGTTCCCTCTTTCCAAAAAACTTATGAGTTTGTTTAACCAGCTGACCACCAAGCATTGGATTCTCATCTAATAGAACTACTTTTGCCCCAGCGTCCTGTGCATGAATAGCAGCCATCATTCCAGCCGGGCCACCACCTACCACAATAACATCCGCCTCAATTCTAGGCGGTTCTTTCCATTTTGGCGGCTTTTTAGTTTTGGGTAGTAGCGGTTTTTCTTCCTGCATTTCTATTTGCATTCCATCCTCGACGAGAGTTATACATGTCCTGACATTTGGGATACCATTAACCTTCATTAGACAAGAAGAACATTTTCCAATCGCACAGAACAATCCTCGAGGTCTGTGTTTTTTTGTTGAGTATTGGAATGTTCTTATCCCTGCAGCGTGGAGCGCCATGGCAATTGTTTCACCCTCATAGGCCTTTATTGGTGTCCCCTCAAAGTAGATAGTTACTTCCTTTCCTCGAACTTTTTCAAAATTCAAAATAGGATGTTCACTAAGGCGCATGAAATTTCACCAATGTAAAATAAAGAGCCCTCCACTTTAAAGGTTTTTTCATAAAAATGTTATTCACCTTTGGTTTAAACTAAGAACAGATGAAAGTCAAAGAGTTGTAGGATTTTTAAAATTTCTACTGCCCTTAGAACGAAATGGAATAAAAATAAAGTTTACAAAAATCAACCCATTTGTAAGGCTTTTTGTCTTAGTTCTCCTCTTTCAAAACGATATGGATCATACCACTCTACAGGCAAACTAGCCTTGCCTTTAGTAATTAAATCTGCTACCATCTCACCCACTGCTGGTCCCATCATGAAGCCATGACCACTAAAGCCAGCTGCAATGTAATAGTCGTTTATCTCCTCTATCTTGCCTATTGCGGGATTACTATCAGGGGTTTTTGCATAATATCCAGCCCACGTTCTCAGTATTAGCAGTTCTCTCAAAGAGGGAATTATCTTAGAAAGATACGTTGTAACCTCACGGAGAAATCCATAGGAGGGTGTCAGATTATATGTCGGTCCAACTTCGTATCCTATCCCTCCAATTATTCCTCCATGATCAGTTTGAGTTAGGTAGGAATCTTTGTATTTGAAAGAAATTACCATTGGATTTATTGCATTCTTCTTTATAGGTTGGGTAATTATTGCCTGATGCCTATAAGGCTCAATTGGAATTCTTATTGGAAGCTTTATCATTGCATTAATGAGTTTTGACCATGCATTTGTGGCATTGATAACTATTCCTGTCTTAATAACACCGTTGTTTGTTTTTACCGCTTTAATCTCATTATCTGCAATAATTATATCCTTGACCTCAGTATATTCCAATATCCTGGCACCCATCTCTTGAGCATGAAGAGCAAATGCCGTTGTAGCATGGAAGGGATCTGCCTTTCCATCAGTAGGATTCCACGAAGCCGCTATAATCTCACTTGTATCTAGAAGCGGGACTATTTCTTTTGCTTCTTCTGGTGTTATAAGCTTTGTAGGAACACCAAATCTGTTTTGGATAGAGATATTCTCTCTAAATTGTTCAACTTCTTCCTCATTATAGAGCAAAAATAAATAACCCGTCTGTTTAAAGGAGAAACCATATTCCTCACTATATTTCTTCCAGAGTTCTACAGAGCGCTTCATAACCTGGACATTAGCCTCGTCATTGAATTGTTGTCGTATCCCTGTTCCACATCTAAAAGTGGAACCAGAACCAATGAATCTTTTTTCAATGACAGTTACTTCCTCACCTCGTTTAGCAAGCTCGTGAGCAATAGCAATTCCCGTTATTCCTCCTCCAATTACAACTATATCACTATTCATACTATCATCCCTCCTTCGCAAGGGCTTTCACTCTCACATTCTTAAGTGGAGGTCTCGCAACCGGGAGATCTATTGTGCTCATTTCTTTCCCTGTTCTCTGACTAACAAGAATAGCCCCATTGAAAAGACAAAATCTTCCCTGACAGAAGCCCATTGCCAGATGAGTGAGTCTCTTTACTATCTGGAGATCAGTGATTCCTTGTTTCACAACATCATCAACTTTTTTCAGATCCACATCACAACCACATATCTGCACATCCTTTAGATCCATGGCTTTAAAGTCAACGTGAAGTGGTGGTAAAGCTTCGGGTTCATACTTCTCTAGCTTTTCCCTGTATACAGCAGGTGTGCTCTTATAGTTAAACTCCTTTAAGATGTACGCCCCAACAAGCCTTCCTTCGAGATAGTTAGCATAGTGTGGTTTTATGCCTGTTACACTTCCAGCAACATAAATCCCTTCTCTTATGCGGTTTTGTTCATCAATAACAGGAACATAGTATCCCCACTTAAACGTGAGTTTTCCTCCAGCCTGTGTCACAGGGTTGATGTCAGGTATCCTATAATCACTCATTATAACTGCATCTACTTCGTAAACGTTGTTATTCATGTCAATAAGTCGTTCAACACCTTCTTCCCCCTCAATCCGCTTTGGATTAGGTACTACCACGTATTCAATACCCCACTTTTCCAGCTCTGGAATTACCCTCTCAGGTCTCCTCCCAACAATGGCTACCTTCCTGCCTGGAGCAACTCCCCATTTATTCATTACTTCAAGAGCAAAATCAAGCCTAAACACTCCTGGAAAATCGTTGTTTTCAAAGAGAAGTATGTTCTCAACAGCACCAGTGGCTAAAATTACTTTTTTTGCCATTATCTCAATTAATTGACCTTTTTTAACAGCAGGTACTAAAAAGTATTCTCCCTCATCAAAAACTCCAAGGGAGATTGTACCTTTGAAAACTTTTACATTTTCATTAAATTTTGAAGTAAGCTCATCAATAACTTCCCTAGGAGATCCATCAAACCCTTCCTGGGTAATTCCCTTAAGAGACATTGCCCCTCCAAGCCAGCCTCTTTCCTCTATTATTGCAACTGTTAAATGCTCCTGAAGTTCTAATACTGCACCAATTCCTGCCATTCCCCCACCAATCACTGCAACATCAACAACTTCTTGAATAGTCTCCTTGTTCTCACCAATCTCCACAACTTCTTGAAATTCACCATAGTTTTGTCTCTCTATTCGCATCCCATCCCTCACAGCAGTCTTTCTTCCATTCATATTTTTGACGCCATTAATTACTACTGGAAGAGGACCAAAGGTGAATGCTCCTCTTTTTCTTCCTTGTAAGCTTGTAGTTATCCAGTAAATCCTATTAGCAAGCAAAGCAACTGGCAGTTTCTCCCCATCATAAGCATCTAGCACTTTTCCCTCAAAATATATTGTGATCCTTTTAGAAGAGTCTTTCTCATAAAGATCTAATGGCCGCATTTTATCACCCGGGTATACATTTTTCTCAGTCCGTTTATGTATGTAAAATATTTAAACCTTTTGTTTAAACAAAAAGGTGTTAAACCTTTTATTGAAGTTTCAGAAATTTTGATAGCCTACAGACAAAGGAACTTTGCAAAGAGTATTTATACCAAAAACACAAAAATAGAAAAACGGTGACTACTATGTTGCTTCTTAGCAGAAACGACCTGAAGAAAGTCCTGTCTATGAGAGAAGCTATAGATGCAGTAGAAAAAGCATTTCTTGAGTTTTATCATGAAAGGGCAGATGTCCCCTTAAGAACAATAATAGAAATCGAAAAACACAATGGCTTTTTATTATACATGCCAAGCTACCTAAAAGAGAGTGAGGCCTTGGCAATTAAGGTAGTCTCTCTGTATGCCCAAAACCCCAAAAAAGGCCTTCCCAGTGTATTAGCAACTATCCTGCTCAACGATCCCGAAACTGGAAAACCTTTAGCACTTATGGAAGGGACTTATATAACTGCAATGAGAACTGGAGCTGCTAGTGGAGTCGCCACAAAATACCTTGCAAGAAAAGATGCAAAAACTGTAGGAATAATTGGTGCTGGAGTACAAGCAAGAACACAGCTGTGGGCCATTTGTGAAGTCAGGGAGATAGAAGAAGCCCTAGTATATGACTTAAATGAGAATAGGGCCAAGGCTTTTGCTGAGGAAATGTCAAACAAACTTGGAATAGAAATACTTACTGCCTCAAATCCCAAAGAGGTTGCTAAAAATGTTGACATCCTCATTGTTGCTACCACCGCAACCAGACCTGTTATCAATGGAGAATGGATTCAAAATGGAACTCATATAAACTCTATTGGATGGATGGGCAAAGATGCCCGTGAGCTTGATTCAGGGACTGTGAAAAGATCTAAATTAGTTGTGGACTCTAGAGAAGGAGTACTGAGTGAATCAGGAGATATACTTATCCCTATACAAGAGGGAATAATCGATGAAACACATGTATATGCAGAATTAGGGGAACTCGTGGCTGGAGTTAAGGCAGGACGAGAACATGAAGAAGAAATAACGCTCTTTAAGAGTGTGGGACTTGCAATAGAAGACGCCATTACAGCCAAATTGGCCTATGAGAAAGCATTGAAATTAGGAGTTGGTACAGAAGTGACGCTTTAGCAACAGTTATATACTTTTTTGTTTTTTCTAACACATGGGTGAACACTTGTGTTCGCGAAACACATTCTTTATGTCGTTGATACCCATACAGAGGGAGAACCTACAAGGATATTGCTCTCAGGAGTGAATGTAAAAGGAGAGGACATCATAGAAAAAAGGAAATACTTCAAAGAGAATTATGACTGGATAAGAACTGCTTTACTTCACGAACCCAGAGGTCATGGGGATCAATTTGGAGCTGTTTTAGTGCCTTCTGAGATAGCCGATTTCGGAGTTATATACATGGATACTGCTGGTTATTTGGACATGTGTGGTCATGCTACAATGGGAATTGCAACAGCGTTAGTAGAGCTGGGAATTATTGAACCAAATGAGCCATATACGAGTATAAAACTTGAAACACCTGCAGGGTTGGTAGAAGCAAAGACAAGAGTAGAAAACGGAGTAGTCAAAGAAGTTACCGTTGTAGATGTACCTAGCTTCCACGTAGGAGAGTTTGAAATTGAATATCCCAAAATTGGAAAAATAAATGTAGATGTGGCTTTTGGTGGAAACTTCTATGTGATAGCAAATGCCAAAGATCTGGGTCTTAGAGTTAGAAAAGATTACATAAACAAACTCATACCAGCTGCGTTAAAGTTGATTGAGGTGGCAAACAATCAGATAGAGGTTCATCATCCAAGAAAAGGTGTTCAAAATAGAATAAACCTTGCAATGCTAACCGATGAACCAGAAAGAGAAGGCTCCAACGGGAAAAATGTGGTTATATGGGGAGAGGGAAGTGTGGATAGAAGTCCCTGCGGAACTGGAAGCGCTTCAAGAGTGGCCACTCTATATTCAAAAGGTGTGCTAAAAGAGGGAGATATTTTCATCCATGAGAGTATACTTGGAACCCAATTCAAGATTAAGATTGTAGGAACAACAAAAATAGGTGATTACACTGCAATAATACCTGAGATTACTGGAAGTGCATACATTACAAAAATTTCCCAAGACATAATCTCCAAAAACGACCCATTATGGAAAGGATTTTTATTAAAATAAAAAATAGAAATCAAGAAGCCTGGGCCTTTTCCTTTTCTTTTTGGAGTGCCAGTTTAACAAAATATAACGTTAGGCCCCAATAGAATCCAAGCACTACTATCATTGAGATTATCACTGATCCCTCCATTCACGCTCCCTCCTCTGCAAGTCTTGCCTCTATCTTGGGCATGAGCATCTTGTTAACCAGCACATAGAGAACTATGGCTGCTAAGATCCATTGGAATATTACTGTTCCAGCGCTGAATACCTCGGTAGGCTTCCACCATGTTTCTGGATACCAGGAGATTGATTGCTTAAGCCACCATAGCATGACGACTATGATGCTCAGTGGGGAGACATAACCAATCATTATGTCCCACCACTTGCCGATCTTAATATCGGAACCTCTGTTAGCAGTTTCTCTGTTCTTCTCTAAGCCAGTCTTGAGCATGATGAATGAAATCACAATTGCACTAACTAGCAAACCAACACCCCAAGCCCAATCTTGGTTGTTGAGCCAGTTGATGCTAATTGCTGCTGGAACTCCAGCAATCAAACCAATGATAGCAACGTATGTAGCAGCTTTCTTCCTTGGGAGTCCAAAATCCACCATGTTCTTCACAAAGACGTCTGTAATTGCAATTTGTGATGTGAACGCTGCAAAGAACAATGCCAAGTAGAAGAGTGTTCCTATTGCAAAGCCTGCTGGCACCTTGGGGAAGAGCTCAGTCAACCAAATGAATGTCAATCCAACGTTACCCTCTGCGTACACCTTGAATGGATCAAGTCCAATGAGGGGTGCGGTAACTGCTACTGTGGTGATTACAGCCAAACCACCCAAGAGTGCTGCACTTGTATCACCAAATCCTGTAATGTGGGAGTTAAGGTTAATATCGTCATTCTTCTTTAGATATGATGAATACGTCAGATAGATACCCCATCCAGCTCCAGTGCTCCACAACACCTGACTATATGCCTGAAGCCATGCTTCTGCATTAGAGAGTTTTGTGGTGTCAAATTTGAACATATATGTGAGTCCAACATCTGAACCTGGCATTGTGATGGCCCTTATAATAACCACAATGAGGAAGAGTATCAATGATGGAACCATGAAACTGGCGACTTTCTCTATTCTCTTAACACCTACTGCCATTATGTACCATGTGAATATCCAAACAAGCAATGTGAAGAACAATGGCTGCCATCCACCAATGAATGCGTTCCACGTTTCTAAACCTTTTCCTGGAGCATAGCTTGCATAAAGTCCTGTTAATCCTTTAACAAAGTATGCCAGTGCCCAACCATTAACAACGGCATAATAGAACATTATAGCGATATTAATCCATGCTACCCATGCTCCAAGCCATGCATATTTCTTCCCGGCGTATTTTGCAAATCCTATAATGGTACTCTTTCCAGTTTCTCTACCAATGATACCTTCTGCAATAAGCAGTGGGATCGCTACTGTAAACAGTGCAATGCTGTACGGAATCAAAAATGCACCGCCACCATACATTGCCATCATTCTTGGAAAACGCCATATGTTACCGCTGCCGACCATTGCACCTATAATAGCAAAAATAAAACCCAACCTAGTACCCCAGTGTTCACCAGTTTCTACTCTTTCCATATTAAAATCCCCCAAAGAGGTTTATAAATAAGTACTACAATGCCCCATAGAGGGCAATATATAGCATTAATATGTGAGCAGTACTCATATTTATACTTTTCTGATTATTTACACACATTATTGAGACAATTTTGATACAATTTTGTAAGACAAATAAAATTACTCTTTTCTTTTGAAGATTTATCCTTTTGAGAACCAATATCTTCCCTGCTCTGAAGAGCAAGGGTTTCAAAAGAAAAGTGAAACAGAGAGGTAATAATTATAATTATCTCGCATGAACTTCCACTATATCTCCATCCTCCAACACATGTTCTGCTCCGACTCTCTGTCCAGGGAACTTCGCACTCTTTCCCCATACTCTAGCATATTTAAAGTTTTTAGCAAAGTCTTTATGAATTCTTTCTGCTACATCCAGAACGGTTGAACCTTTTTTAAGAGCAATAGGGGGATATGCTGGATCTTCTCCTGGGGACTTGGTGAAAACCCGAATTATATCAGCTAGTTGATACAACTCCTCTTTTAATATCTCAATATTTGCCTTCTTTTTAGCGGAAACAGGTACTATCTTAAATCTATCATTATACGTCTTAATAAGCTTTTCATAGTTCTCTTTACTTCCTGGAGCATCCCCTTTGTTTGCTATTATTATTGCCTTTCTCCACACAAGGCTCTCATCAAGAGCATCTGAAAAGTCCTCGAGTGTGACTGGTTCTTTTACTGTAATCTCTGCACTGTGAATACCCTCTTCTCTAAGCATTTTCATGACTTCAGAGACATCTCCTTGTATCAAATGCTGTCCATTTATGATGATGCCTCCCATAGGCATCCTCTTTATATCCACTTTTGGCCTTCTTTTGTTCACTTTTATTCCAGCACGCTCAAACTCCTTTAAGATTACCTCCATCTGCCTCAGGGGATCTTGGGAGAGATCTACAACTATCGCAATAGCATCTGCATTCCTTATAACACTTAAAAGTTGTGTTCCCATACCTTTGCCTAATGCAGCCCCTTCAATCAAGCCTGGAACTTCAACAAGCTGGATTTGAACGTCTTTATGATTCATCATGCCTGGAATAGGCTCAACTGTTGTGAATGGATAATCAGCCACATCTATATCCACATTGGCCAAGGCCTTTAGAAGTGAAGACTTACCAACATTAGGTAAACCTGCAAAGACTATCTGAGCTGCACCTTCTTTTTTAACGCTAAATGAATAACCTCCACCCTTTCTCTGACTTTGCTGTTTTTCAAGTTCTTTTCTAAGTTCTGATATTTTACGTTTGATTTGAAGCCTGAGCTTCTCAGTTCCCTTGTGCTTTGGTACCGTAGCATACATCTTTTCAAGAGCCTTAATTTTCTCCGGTATACTTTTTGCTTGTCGGTATTCCTCTTCTGCTGCTAAGTACTCTGCTGTTACGTTTGTTGGCATTTTTATTCACCTCTTCCTCTCTCGCCGTTTAAAGGTTATAGAAGATTTTTATAAATTTATGGTTAGGGGGTTATCATCAACTTTATATACTATCTCGAAAAATTTTTGGACGGTGAGAATATGAAAGGGATTTTGGATGATATTGATAAAGAAATCCTAAAAGTGCTCCAAAAAAACAGTCGTACTCCTTTGAGAGAGATTTCTAAGCGAGTTGGTTTAGCCGAGTCAACTGTATACGAGCGAATCAAAAAGTTAAAGGAAAAGGGAATAATAAAGAGGTTCACAATCATTCCCGATCCAGAGTCGCTTGGTTTTAACTTATTGGCCTTCATCCTCATCAAGGCTAGAGCTGGGAAATACGCAGATGTTGCAAAAAAGCTTGTCACTTACCCTGAAATTGTAGAGATATATGAAACCACGGGAGATTACGATATGATACTCAAAATACGAACTAGAAATAGTACAGAGCTCAATGATTTTCTTAACAAAATCGGAGAGATAGATGGTGTTGTAGCAACACATACAATGGTGGTATTAAAGGTCCACAAAGAAACCCCAGAACTTCCGCTTTAACTTTAAATTTTCCCCTCTTCATAAAGCCTGTGATACGCTTTTAAAAGTGAATTTTTAACTCTTTTTGGACCATATCTTCTCACAGCACTCTTTAAACCCTCAGAATAGATTTTTTTAATAATTAAGTCAACATCTGCAGAGTCTTTTAATTTACTTTTAATGTATAATTTGGCTATTTCCACTGGTTCTCTGTAATTAAGCCCCTTCAGCCATTTTAGAGGAATACCCTCATCAAACTTTTTAAGAATGTCAAAATGAATTATTGTCACTTCGTCATCTCCATGAAGTTCCCCATAAATTTTATTTAATGCCTTTACCAACTCTTTGACATCCTTAAAGCCATCCTTTTTAGCATCCTCTATCGTGAGCTCTTTAACCTTCTTTTTCTCCACGTTTGTTATTCTAACTTTCGCAATTACTGTGTCACTGGGGGTTATTGCAAGATAAACTTCACTCCCGGGCTTTGCCTCATAATTTCCAAATCTAATAGTTGTTTTCTTCTTCCCATTGAGTATCTTTGACTTGTAAGAATTATCCACCAGCATGAACTTCCTTATTTGAACCATTTTCAAGCACCTCTACAACCTGCGGAAGTTCTAGGAGGTCATTGATCTTAAAGTCTGCATACTCTTCATATTCAAGCTCCTTATGAGCATATTTCCCATAGCGGAACCATATTGTATACATGCCCACTCTTTTGGCCCCAAAGATATCAGAGTAAAGCCTATCTCCCACCATGACGGCCTCGTCAGCGTTTACACGAAAGATCTTCAAAGCTTTTTGATAGATCTTTGGATGAGGCTTTTTAACCCCTTCAAAATCTGATACTACAACATTCTCAAAGAAATCATCCAAATCGAGTCTCAAAACCTTTTCCCATTGTTTTATTGGATTGCCATCTGTTATTATCCCTAGTCTATATCCCATCTCTCTGAGTTTTATAAGAGCCTTTCTGGCATTTTTAACTTCCCTAAGATGGGCAAATTTTGTATTATGATAAGCTATTACTCCTGCAGCTACCCATTTAGGGTTATACCTTAGATCGAATCTTCGCAGAAGATAATCAAAATGATGAGGGAAGTTGCTCCCATATTCGCTTATAAGTTCCATTAGTTCATTATAAGCAGTTTCAAAGTCAATAGGAAAACCATGTTGAATCATATTGTCTATTGCATTCTTCCTAGCGAGTTCAGCCAAACGTGATGTATCCACAAGAGTATCATCCAAATCAAAAAATATGACCTTTACCATATTCATCCCCATCCAATAAAAAGGTGAGAAGTATTTTAACTTTTTCCAATGTCCAAGTAGAAGGTTTTCATTTTCTTTTGCTCTTCTTTTAGCCTTCTAAAGTACTCATCTTCTCGGATGAGTTCTTTGAGAAGGTCTTCCAGCATCCAAGATAGGGATGTCGGTGTTGTGGTGGCAAAAATTATCTCCTTAATGCCTAACGACCGGACTCTCCCTATAACCTCCTTTACACTCTCATTTGGAATGTCATGCATTATAATGAACTTCCTCCAATGCCAGTTTCCACTACCCTCAAAAGAGGGGGCTTTTTCAACTACTTCTTCAATTATCCAATCTCTGCAGTATTCAGGAACTTCATAAACCTCAAATTCATCTAACATCTCCTTAATCCTAGAAAACTCTTCCTTTTCAAATCCTATCACAAGTATCATACAACCACCTAACATTTTTTGTTCTTCAAACAAACTTTAACCTTCCTTAAAAGAAGCCTCATAATTTCGCCGGCATTTCCCTTTAGGAACAAGTCTGCTATTGGAGTTATTCCACTTTCCTTAAGGTTGATTTCTATTACGTATCCCCCACTATCTTTGACAATGTAGGGAATATATGCAGCTGGAAAAACTTGTCCACTTGTCCCTATAACAAGACAAATATCGGCCCGTTCGGCGAGTTTAAACGCTTTTTGAAGAGTTTCTTGAGGTAGAGATTCTCCAAACCACACCACATCAGGGCGAATAAATGATCCACATTTTGGACATTTTGGGATCCTTCTTTCCATCAAGAACTCATCAAGCTTCCTAGTTTCTAACAAATTTTCTTTATACTCACAGTTGGAGCATTTGACAGAGTAAATGTTCCCATGTAACTCTATAACAGTCTTAGTTCCTGCCATCTTATGAAGATTATCTATGTTCTGAGTTATAACTGCCTTTAAGATTCCCATATTCTCAAGTTCTGTCAAAGTTAAGTGTGCTGGATTTGGTCTCACATTTTTCATAAGCTGCATCCGCATTTTATAAAATTCCCATACCCGTCCAGGGTTTCGTTTGAAAGCCTCTGGAGTAGCCACATCTTCAATTTTATATTTCTCCCATAGACCTCCTTTGTCTCTGAAGGTAGGAACACCACTTTCAGCACTTATTCCTGCTCCTGTAAAAGCTATTAAAAAACGAGAGTGAGTAATGAGTTTTGCTGCCTCTTCTATCATATGGCATCGCCTTTAATTCTCCCTTGAAATTTTTAAAGGTATTCCAACGGCAAGATTTAAATTACATTGATGTAAATATCACATGCAAAAAAGTACTGGGGTGATACTATGAGCTACCAGATGTATAAAGATAAAGTATTGGAATTTATTGATGGCCATGAAAACTGGAGGAGCTCCACAATAAACTTGATTGCAAGTGAGAATATAACCTCTCCAAGTGTTACAAGAGCCGTGGCAAGCGGTTTTATGCATAAGTATGCTGAAGGATGGCCAAAACAAAGATACTATCAAGGATGTAAGTATGTTGATGAAGTTGAGCTTATAGGTGTCGACCTCTTCTGTAAACTATTCCAGAGCGATTTTGCCGATTTGAGACCAATTTCTGGAACCAACGCTAACCAGGCTGCATTCTTTGGACTTACCCAAGCTGGAGATAAAGCAATAGTCCTCCACACTTCTCATGGTGGACACATAAGCCATATGCCTTTTGGAGCTGCTGGTATGAGGGGATTAGAAGTACATACCTGGCCTTTCGATAATGAGGAATTTAACATTGATGTTGACAAAGCAGCCCAAATGATTAGAGAGCTTGAGCCAAAGATAGTCG
Source organism: Thermococcus argininiproducens (assembly GCF_023746595.1). Classification (NCBI taxonomy): domain Archaea; kingdom Methanobacteriati; phylum Methanobacteriota; class Thermococci; order Thermococcales; family Thermococcaceae; genus Thermococcus; species Thermococcus argininiproducens. Next base: position 1,173,768 of record NZ_CP080572.1, on the reverse strand, counting down.
TGTTTGGTGGTTCACTATTCCCATTCCCACACCCAGTTAAAGAACTAGCTCCAGTTGCTAAAGAGGTTGGAGCTTATGTTATGTATGATGCCGCCCACGTCTTGGGATTAATCGGTGGAGGAAAGTTCCAAGACCCACTTAGAGAGGGGGCAGATGTTATAACTTCATCAACCCACAAAACATTCCCAGGACCACAAGGTGGTGTTATACTCTACAAGGATCTTGGTGAAGACACAGCCAAGCTCCAGTGGGCAATCTTCCCTGGCGTCCTAAGCAACCACCACTTGCACCACATGGCTGGAAAAGTTATCACAGCTGCAGAAATGCTTGAATTCGGTAAAGCTTATGCGGAGCAAATTGTCAAGAACGCAAAGGCCCTAGCTGAAGCAATGGCAGAAGAAGGGTTCAAAGTCATTGGGGAGGACAAAGGTTATACCGAAAGCCACCAGGTCATTGTTGATGTTAGTGAGCTCCACGAAGCAGGTGGCGGATGGGCCGCTCCACTATTGGAAGAGGCTGGCATAATCCTCAACAAGAACCTTCTCCCATGGGACCCACTTGAAAAGGTCAACACTCCAAGCGGTCTAAGAATTGGTGTTCAAGAGATGACAAGAGTTGGAATGATGGAAGACGATATAAAGGAGATAGCAAGATTCATGAGAAGAGTCCTTCTTGATAAGGAAGATCCAAAGAAAGTCGAAAAGGACGTCTTCGAGTTCAGAAAGCAATTCCAGAAGGTTTACTACTCCTTCGACTATGGCCTACCAATGAAAGAGTGATTTTCTCTCTTTTCCTTTAGTTTTAATTTGGAGTTGAAGCCTAAAATTTATGATGTTGTGACGCTATCTCTCATAATAGATGGTAACTATGAAAAGGACTATTTACATAGCACTTTTGTTACTTATAATTGCATCTACTTATCTAATTATTTCGTCTAAGGATACACAGGGATACAATCAAAAAATCCTTCCCTGTGAAATTCCTCCAGAACCTTTAAGGCCTGCCTCTAATCATTCCTTCTTCTGTTGCCCTGGAAAAGTAGGATACTGGATAAGTGCAGGTTACAAACCCCCAAGAAAAATAGTTGGATTTGAAGCTCAGGATGTGCCTCCAAATTATAATGGAACAGTAATTTTTGTCATTTATAAGAAAATTAAGGACGGCTGGAAGATTTTATACACCGAAAATGACTGGCATGCTGAATTCATCCTCCCCCCTGATCAGAACGTTACTTATGCTCTTTCTGTGTATGTTTTTGATGAGAATTGTAGTCTGATTGATAGCTTATACTCCACAGTCTTTGTCCCAATTCAAGATTTTCGTGCAGAAATGCATCTTAATAAGGAGATCTACAACTCGGGGGAAACCGCAACACTAACAGTTAAAAATATAGGCAAAGTACCAATACTACTAGGAAACCCATATGAGATCTATAGATTTGAAAATGGAAGCTGGAAAAAGGTTAAACTGGGAATGGCTTTTACTCTCGAGGGCCATGAACTTATGCCAGGAAAATCTTGGACTCAGGAAATTAGGTTAGTGTATCTTGATGGGGATTGGAATCCACATCCCTTATCCCCTGGAAAATATAAGATAGTAAAAAATGTGATGGGAATAGGAGTAGAGGAGACACTAACACTCGAACTAGAGTTTGAGATTAAGGGATAGTCACGTATATCTTACTTCCATTTACCTCTATGTCAAAGTTCTTGCTTAGGAAGGGTGCTCCAGATATTACGACTTCCTTTGGCTCTCCAGAGAGGAAAATTTCAACTTCTTGAGGCTTTCCATAATAAAAACCTTCTACTTCAACTCTCTGGCCCTGCCATCCTATTATCATAATCTTGAATGGAAAAGCAAAGCCATTTGTGTCCACTAAGGTGAATTTTAAGGTGTAATTGGCATCAGTTTTCATAATCTCGACATTTTCCAATGTGAGATTTGGCAGTGCAGGCTTTGTTGTCCATGTTTTCCATATCAAGAGCACTTTATCGTCTCCAAATTTCTCAGCTAGAAGTTTTACAAAGTCTTCAAAGTCAGCTTCTTTGAAGAGTGTTTTCTTAGAAAATTCTCTTAGAGTCTCTTTGAAAGCTTCTTCCCCTGTGTGGGTGTAGAGGAGATAAAATGTTAAGAAACCCTTGTATACCATTGAATTCTTCATCCATAGTCTATCACTGTAGAAGTATTTATAGCTCTCAACAAGTGGGTATCCAGATTCGGGAAAATCACGTAAATCTGCCTTATAACGATATACTGCACTCTCTTTGTAATCCTTAAGCTTATCTAGCCGAACTGCTTCCAACAGTGGGGATAGGCCTCTTAACACCCAGATATCACCTGGCTTTATTTTTACACTATCAAACCAACTATGATAGAGCCCCACTACAAAATACCGCTCATGATATCCCCACCAGGGTCTATAAACAAGCAAATCTCTTGACCAGTAAATGTTTTCTTTAATACCTTCCTCTGTATAAACAACCTTAAATTGGGACGTTGGAACTTCGAACCATTCTTTTATGTATCTAAAAGCACTCAAGGCTTGTTTAAACACTGTTGATGGAGTCTCTACACCTCCAGTATAGTAAAATTCGACGGATGTTCCATTAACAAAGCCTTTAAAGCTCTTAAACTTACCCGTTGCAAGGAATACATCCTGACTGGGTAGTGTTGTTGCAAAAGCTACATTTTGACTTTTTACTTCAATTTTTCCTTGGGGGAGATATTGGCCCACAGGCTGAGGGAATAAATGAGCATTGCCAATAAGAGTCATGTTGGGGATTATAAACTTTCCAGAAAGTGCATAATGAATATCCTCATCATACGTTAATGGTTGAATGCTGTAGTTTCCGATATAAGATATTTCATAAGTCTCTCTCTGTTCATAGGGAAGCAGAAAAGAAAAACTTTGCAAATATTGAGTGCTCATTCCTCTTATATTGAGATAGACGCTTTTGACAAAGAATGGGTAGTATTTCTTTAGGTAGCTCACTTTAATACTCTCATTTGCCAAGAAAAACGCCTTTTCTTCTTCAAGAACAACTGTCAAGTTTATGTCCTTAATTTCAAGTAACCCATCTATTATCCCCCCACCCCAAAACCACTCAACAAACCTTTCATATTCCCCCTTAACGTTGGGTAGCTCTCTTATTATTTTAGAAGGACTATCACTCTCAAGAAGCTTCAAAACTTCTTCAACCCCATATCTATGCACAAGAAAACCCACAAAATCAATTATGTTGTCCTTGTAATCCATGACCTCATCGATATTCTGACTATCAGCTAGGGAAAGAAGTTCCTCAAAAGATACATCTTTGAGGTCATCTGCTCCTCTAAAGTAAAAATCACCCAAAAACGGAAATACAAAGGTCAATCCGTTTACTTTTCCAGTTAAATACGCTATCAAAGCACTTTCCACTCTGTAGTAGTTAAAACTCTTTGTATCCATCTCAATAAAGGTAAATATCTTGTTTCCCTCAATATACCATGGAAGTTCTGTTGGATAATCAAACTTTAACTCCACTTCACTTGGATAAATATAGAGTTCAATCTTTTCTGAAGTTTTTCCAAAAGCTTTTGAGTAACTTTCGTAAACATAGTCAATCCCTACTAGAAGATACCTGATGTTGAAATTAAATCCCTCTTCCTTAATTTTTGGATAATAAATCGTAAAATATCTGGTTTCATTTCTAAGCCAAGTGGAGTAGAGATCTTTCTCGGATGTTTCTAGAATAGGAACTGAGGAGTTTGTCGTTAATGTCTCCTTCTTGCCTATGCACATACTTGAGAAAAACAATAAAGCAATTACAAAAATTACTTTTAGGTGTTTTTGCATGAATAACACCCCATATAATATTCTACAAGAATAGTTTACAAAAATTTTTCGCCTAGTAAAAGAGATTCTCCCTTTATCGTTTTTTAGAGCCTATAACAATACTTCCTCTGGTCTCTTTAAAATCTAAATGGATCCAGGTTAAGTTCGTTGATTTTCTCCATAAAGTTTATAAGGCTTAAGAATCCTTTCCCCCGTAGGTGAGCAATATGAAAGTTTGGAATGAAAACAATACGAAAAACTTTGCAAATGTCCAGGATAGAGAGGATGTATTTTCAGTAGTTTTTATGGTGAGCTACTGCCATCATCATTGACAACTCTTCTATAATTAAGACTAACTTAGATCCACTGTTGAAATTGAAATTCATTTTAAAGCTCACAGGAGGGGATTTTTTTGAAAAAAGACTTATTTTCCGAATCAGTTAGGTTAGCGTATACTGTAAAAAACTTAAGGAGAACCTTTGAGCTTTGGGGGTATAAGGAAATATTCCTACCTAGTGTGGAAGAATATTCCCCCAATTTAAGGAAAGGTACAAAGTTTGCATATAACAATAAATTCTATATGTTCAAACCAGATCCAACGTCCCAAATCCTTGCAAATTTAAAAGAGAAAAGAGAGCTAAAGCTCTACTACATCCTTGAGGTTCTCAACGGAACAACAAAAGGAGAATGGCAAGCTGGAATTGAGTTCATTGGCGGGAATGATTTGATGGTACAAGTTGAAGGAATATTAATTGCAATAACAGCATTGGAAAGCCTCGGAATAAACGAGTTCTACATTGATGTAGGCAGTTTGGAAGTGTGGAAAAGAGCCCTGAAGGGAATAGAAGAGTATAAACCCCAGATAATTACTGCATTAAGTAGACGGAACTTTGAAAAAATAGAAGGTCTCCCCATACCTTCAGCAAAAAAGGAAGAACTTTGGAAGCTTTTCAACTTCAGAGGAAAGAAGTGTGAATACCAAAAATTAAACAAGATAATTGAAGCAGTTGATGATAAAAGGGTCTTTGTGGATTTTGGAACTATTAGAATTCTTCCATATTACAGTGACATTATCTTCGAAGTATACTCACCAAAATTTGGAAAACCTATTGGAGGCGGGGGAGAATACGAGATTAAAGGCATGAAAGCATTTGGATTCGCTTTTGACTTAAAAGCCATTCTAAAGCTTTACGAAGGAGACCTAGAAAAAACTAGGAAAATTATTAGTGGAGAGCTTAAAGAGGCCTATAACAAAGCAAAACAGCTTGTAAGACTTGGAATACCAGTGGAGGTGAGAAAATGAGGTTCGTTCTTCCAAAGGGTCGTCTTTTAACAGGCTCTGTGGAGATATTACAAAAAGCTGGTATAGAGGTGAGACTACCCCAGGGTCGCGAATTAATGACTAAAAATGGAGAATACAGCTTTTTGCTTGCAAAATCCTTTGATGTCCCAGTTTATGTGGAGCATGGAATCGACATTGGCATAGCTGGAAGCGACATTGTAGAAGAGAGAGAAAGCGACGTATTTGTTCCCCTTGAACTACCCTTTGGTAAATGTAGGCTTAGCCTAGCCATCCCAAAGGAAAAAAGTGTAAAAGTTGAGGAAATGGATGGATTTAGAATTGCCACCAAGTACACTAACCTCACTAGAAAATTCTTTAATGAGAAGGGTATCGAAGTAGAAATAATAAAACTACACGGAAGCACTGAACTAGCTCCAAAAATTGGAATAGCCGATGCCATAGTTGATATCGTTGAAACTGGAAATACATTACTGGCTAATGGCCTAATTGAATTGGAAAAAATAATGGATATTTCAGCAGTTCTTATAGTAAATAGAATATGCCAAAAAACCAGATTTGAAGAGATTAATGGCCTTATTTTAAAACTTAAAGGAGTTGTTGAAGATGAGTTTTGAATTAGAGAGTTATGTAGCCCAAATCTTAAGAGATATACAAAAAAGAGGTATTGATGCTATTAGAGAGTACTCAAGGAAGTTTGACGGCTACGATGGAGAGTTCTTGGTGAGAGAGGAAGAGTTTGAAGAAGCTGAGAGGCTGATTCCAGAGGAAGACAAGCAAGTAATCGCAAGGATTATCGAGCGCGTTAGAGAATACCACGAGAAACAGCTTGAAAACGACAAACTTTACATAAAGAACGCATCGCTTTACGGCATAATCTACAAGCCAATTAGGAGGATAGGAATCTATGTCCCGGGAGGAAAACCTCTCCCCTCATCACTCATAATGACTGGAGTTCCGGCTAAGATAGCTGGCGTTAGAGAGATAGTTGTTACCATACCGCCGAAAGATGGGAAAGTCAACCCATACGTCCTCTACGTTGCAAAGCTCCTCGGCATTAAAGAGGTCTACAAGCTCGGTGGAATCCAAGCGATTGGAGCAATGGCCTACGGCATTGGAATGAAGAAAGTGGACAAAATCTTTGGCCCCGGGAACAAGTTCGTGAATGAAGCTAAGAGGCAGGTCTTTGGTGCTGTTGGGATTGACAGCTTAGCTGGCCCTTCGGAGATAGCAGTAATAGCCGATGAAAGTGCAAATAAAGATTATGTCTTGGCTGATCTGATCTCCCAATTAGAGCACGGAAAAGACTCAAAGGCTTGGCTCCTCACGACTTCAAAAGAGTTAGCAGAATACTGCAACAAGGAGGGCGTTAAGGTTGTCCTGTGCGAAAGCTTAGAGGAGTGTGCGGAAAAGGTCAATGAGATTGCTCCAGAGCACTTGGAGATACTCACAAAAGAGCCTCTAAAGCTTGTGGACTTAATCGAAAATGCCGGGGCGATTTATTTGGGAGAGTACACACCGGTTCCAGCAGCGGATTACTTCTTGGGAGTCAATCACGTCCTTCCAACGGGTGGAGCGGCTAAGTTCAGCTCGGTTTTAACGGTTATGGACTTTATGAAGAGGATAAGCTTAGCCTACGTGAGCAGGGAGGAGTTTTTGGCAGAGAGATATTTGGGGATTCGCTTAGCGGAGATCGAGGGCATGGAACAACACAAGAGGAGCATGGAAATAAGGAGGTAGTATTTATGAGGCGCAAAACAAGAGAAACGGACATAACTGTTGAGCTCGGCAGTGAGGGAGGAATAAAGACTGGCGATAAAGTCTTTGACCACCTCCTCACTGCTTTATTCTTTTACATGCGTGAAGCTGTTAACGTGAGCGCTGAGTGGGACTTAAGACATCACCTATGGGAGGATTTGGGCATAGTCCTTGGAGAAGAGCTTAGGGAGAAAATTAAGGGCAAGAAAATAGCGCGCTTTGGGAATGCAATAATGCCGATGGATGATGCATTAGTCCTGGTTGCTGTAGATATCTCGAGATCTTACCTAAACCTCGAGCTTGATTTCAAAGAGAGCGAAGAAGGATTTGAGCTCACTTTAGTTAGGGAGTTCCTCTGGGCTTTAGCAAGGACTCTTAATGCTACAATTCACGTGAAGCAACTGAGCGGAGTTAATGCCCACCACATAGTTGAAGCGACCTTTAAAGGACTTGGGATTGCCCTAAGACAGGCCTTAAGTGAGAGCGAGCGTTTGGAGAGCACGAAAGGGGTGTTGTAATGATAGCCATAGTGGATTTAGGGATTGGGAATCTGGCAAATGTTAGAAAAGCCTTAGGTGGAACAGTCACGAGCGACCCCTATGAGATTGAGAGGGCTGATAAAATTGTGCTTCCAGGAGTGGGGAACTTTGGAGCAGTAATGAAAAGGCTTGAGCCTCTAAAAGGGACGATCTTAGATGCGATCAATGAAGGAAAGCCATTCCTTGGTATATGCTTAGGGATGCAGCTTTTATTTGAGTGGAGCGAAGAAAGCGAGGGAGAAGGCTTGGGAGTCTTTAGGGGCAATGTAGTGAAATTTAGAGGCGTTAGAGTTCCCCACATAGGCTGGAATCAAGTTTTTCCTGCTAAAGAGTGCCCACTCTTTGAGGGAGTCAAAAGCGGGAGCTACTTCTACTTCGTGCACTCCTACTATGTAAATCCCCAAGACAAAGAACTGATTGCAGCTATAACGGACTATGAGTCAAAGGGAAAGGAAGTAGTCTTTCCATCGGCAGTTTGCAAAGATAATGTCTTTGGAGTTCAGTTTCACCCAGAAAAGTCGAGCAAAAATGGGTTGAAGCTTTTAGAAAACTTCAGGAGGCTGTGAGATGAGGGTTTACCCTGCAATAGATTTAATGAGCGGGAAAGCTGTGAGGCTCTACAAGGGTAAAAAAGAGAGCGTAAAAGTTTATGGAGATCCAGTAGAGATAGCTAAGGATTTTGCTAAGCTTCTCGATAAGATACACGTCGTTGACTTGGATGGGGCCTTTGAAGGAAAGCCAAAGAATCTCGACATCGTGAGGGGAATAATAGAGGAGACGGGGCTGAAGATTCAAGTAGGTGGAGGCTTTAGGGACTATGAGAGCATAGCGAAAGCCTACTCAATTGGCGTTGAGAACGTCATAATAGGCACGAAAGCCTTTGATTTGGGGTTTTTAGAAAAGGTAACGCAGGATTTTGGAGGGATAACTGTAAGCTTAGATGCCAGAGGCGGAAGGATAGCTGTAAAAGGCTGGGAAGAGGAGAGCTCAATAAGTGTTGAGGAAGCCTACGAAATGCTTAGAAAATACGTTAATAGGTTCATTTACACGGCAATAGAAAAGGACGGCACATTAACGGGAATTGAAAAAATAGAGCGCTTCTGGGGCAGAGAGGAGTTCATCTATGCCGGTGGAGTTTCAAGCGTTGAAGATATCCTAAAGCTAAAAGAAATCGGATTTTCTGGAGCAATAGTTGGAAAAGCTCTCTATGAAGAGAAAATAAGCTTAGAAGAGATTTTGGAGGTATTGTGATGCTCGCTAAAAGGATTATCGCAGCTCTGGACATAAAAGAGGGAAGAGTTGTAAAGGGAATAAAGTTTCAGAATATCAGAGATGCCGGAGATCCAGTAGAGCTGGCAAAGCGCTATGAGGAGGAGGGAATAGATGAGATAGTTTTCCTCGACATTACAGCATCACACGAAAAAAGGCAAATTCTCCTCGATTTGGTAAAGAGGATAGCCGAGGAGATTTATGTCCCCTTCACGGTTGGGGGAGGGATTAAGAGCATCGAGGAGATTAGAGAAATAATAAAGAGCGGTGCCGATAAAGTTTTCCTCAACACGGCAGCTGTTGACAATCCAAAGCTTGTAAGCGAAGTGGCAAAAGTTGTTGGCTCCGCAAATCTGGTGATAGCAATTGATGCAAAGTGGAATGGGAAGTTTTGGGAGGTTTATACTCACGGAGGAAGAAAAGCGAGAGGGATAGATGCAGTAGACTGGGCTAAAGAGGTCGAATGTTTGGGAGCTGGTGAAATTTTGCTCACTTCTATGGACACGGACGGAACGCAGGAGGGCTTTGATATACCCCTAACTAAGGCAATAGTTGAAGCTGTTGACATTCCCGTTATTGCCTCTGGAGGTGCCGGAAGTCCAGAGCACTTCTACGAAGCGTTTGAAATTGGAGCTAGCGCGGCTTTGGCTGCATCAATCTTTCACTATGGGAAGTACACCGTTAGAGAGCTTAAGAAGTATTTAGCGAGGAGGGGTGTGAATGTCAGACTTGAATGAGCTTATAAAGCAAGTTGACTGGAAGAAGAGCGAAATAGTTCCGGTTATTGTGCAGAGCGTTGATGGAGAGGTTTTGACTCTGGCTTATATGAATGAGGAAGCGCTGAGAAAGACATTAGAGACTGGTTATGCATATTATTATTCAAGGAGTCAAAGGAGAATTAGGATGAAAGGCGAGGTTAGCGGGAACGTTCAAAAAGTCAAAGAGATAAAGATAGACTGCGACAGTGATGCTTTGCTTTTAATAGTTGAGCAGGTTGGCGTAGCCTGCCACACCAGCAATAGAAGTTGCTTTTACAGGAAATTAGGAGAACCAGAGAGGGAAGTTGGGGGGATTGACTATTCGTTGACAATTTTGAGGGAGCTTGAGGAGGTCATAAAGCAGCGCAAAGAAAATCCAAAAGAAGGTTCCTACACTTCAAGACTTTTCAAAGAGGGGAAAGAGAAGATATACAAGAAATTCGGGGAAGAAGCAGTGGAAGTTTTGGTCGCTGAAGAAAGAGAGAGAATAATATATGAAACGGCTGATTTAATCTATCACCTCTTAGTTTTGCTCGCTTATAATGGGATAAGCCTAGGTGAGGTTATGAAGGAGCTTAGGGGGAGGAGAAGGTGAAGGTCAGTGGAGTAGTTAAGGACTTTAAGCCGTATAATGTTTTAGAGGGAAACTATAGAATCTGGCTCGATAAGAACGAGAACCCCTTTGATGTTCCGGCGGAGATTAAGGAAGAAATCTTCGAAGAGCTTAAAAACCTCCCCTTCAACCGCTATCCACACATCACCTCTGATCCTTTAAGAGAGAGGATAGCCGAGTTTTTAGGGTTTGAAAAGGAAAACGTAATAGTTGGAAACGGGAGTGACGAACTGATAAGCCTAATTTTGAAGCTCTTTGAAGGAGAGAACATAGTCATAAGTTCCCCGACCTTTGGAATGTATGACTTCTTTGCAAAGCTGGAGGGGATTGATTTAGTTGATGTTCCATTGGATGAACGCTTTAAGCTCCAGAACATCGAGGATTATGCAGAAAACGCCAAGACTATCTTTATCTGCTCTCCAAACAACCCCACGGGCAACACTCAAGAGAGGGAAAAGATAATAAGCGTCCTTGAAACCGGTGTCCCCGTGGTTTTAGATGAAGCGTATATAGAGTTTGCAAAGAGCAGTAACGTTGATTTGGTCAATGACTACGACAATTTAATAGTTCTGAGAACATTCTCAAAGGCTTTTGGGCTTGCCGGGATTAGGGTTGGTTATGCAGTCGCAAGTAAAGAGATAATAGACTATCTTCACCGAATCAAAACCCCCTTTGCGCTGAACTCTCTTTCAATGAAGATAGCAGAGCTTATGCTTGACCATTATGATTTAGTTAAACAAAACATCAATTACATAATTAAAGAGCGCGAAAGGATTTACAAAGAGTTCAAAGACCACGCATATCCAAGCGAAGCAAACTTTCTGCTTATGTGCTTGAATGCCTATGAATTTCTTCTTGATAGAGGTATCGTGGTGAGAAAGCTTGGTGGAAGGCTGGACGGTCACATAAGGGTTACCGTAGGCAGAAAGGAGGAAAACGACGAGCTGATTAAAGTGTTGAAGGAGTTTTTGGAAAAAGATTATTGATTGCCTGCATGAGCTATAATTCAGGGGGTTAACTAATGAAGGAGCTAAAATGGCTAATCTTTGATGTTGACGGTGTTTTAATTGACGTGAGCGAGAGCTACGACTTAGCAACAAAGTTCACAGTGGAATACTTCCTAAAGGAGCTCGGCAGAGAAAAAGAGATTGACGTAGAAATTATAAGGAAGCTGAGGAGAAAAGGGGCATTTGGAGACGATTTTAAAGTCAGTGAAGCTTTAATAGGATTTGCCCTAAATGGTAATGTAGAAGAGTTCGTTGAGTGTTTTCCTGAAGGAGAAGGAATAAAATGGGTCAGGAAAAGGTTTGGGACTATTGTTGAGCCGGATGAAATTGAAAGAATTTTCAACACCTTTTACCTGGGTGAATACTATAAAGAGAGAGCTTTTGATTTTGATGGCCTATGGAAGAAAGAGAAACCGATAGTCAAGAGAGAGCTCCTAGAAAGAGCAAGTGAAAAGTTTAAGCTTGCTGTTATAACTGGAAGGAACAGACTTGAGCTTAAATTAGCCGAAGAACTCATTGGCTTTCATTTTGAAAGTGCAGTTACAAGAGAGCTTTATATTAAACCAGATCCAAAAGCCCTTTGGCATCTGGTTAGAGGAGAAAACGGAGTTTACATAGGTGATACTATAAACGACAGCCTTTTGGTGGAAAATTACAAAAAGGAATACGGAGAGAATTTTGAGTTTATGATGATTGGCAGGGATGTTAAAGACGTGAATAAGGCTATAGAAGAGCTACTAGGGAAGCGTATGTAAAGTGTTTTGACAATAGCTGCAGCTCATTGATGTTTTTGCATAAATATCTTTCATTTTTACTATCTGAAATCCTCACCCTTTAGAACAGAGAAGGCAGATTTTTAATTGCAATATTTGATAGTTTTAAAGAATTGGCACTTTATCAAGATGTTGTACAGACATTTCTATAATATTGTCAAAAATTCAAAAGCATTTTGAAAAATATTATAAGTTACGGCAAAATGCCACCACTAAGCTGACACCAGGTGGTGAGTTATGAGGATAGCTGTGATAGGAGCTGGAACTATAGGGAGCGCCGTTGCAAAAGCCCTGGCTGAAGAGGGGTATGGGGTGGTGGCAACAAGGAGGAAGGTCGAAAAGGTGGAGTGGCTTGAGAATTACGGGGTTGATGTCTCGAATGATAATAAAGTCGCTGCTGAAAAAGCAGATGTAATTATTCTCGCAGTAAAGCCAAACAAAGTCAGAAAAGTCCTCGAAGAGATAAATCCTGCTGTTGAAGGGAAAATTCTCATTTCATTTGCTGCGGGTCTCTCGCTGAACTTCCTTAAGAGGTTGACAGCTGCAAAACTTGTGAGAGCAATGCCAAATATAGCGGTTCTTGTGAAAGAGTCTTTTACCGCGTATACAGCTGATGATTTAGATAGGAAGGAAATTGAACTTGTTGAGAAAATATTTAGGGCTTTTGGTAGGTGTGTTAGAGTTGACGAAGAGTATATGGATGCTATAACCGGATTAAGTGGTTCTGGACCAGCCTATGTCTCAGTGTTCCTTGAATCGTTGATATATGGGGGACTAAAAGTGGGCCTTCCAAGAGATACTGCACTTTTAGCGGCTGCTCAAACACTCTTAGGTACAGCAAAGCTTTTGCTTGAAACCAACCTCCACCCAGCCCAGATAAGGGACATGGTGATAACTCCGGGAGGAACTACGATAGATGGCATCTTTGAGCTTGAAGATAGTAGGTTTAGGACAGCAATAATGAAAGCCGTGGACGCAGCGACGAAGAAGTCAAAGATTCTGTCGCTTGAGATTAAATAAAGAGAGGAAGTTATATTTTTGCCCTCTCAAACTCTTCCTTTCTATCCAAAGGCTTTGTAGCATCAATGCCCCACTTCGCAGTAAAGCCCCTCTCTCCCGAGGGATCGAGGGAAGAACCGCGAGCGTTGGGGATTACAACGAGGTCTCTATCCGCTTGGAAGCGAGTAGCTATTGCCCACTCTATGTCTCTGTCATCGTAAATATCAATATCTTCGTCCACAACCACCACATGTTTTAGACTTGGGTGGCCAGAGAACGCAGCCAAAATAGCATTTTTCCCATCGCCATCGTGCTGCTTTGTGATGCTTACAACTGCGTGGAGCCACATTGCTCCTCCCTCTGTGAGTCTTACTCCATGAACCTTTGGAACTACTTGCTTGACAGTTTTGTATATCTGAGGCTCCTTAGGAAGACCCATAAGCATGTAATGTTCATATCCACTTGAAAACAAAGCATGAAAAATCGGCTTTTCAACATGATACATTTTCTCAAATACTACTACTGGTTGTTCTCTAACTATATCATATGTCCCAGTTATATCGACAAAGGGGCCCTCCTTGTCAAGTTCAGGAAGAATTTTTGCCTCAAAGACAAATTCACTCTCTACCGGGACAGGGATCCCCTTCACCTCCACAACTTCCAAAGGTTTCCCGAAGGCCATTTCTCTCATCGCTGATGCTATGTTTAACTCGCTAACTCCATATTGTGGACTTGTAGCTGCAGCGAGTAATATATGGATAGGATTACCGACAATTATCCTTACATCAAGCTCCTCGCCATGCTCCGCTTTTTCTTTCCACATCGCATAAAGATGTCTTGGAACGAGTCTTACCGTGGCAGTTTTCTCATCTCTTACCATTGTCCTGTGATACGAGAGGTTTACAAAATCCCCATCCTTAGCTATATAGATAGCCGAAGTAAAGTACTGACCACCATCTTTTGGGAAATAATGAGGCACAGGGAGGTCTTTAAGTGAGAAGTCTTTTGTGGAATTCTTAAAGAACTCTGCTTCACTAACCTCTTTATAAGGCCTGGGAGTATCCATTGCCTTCATCATAAAATGAAGAAGTTCTGACCTCTTTATCCCCAGATATTTAGATATTCTTTCTCTAGTACTCCAAAGATTCCCCATAACTTCCCATCCATCCACATTCCTAAAAAGAATCGGCTGATCTTTGTGCTGAAGGAGATATTTGGTTATTTCAAATTTCTTATTAATTGGTTTATCAATAACTATCGTTTCATCTTGAAATTGAGTAAGTATCTCTCTGAGCATCTGCTATCACCTTTTCAAAATTACTCTGAGCTTATGATAAACTTTTTGGAACATTTCATTTATTTCATATATTTCTATTGAATATTTTTCAGAAAGATAGAGAAAAACCTATAAAGGAGAATTCCCAAAAGTCCTATTTGAGTTGCTATGAGGGTAGTAACATTAAGAATTCCGGATAAGTCTGCATTGGCATATGTGGAGAAAGCAGATCCCAAAGTATACTTTATGATATATGAGGAATTAACATATAGAAAAAGTTTCGGTAAATGGGAAAAACCTGAAAGTCTTTATAATCCCCACGCAAAGTCCTTTCCGGTGGGGCTAATTCCAAGAGTAAAGGCCCTTCTTAATTCTAAAGGATATAGAGTCAGAATTATTGATGAACGAGAAATTACAGGTGTCGAGATAAACGGAACTTGGAACGACAAATATCAACTTAGAAGATATCAACAAAGGGCGGTTAAAAAAGCTTTAAGAACAAGCATGGGAGTTTTAGCCCTTCCTGTGGGAAGTGGAAAAACCATAATAGGACTTAGACTTATTTATGAACTTAACTTATCAACTTTGGTAGTGGTACACACAAAAGAACTTCTTTACCAATGGGCCGATAATATTAGAGAAGTTTTGGGAATAGAACCAGGACTCGTGGGAGATAATAACTGGGATGAGAAACCTGTAACTGTAGCTATGATACAAACTCTGCTTTCAAGAGGAGTGAACAAACTCAAAAAACAGTATGCAATTCTAATGTTTGACGAATGCCACAGGACTTCGGCCGCTGAAAAGTTCTATGAGCTTGGAATTAGCCTTCCCCAAAAATTTAGATTCGGATTATCTGCAACCCCCTGGAGAAGGATTAAGGGTGAGGAACTGAAGATAGAAGGGGCCATTGGACCGATTATTTATGAAATAAAGGCCGAAGATCTAATTAAAGAAAAGTTTTTGGCAAAGCCGAGATTCATGATAATAGGATACGAATCTTCAATGCCCCCTCTGGCAGAACGATACAAAGAGCTCTATGAAGAGATAATAATGGAAAATGAAGAAAGAAACAAGGCAATAGTGAAAACTGCATATAAGCTTGCAAAGCAAGGACACAGAGTACTAATCGACGTAAAACGAATAGAACATGGCAAAATACTGATAGAAATGCTCAAAAAGAAAGGTATAAATGCAGAATTTCTAAGCTCCCAAACTCCAAACAGATGGGAAATTTTTGAAAAGTTTAGAAATGGAGAAATTAATGTACTTATATCTACATTATTAAAGGAAGGTGTGGACATTCCAGAAATTTCGGCTATAATCCTTGCAGGTGGAGGAAAAAGCGATATTATGACAATCCAGACGATAGGAAGAGCCTTGAGGCCCAAAGGAGGCAGTAATGCAATTATAGTAGATATAAAAGATGAAGACCCTCTGCTCTTTACTCACTTCATAGAGAGACAAAAAGCCCTGAAGCAGTATTATGGAAAATACTACGACAAAGAACTCGAAAAGATTATAAAGAAGTAATCCAGTCCTCAAAGATTGCCGCTCTTGTTAGGTGCATCCTAAACCTTTCAAAAAATTCTCTTTTAACTTTTTCAATTGCATAACTATCTTTCTTAAACTCTATATTTTCATACTTGATTTGCCATAAGACAAGATTTTCCGGAGGGGCTGGAGGGAGTTTTTTATCCACTTTTTCTTTTAACATAAAACTTATCTCTTCTTCCGAAAAAATTCCCATTCCACAGAATTTAAGAGCAGTGACTATTCTTCTCACCATCTCCCAAAGAAAACTCTCTCCTTCAACTTCTATCATGATTATCCTCCCTCTGGGAATCACATCAATTCTCCGTATAACCCGTACAGGATTTTTAAACTCTTCAAGACGAGCAAAATTTGAGAAATCATGTTCTCCAATAAAGAGCTCAGCACACGATTTAAGTTTTACTAAATCAATTCCTTCATTAAAAAGATAGTAGCGGTAAACCTTACCCATGGCCCAAAATCTTGGATGGAAATCCTCAGGGACACTTGCATTCCCCAAAACCCATACATCATTAAGATAGTGATTTAAAATCCTTGGTTCAGTAAGATCCGGTCTATTTGTATCAAACGCAATTACATTACCAAATGCCGAAACTCCCCTATCCGTGCGAGAGGCCCCCTTGAAATTGGCTTCTCGAATATCCTCAATTATCCCGAGCTTTTTTAGTACCCTGATCACTTCTCCCTCAACTGTTCGAAGCCCAGGCTGTCGTTGAAACCCATAAAACCCAGTGCCATCGTAGGCTATCTTTAACGCTATTCTCATATTGGATAGATGATTAGGAGAATATAAAAGGATTATTGGGATAAAGTGTAGTTTACAAATAGCAAGGTCAATATGTCCAGTTGATGTATCTTATAGTTCATCATTTTTGAAAATTTGACAACAAACGAAGGACAAAAGCTAAAACCTCTTTTTCTTAGAAAATTCGGGGGTGTAAAAAATGACCATTGAACTGGATATTGAGATTCAAGAGTCCCTAATTAACTTTGATATCATGTTTACATTCGCAAAGAAATTTCTACAAAAGAGTTCCCCTTTTTGAATTCCATATTAAAAGACAAAAAGAAAGATCAAAGAAAACTTCCTCTATAGAATGGCCTTAGAAATACTTCAAAAGCGGCTACTGGCATCTCTATTCCCCAGTTTTCCAAGACTTGTGGGTGAACCTCACCGATTATACCAATGCTCTTTCCTTCCACTATTATTTCTCCGGCCCTACCAGGAATAAATGAGCCATATTCTATTTCTTTAAGTTCATATTTTACCCCCAAGTGATGCATCAAACTATCAAGAACCTCCTTGGCTTCAGTAAAAGTAACTTTCGGATGTGCTATAGCTACACCAAGTTTGCTTTCACTCACTGTCTTAGTTTCCCTGTTCTCATCAATCAAAGTGACCTTTCCAACCTCAAAGATTTTTTGAGGATATTCTTCATGCGTATTCTGGCCCAGGAACTCCATCAAACTTGGTAAAAGCCACCTTCTAAGGGCACTCCACTTCTGACTTATGGGGTTCTCTATCTCGACTATGTCCTCCTCAGGGATATTCATTTTGCCAAACTGTGCCTCTCTATTTGTTAAGTTAAAAGTCATGACCTCCTGAAGTCCAAAGCCCACCATAAGGTCCCTCACTGCATTTTCAAAGTCAATAAAATCATCTCCTTTCCCCTGAACTGCTAACTTAGGCTCTTCAGGTTCAATATTATTATACCCATAAGCTATAAGCACGTCCTCCAAGACGTCCCTTGGATGCATTATATCGTTCCTAAAAGCAGGGTATTTCAATTTTGCTTTACCATTAACAAGCTCAACTTCGTAAAACATCCTTTCAAGAAGGTCTTTTACCTCTTCATCACTAAGTTCAACACCAGTAAGCTTTTTAATATAATCCAACTCAACCTCGAATTCTTTTGGAGTTAAATCGGGGCTCTCTACTTCAAAATCTTTGTAAACAACCTTAACACTCTTTATTTTTCCTCCTCTCTCTGCTAAGGCAGTTACTATAACATTTAGAGCAAGCATTATCTTCTCAAGGTGCCAACCAGTAATATCTATGAAAATGTTTCTAGTATTCTCCGTAACCTTTCCATGAGTCTCAGAATTTATAACAGGAGGCATGGAAAGAACATTTCCTCCACTATCAACAAGTAACGGATAGTAGGGTTTTCCCTTAATTAGGTGACCGTATTCTTTTCCTTTTTCATGCTTTTCTAATATCTCATCTGCCGTCATTTCTCCTTCACTATTTAAGGGAATGAATTTTATTTTCTCAGGCTCTAATGCTTTATAATAGAAAGGAGGCTCAAGTTTATCAAAGTCAAATGTTCCTATGGCAACTTCCTTTCTTCTTCTGCCAAGTGTCAGTGCAACTTTCTCTTGCAACTGGATAATCTGCTTCAACGCTTCTTCATCTAACTTAAGGCCCTCAACTATAGCATAAACTCCATATGGTCTTATGTCCTTAAGTTTCTCGTCAACGTAAACTACCACGTCACTTTTCTCAATTTCGTAGCGTGGTAGGCCCTTTGTCATTCCTAGGGCCCAACGCACTTGTCTAGCTATACCCTCAGCACTCCACAAGTCGGGCCTATTGGTATCCTTAGCATCAGCTTTAAAGTATATTTTACCTTCATGCTCCCAGAGATCATCAAGTTCGCATTTAGCATAGAGGAAAAGATCTTCCCATTCTTCAACTGTGAACTCCTTTCCTACCAGCCTCTCCAAGTCATGCTTAGCAACATCGAACTTTGGCATCCTCCATCACCACACTAATTTAGCTTCTCTCAACCATTTTAGGTCATAACTAAAGAGGTACCGTATATCATCTATTCCAAGTTTAAACATGGCCAGTCTATCAATTCCAATTCCCCAAGCTATAACTGGAGCATCAATTCCTAGTGGCTTTGTCATTTCCTCTCTAAATATTCCTGCTCCTCCAAACTCTACCCATCCAAGTTCCTCATGATATGCACTCATCTGAACACTAGGTTCTGTGAATGGGTAATAATCAGGAAGGAACTTTACTTTCTTTGCTCCAGCTATTTCAACGGCAAACCGCTTCAGTATTCCAAGAAGGTGTTTGAATGTTAAGTCTTCTCCTACCACGAATCCATCCACTTGGTTAAACTCTATAAGGTGAGTCCTATCCAAAACATCAGGTCTGAAAACTCTTTGAATGGCAAAATACTTACCAGGTATTTGAACACCTTTACCAAGTTGTCTTGCACTTAAAGCAGTTGCATGGGCTCTTGGCATTAACAACATAGCAGTTCTTGGATCCCACTTATAGCCCCAGCCTCTTGAACCGGTAGTCCATCCATACTCATGGGAGGCTTTTACTCTCTCTACAAGTTCTTCACTTGGGAGGTATCCATGCTTGGGATACTTAAGCTGATAAGTATCTGTCCAATCTCTAGCTGGATGGTTCTGAGGTTGGAACAGAGCATCAAAGTTCCAGAATTGAGTCTCAATTAAACTCTCTGCACTCATCTCGATGAATCCCATTTCTATGAGTTTTCTTCTTATCTTATCCAAAAACGCCCTATATGGTTGCTTCTTACCTGGATAGACCCTTTTAACAGGAGCTTGTATGTTAAAACGTTTAAATTCAACATTTCTCCATTCTCCACTCTTTATAAGCTCCGGAGTTAGGATTGAAACTTCTTTCTTTAATTCAAGCCCCATTTCCACGAGTTTTAATCCCTCTTCCGTTATCTCTACTTCTCTTTCTGACTTTATATCTTCTTCTCCAATTTTTCTGCTTTTCACATCTTTCAGAGGGATTATCCGTTCAATATTTCTTGCCTCCACTTCACCCTTCTCTACAAGAAGTTTAAGGACAACATCAATAGGCCTCTCCTTAGAAAGAGCTTCTTTTGCCTTATCCGTTGCCTCTAAAACAAGAGCTCCCTCTTCCTTCTTAATATTAGCCCATCCTTCTTTCCTAAGAATCCCAATTATTGGTCTGAGTTCATCTTCACTAAGCACATCTTTGAGATCATCCAAAGTTATCTTTCCTCTCTCCACAAGGAGTTTTAAAGCTCTTTTTTCTGGAAGCCCAATTTGGCCATATTTCCTTCCTAATTCTGTGATCCTCACAATTTTTTTCTGCCTTTCATGTAGTCGTGCGAGTCCCTTACTTTGAAGCCATAGGATAGCCCTCATGACTGCTACTTGATCAAGGTTGGTCTCTTTAACAAGGTCTTCAAATTTCACTTTTTTTAAATCCTTGAGCTTGATGAGAGTCAACTTTTCTTGATAGCTTAGTTCCATTATCAACCCCCCGAGAGAACTCTCACAAGAGTTACTTAAAAATTGCGGTGGGAAAAATGAACAAAAGAATACAGAGGAAACTAATGCTTGTGTGGGAAGAAGACAACCTTGCCTGTTTTTCCAGCACGCATGAGCTCAAAGGCTTCTTCAAACTTGTCTAACCCGTTGTACTTATGAGTGATGATCGGATCTAAGTTAAGCTTTCCACTCTTTAGAAGATTTGAGACAGTGTACCAAGTTTGCCATAAGTGCCTTCCGGTTATTCCATGCACCTCTAAAGACTTGAAGATAATTAAGTTGTTTATATCAAAAGTTACTTCCCTAGGGAACAATCCTAAAAGACTAACCCTTCCTGCTGGAGTCACCGCTTGCAAACCCTGTTCAAGGGCCTTAGGAGCACCACTGAATTCAAGGAAAACATCTACACCATTGCCATCAGTCAAATCCTTTACTTCCTTAACCACATCTTCTTCCATTGGATTTATGACAACATCAGCCCCAACTTTTTTTGCAAGATCTCTTCTAAAATCACTCGGCTCACTTACAATAACAAGAGAAGCACCGCTTGCCTTAGCAACAGTGATACCTAGAAGACCCAATGGACCCGCCCCAGTGATAAGAACAGTTTTACTTGCAATAGGTCCCGCTAAAACTGTGTCAACTGCATTTCCAAGCGGTTCTTGAAGGGTTGCATATTCCGGAGGAATCTCTTTAGGGTTTTTCCACGCATTTTGAGCAGGTACTATTGCATATTCAGCGAAAACACCATCACTATCTACACCAAATATCTTCGTGTTCTGACACACATGATAGTTGCCAGTTTTACACTGGTAACATTCCCCACAAACTATATGCGTCTCTGCTGAGATATAATCCCCTATTTGAATATTATCCACTCCCGGTCCTACCTCCACTACTTCCCCAGCTACTTCATGACCCATTATTTGAGGAGGCTTTATTCTGCTCTGGGCCCATTCGTTCCATTCGTAAATATGTAAGTCAGTGCCGCAAATACTTGTAGCAAGAACTTTAATGAGAACTTCTCCTTCCTTTGGCCTTGGAACATCAACTTCAACGAGTTCTGCGCCATAGTCAGGTTTACTTTTCATTATTGCGATCATTTTCTCGTTCATAGGTATCATCTCCATGAATCTTTTAACATTACTATCTCTGTTTTCGCTGATATAAATCTTTTTGCTCTATAAAATATGTAACCCCTAAAAAGCAAGCTTGATTTCTTTGCTAGTATGTGAAAGAAAGACCTAAGCGACGAAAAGTTTGAATAAAACACATCCATTACCAAAAATCTTAAATACATTTACTATCACCATAAGATTGCAGATACTTACTTGGTGGTGTCTGAATTGGATGATAGAAAGTTTGAAAAGAAAGGAAGAGATAAAAGAACTTCAAGACTCCCTCCTGTAAAAGTTGGGGAAAGATACAAAGTGAAAATTGAAGCCCTTGGAAAAAGTGGAGATGGTATAGCTAGGATTAAGGGGTTTGTAGTATTCGTCCCAAACACAAAAGTTGGGGATGAAGTTGAGATTGTCATTAACAGTGTAAAAAGAAAATTTGCTTTTGGAGAACTCATAGGCTAACTTCCCTTTTTATTCTTATTTCATGGAAAATCTTATATTTCCTACTTTACATAGATGGGTAATGTGAGTACTAGGTCTGGACAAGTTTGACTTTATCAAAATTTATTATAATGGGAGTGTGAGTAATGCCAGTTATAATCGTCACTGGGAGAGGAGGAGCCGGTAAAACCACTACTACTGCAAATTTAAGTGTATATTTCGCCCAACAAGAATATAGAACTCTTGCAATAGATGGTGACCTTTTCTTACCCAATCTTGGATTTCACTTTGCTTTAGAAAATGTCAGTTACACACTCCACTCTATTCTCAAAAACCCTGATGTAGAACCAGAATGGGCAATATATAAGCATGCAAAAACTGCGGTGAATGTGATACCAGGAAGTACCAGACTCCAAGATGTCGTAGGAATTTCCCCTAAACGATTAAGGGACGTCGTGGAGCTAATGAAATATAAGTTCCCTCTAGTGTTTGTTGATTCCCCCACTGGAATACCTTTCGATACATTACCAACTTTTGAAGTTGCAGACTATCAAATAATAGTCGTTGAAATTGAGAGATCTCCAATTTATTCTTTTGAAACTATGGTTGAGAACGAGATTAATAAACTCAGGGTAATTGGAGAAGAGTATGGATTAAAGATTGGAGTTATTCTAAACAAAGTTAGAGAGTCAGAAGATGTGATCGAGCATATAGTAGATGAGATTGATCAGAATGTTGGTTTACCTGTTATAGGTATCATTCCCTTTGACGAGAGCGTGCCAGAATCTATTAACGTAGGAATTCCAATTCTTGGATATAAACCCCGTAGTGATGCTGCAATAGCATTTTATGAAGCCGGAGAAATACTTGAAGAATGGATATTTAAAAAGGTTAAAAAGAGTTGAAAAAATCTCTTTTTGGGGGTTATACTATGAACATTGAAGAACTCATTGAGAAAGTTGCTAAGGGAGAAATTAAATTACACCAAGTGGAAAAACATACAAATGACAAGCGTCTTGCCACAGAGATAAGAAGAAAGGCACTTGAAAGAAAACTTGGGATAACATTAGACAACATTGGCCACTACTCTATAGATCCAAACCAAGTCATCAGCAAAAATATTGAAAACATGATTGGAGTCGTTCAAATTCCTATGGGCGTAGCAGGACCTCTCAAGATAAATGGAGAGTATGCCAAAGGAGACTTCTACATCCCTCTTGCCACAACTGAGGGTGCATTGGTAGCCTCTGTGAACAGGGGGTGTTCAACTCTAACAGCTGCAGGTGGTGTCAAAACCACTATAATTGGTGACAAAATGACACGTGCACCTCTTCTCAAGTGTCCCGATGCCAGAAAAGCAAGGGAAGTTGCAGAGTGGGTCAAAGGAAACATTGAGTACCTTCAAGAAGAGGCCGTAAGCAAAGTTACTAGACATGGAAAGCTTAGGAATATTAAACCATATATAGTTGGTAACAATCTCTATCTTCGTTTTGAATTTGAAACTGGCGATGCTATGGGAATGAATATGGTGACAATAGCAAGTGAAGAGCTCATGAAAGTAATTGAAAGCAGATTTCCAGAAGTTAAATATCTGGCCCTTTCAGGTAATGTGTGTGTTGACAAAAAGCCTAATGCGATGAATTTCATTAATGGCAGAGGAAAAAGCGTGATTGCTGAGGCCATAATACCGCGTGAAATTGTAGAGAAAAAACTTAAGACAACCCCCGAACTTATAGCAGAGGTAAACTATCGTAAAAACCTTGTGGGATCCGCACAAGCAGGGAGCTACGGATTTAACGCTCACTTTGGAAACATTGTGGGAGCAATTTTCCTTGCAACTGGTCAAGACGAAGCACAAATAACTGAAGGTTCACATGGAATAACTCTGGCCGAAGTTACTCCAAAGGGAGACTTATACATCAGTATAACAATGCCTAGCCTCGAGATCGGAACCGTAGGTGGAGGAACCAGAGTACCAACACAACGAGAAGCCCTGACTATAATGGGAGTCGCAGGTGGTGGTGAACCCCCAGGAACGAATGCCAAAAAATTTGCAGAGATCATAGCTGGAGCTGTTTTGGCTGGAGAACTTTCACTTTTAGCAGCAATAGCTGCGAAACATTTAGCTAAAGCCCACAAAGAGCTCGGACGTTAAGAGTTAACTCATCGTTTTATTTTCTTAATTTTATCTCTCAATACTTTCGTTATCTCTGAGTCTTCCACAACACGGATTCCCCTGAACTTTAAAAGCGAAAAGGGATAATCTATAACTAGAGTTACCAAGACCACAAACGTAGTAATTGCTAAAGTCAAAAGAAGATAATCTAAATACTCATCCGCCTTGAAAAACCACGAAGAAATCAGCCCAATAATTAACGAAAACAAAAAGGTTATTCCCGAACGATGTTCATGTCTTTTCACACCTATCTTTCTCTGACATATTAGTTTGAGCAAGTATGCCAAGCCTTCTTCTTTCATTATTTCAAAAATGAATTTAGTAATTTTACTGTTCTCTAGCTTAAAATCCAATTCTTCCTTTCCAGAAAATAAGTATAGCATACGACTCAGCTCTCCTTCGAGTTCAATCACCTGAATCACAGGGTCTGACCCATAGAGATAGTTACCAAGTTCTGTTACGATATAACATTCCGGCTCAACAAATCGCAAAGGCCGAATATTTTTTGAAGAGAGATATCCTTCAAGATCCTTTGAGAGATTAGCAATTGATTCACCTTTAATCTTTATATAAATACATCTCTTAATGTCTTTTGATTTTGCACTGAAGTATCCAGAAAAATACCTACGAAATAAATCCCACATGTTGCTAAGTTACTTTTTGAAGTTTAAAAATATTATGTCTAGATTTGAGATAAAATTAATCTTCCCAAGCCCTCCGTTTGTAGCCTTTTTTAATACTCTGAAGAGCCACAATGAAGAAGATAGCAAAAGTTATAATGTTGCTGAGTTGAGAAATGTCAATAACATTCTCAAATGCCAAATACCCAGCTATAAAACTTAGAAGCCCAAGACCCACTTGAATTGCACTTAAGACCACCTCAAAGGTGCTTCTTTTAGCAAGTTTACCCTCAACCATTTTCCTAAAGATTTCTTCCAGAGCTTCCTCCTTTTTAACCTGCAGGACTAGAAACTTATCCTTATTCTTGAAGCTAATCCTCTCTTCACTTGGAACGAAATAAAACCATCGGTTCATCTCATCAGTGAGCTCAACCACATAAAGCTTATATGACTTTGCAAAGAGATTCTTGGCATTCATTAGTAGGGTATATTCATCAGGATTTACCACTCTATTAAATGTCTTTCCTTTAAAGAGCTCCTCAAGTTCTCTGGCCTTTTCGCTTATAAGTTGATCTTGCTTTACTTTAATAAGCACGTATACTATCTTCTTTTCTTTCTTAGGCTTTCTAACTTCTTTTCTTTTCTGAGGCTCTTTTCTTCTGGATCTTCTAGGAATTATAATCGGGCCTGGCGTAAACGGCATAAGCATTCCCAATTAGTTTAATGCACCAATTCTTAAAAAGTTATTGAGAAAAGATTAAGAGCTAAATTCTTGAATCTTCTTTCTCACAAGCTGATTCACCAACTTTCCATCAGCTTTGCCCCTAAGTTTTGCCATTGCTCTTCCCATGAGCATTCCCATAGCCCCCATGCCCTTGGCCTTTACGACATTAAGATTCTCCTTGACTATTTCTTCGATTATCTTTTCGACCTCTTCCTCGCTTAAGAGAGTCAGTCCCTTCTCCTCAGCAACTTGGAGAGCTGTTTTTTCTGGGTGTAGGGCAAGTTCTTTGAATATTTCCTCAAAAGCCTCCTTCGCAATCTTATTCTCAAGTAACAACTTGAATGCATCTTTTATGTGCTTATCGCTTATGTTTTCAATGGGCACTTCTTTCTTAAGGCCTTTAAGGACTACCACAAGGGTTGATGCTGCCAGAGATGGTTTAACTCCCATTCCTATTAACTCCTCAAAGAGCTCATCTCTTTCATCATCAACTAATGTCTGTGCTAGGCTCTTATCGATGCCATACTCCTTAACATAGCGTCCTACTTTTGCCTGTGGGTACTCAGGAAGATTTTCAAGGATTTCCCTCTTGATATCCTCACCAATAAATATTGGTGGTATATCTGTCTCTGGATACATTCTTGCCTTTCCAGGAAGTGGGCGCATGTATTGCGTATTTCCATCAGGCAATGCTCTCCTCGTCTCTTCTGGGACTCCTATTATGGCTTCTCTGGCCCTCTTAAGAACTTCTTTAAGAGCTTTCTTAGCAGTCTCTTCCTCCGCAGCTACTAAAACGAATGCATCTTGTTCTTCAAGACCAAGGGTTTCAATGATTTTATTTACTTCTTCTTGGCTTATACCATAGTTAGGAAGCTCATCTATGTGGAAGATCCCCTTTACATATTTTTTAGCCCTATCTGCCATTTCCGTACCCAATCTTCTCCCTGGTTGAACTTCAAATCCTATAAGACCCCTGAATTTAGGAAGCTTAACTGCTACGACTTTACCTCCCTTCTTCAAGGCTTTTGCAATTATCTTTGATCCAGTGTTTTTGAAAACATAACTTACATCGTAGAACTCTTCTTTTATCTCTTCTTCATTTGCTCCCCTCTTTTGAAGCTCATCCCTAATTTTTAGGAGATTGATCTGCCTCTGCACCTCGCGCTCTATGATTATTGGAATCATATCTAACTCTTGCACACCCTTTATCTCTATCCTAGCCCCACCCTTAATAGAAACATTGAGATCCTGTCTTATAGTCCCAAGACCTCTCTTAACTTTTCTTGTGGCCCTGAGAGCATCCCCTATAAACTTAGCCACCACTTTTGCCTGCTCCGGATGGTGGATGTCTGGAGTAGTCGCAATCTCAATTAGAGGAATTCCCAAACGATCAAGCCTATAAACTGCCCTCTTATCCCTCTGTTCTATTATTCTACATGCGTCTTCCTCAAGACAGATAGTAGGGATGCCAACGCTTCCCCAAGGAGTATCTACTCTACCGTTCATCCCCACTATTGCAGTCCTTTGGAAACCAGAAACGTTGGAACCATCAATGACTATTTTCCTCATGAAATGAACTTCGTCTACTGGAATAGCATTCAAAAGATATGTTATCTGGATCGCCACCTTGAGGGCATCTTCATCTGGCAAATGAGGAGGTTCTTCATCCATGTACACCAAATCGCTGTATTTATAATTGCCCTCATAAACAAAGACCCTACCTTTCTTAAATTCCTCTAACGCAGCTTGATCGATTTCTCCAAGTTCACTCATAGTTGGTCTCAAGCGACGTTCAAACGTGAAACTAACATCCTCATGAAGCTCACTTGGCACAGGCGAAAAGAGTTTTTTTGTAGCAAGTTGCCTGTGAATCTCAAGACCAACTTTAAGACCAAGCTCTTTGTAGTCGAACTCCATTTTCATCACCTCAGGTAAGTGTCAAACCTTGTGTATGGTGTTATTTCTCCACTATAGTTTGTCAGCATCATTCTCCTAACCTCTTCAAGATCTTGTGTATGTCCAAGGACCCACATGAGCTTGACATAGGCTGTCTCTGGTAGCATATCCTCACATGGGATAACTTTAGCCTTTAGAAGCTTTCTTCCTGTCGAATAAACATTAAGGTTAGTCCTTCCATACAGACATTGGCTTGTCATGCAGACAACAATTCCTTCTTCAGTTGCTCGTTTTATGCTTGGTATCATATCATTGGGAGTGTGGCCAAGTCCTGTACCTTCTATTACAATCCCCCTGTAGCCCTTGTCAACAAGGAACTCTATGATTTCCCCGGTTATTCCAGGATAGACCTTTATTAGTGCTACCTTTTCTTCAATTTTGTCATCTACCCAAACCTCATTTTCACTCCTTTTTCTATAATCATCCCTTAGGTATTCTACCTTTCCATTACTCCATATCCTTGCTATTGGAACATCATTTATACTTCTAAAAGCATCTCTTCTGGAAGTGTGCATTTTTCGTACTTTTGTCCCCCTATGGGCCAAGCAATAAGTATCACCTGTTTCACCGTGCATTACCACCGCAACTTCGCCAAAATCTTCCACAGCCATCCTCGTGGAGCAAATTAAATTCATTGCGGCGTCGCTTGAAGGCCTATCACTGCTTCTCTGAGAGCCTACAAAGATCACGGGCTTGCCCAAATTCCTAAGCATGAAACTTAAAGCTGCTGAAGAATAACCCATAGTATCCGTTCCATGACCTATTATAACTCCATCCTCCCCACTATTCAATGCTTTAGCAACTTCATAGGCTATTTTTTTCCAATATTCGGGTTTCATGTCTTCACTCATTATATTGAAAAGAAGTTTTGGAGTTATGTTAGCTATTTCAAAAATCTCGGGCACTGCTTTTGCAAGTTCTTCGGCAGTAAACGCCGCGTGTACTGCTCCAGTTTTGTAGTCAATCTTACTAGCTATTGTTCCACCGGTTCCTATTATGGTAACATTTGGAAGCTCTGGCTTCTTGGGAAGAACTTCTTTAAAAGAGATTTCTTCTCTTGGTTTGGCTTTTTCAAGAATTCTTACTTCAAATATCTGGTCAATGAGAACACCAATATTATATCCATTATCTAGCTTTATTGTAAGTGTTTCTCCTTTTGAAAGTTCATATGGAGGCATCACAATGCCCTTGTGTGTGATCATTCTGTTGTCCTCTTTCTCAACAACTTCAATATAATCGCCAATTGCTATCCCTTTCTCTTCCATAAAAACTTCAACTTTCCTCATGGTTAAACCCCCTTTGATGAATGTTAGCTAAAGAATGTTTGGAATACGAGATATAAACCTTGTTACCGGAGTTCAATTTTAAACCTTGGTTCCTCTATCCACTCTGATCTGCACTTTGGACACTTTCCCGGAGCTTTTATTTCCGCTTTAAACACAAAACCACATTTTCTACACTGAGCTGGTTGGATTAAAAGCACCTTTCCCTCACGCTTTACAATATTGGAGATAACTTTTAGGTCTTCTAGTATAATTTTCTTGGTTCCTCTTCCTCTCATTTCAAGCATCAGTGCCAGTTCACTTACACTGTAATCTCTCTCTTCCAAAAGCTTTATTATCTTCTGTCTTCTCGTCATCATGATGGGGAGTTGGAAAAGAAATTAAAAAGGTTAAGGGTGGCCAAAGTGATAATCGAAAAAGCTGAAAAAATTCTTGAAAAGTACAAGCTCTGCAACCACTGCCTTGGAAGAGCATTTGGGCTTCTTGGAAAAGGAGATAACTATATCAGGGGGGAATCTATAAGACTGATTCTAAATATGGAACGAGAAATTAGAGGAGAAGACCCTCTTCTAGAACCTCAAGAGTGTGAGCTCTGTAATGATATCTTTAAAAAAGTCAAGGACTTGGCAAGATTGTGTTATAGTAAAGTTTCAAAATTGGGATTAGAATTTGACACTTTTCTTGTGGGCTCAAGAATCCCTAGAGAAATTTTGGGGAAAGAGAATGAGATAGTTGAGAACTTTGAGCTAAAATATGCTGAACCTATCAACAGGGAATTAAACCGAGAGCTTGGAAAAATTCTTGAAGTTATTCTTCAAAAAACCGTGAATAAGAACAACCCTGATGTGGTTTTTATTGTTGATCCATACAACGAAACAGTGGAACTTCAGATAAAACCTCTCTACATTTATGGAAGGTATAGAAAGCTTGTAAGAGGAATCCCACAGACACCATTAAAGGGTTTTAAAGAGAGTGTTGCTTCGATAATATGCAAACCGTTTTCTAACGCTGCAAAAGGGAAATCTATCTTTCATGGGGCAGGAAGAGAAGATGTCGACGTTAGAATGCTCGGAAATGGACGACCTTTTGTTGTTGAAATTAAAAAAGCTGTGAAAAGAAGAATAAATCTTCAAGAAATTGCCAAGGAAATTAATAAGAGTGGAAAAGTGGAAGTTTTAGATTTAAGGTTCATAAATAGGGAAGAAGCCGAAAAAATTCTCACATCTAACCACAAAAAAGAATATGAAGCTCTAGTGTACGTTGAAGAGAGTGTCAGTGAAAAGGAAGTAGAAAAAGTAGTTAAAGCACTTAAAGATACTATTATTCACCAGCGAACTCCAAAAAGAGTTTTGGGTAGAAGGGCAGATATTGTGAGAGTAAGAAAAGTTCATGAAATCACTGGCAACCTCATAGATGAAAAACACTTTAAGCTTCGCTTAATAACCGACGGAGGACTTTACATAAAGGAATTAATTTCAGGAGATGATGGAAGAACAAGTCCCTCAGTAACGGAAATATTAGGAAAGAAAGCATGGTGTGAAAAGCTTGACGTTCTGAATATCCTCGATGAAGAGTGAAAACTTTATAAATGGTAGCACACATGAGCTTATGGTATTGGGAAAGACCCTAAGTTGAAAAAAGATCGTTCCTAAGCGCGTGATTTGTTAAAACTCCTAAATAAGGTTTAAGAGGTGATTAGAATGGTTCAAAAAGCCCATACTATTAGAAGGAAAACTAGAGGTAAGCTTAGCAAATCACCAAGGAGGAGAGGACTCCCTCCGCTCACAAGATTCCTTCAAGAGTTTGAAGTTGGACAAAAAGTTCACATAGTTATTGAGCCAAGTTACCACAAAGGTATGCCAGACCCAAGATTCCACGGAAGAACAGGGACAGTAGTTGGCAAAAGAGGAGATGCCTACGTAGTTCAGCTCACAGATGGTGGTAAGGTAAAAACATTCTTCATTCACCCAGTTCATCTAAGGCCCCAGAAGTGAGGAATATGATAGGGCGCAAAAAGATAAAGGAAGAATACATTTCAATTCCAGAAGCAAAAGAGTTATTACTCAAAAGAAAAGAGGAAGGTGCTAAAGAAAACCCAGAAGAGCCCATATTTTACGAAGCAAGAACCAGCCTAGAACATGCGGAAAGATTTTCAAAGATCACAGCAGACAAAGCAAAAGAGCTGAAAAGCAAGCTCATGGAACTATTCGAATGGCTTGACGAACGAATAGCTACGAAGCTCATTGACATAATGCCCAATGATTACTTTGATATGAAAATAATTTTTGCCAAAGAGGAACACATGCCTACAAAAGAAGAGGCAGAAAAAATACTCGAAATTCTAGACGAATATAGAGAATAGGCCTTTTCTCTCTTTTTTCATAACTTTCTCAAAAAGTATTAAAAACCCTTAGAGCGTATATTCTTGGGGGGAGAGACAATGGATTATTACCGTAGAAGGCATTCCTATGCTCAAAGTGTTAATAAAAAGAGACATAATATTGAGTATGAAGAGTATGCATATGTGTTAGATTATCTTCCCACGGGTTATCTTGACCTAGAACACAGGAACTTTAGAGAAAAAAGGCCCATCGGGCAAGTAATAGGAGAGAAGGCATTTACACTTCTGGAAGTTATTCCCAAAACTGATCTCATGCTCTACGAGAGGGTATTTGTTGGAAAAGGTGAGAGGGATAAGATCCTCATGATAACCAAAAAACTCAACTATGATGACCTAACCCCAACTGCAAAAGCTGAGGTACCATACGTACTTGAAGAAATAGTGAAAAATAATGAGGAACGTTTTATCAAATTCTTTAACCTAGCTCCACCCATCACTAATAGACTCCACAGCCTAGAATTACTTCCAGGAATAGGGAAAAAGCACATGTGGGAGATTCTCGAGGAAAGAGAAAGAGAACCCTTCAAAAGCTTTGATGATCTAAAGCACCGAGTAAAAGGTCTTCCCGATCCTGTGAAAATGATAGCAAAGAGGATCCTAGATGAACTCGAAAACAAGGACAGGTATAGACTATTTGTCGGTTCAAGAAGAATATTCAGGGAATAAAAATGCTAAGTTCTAGAATCTTTTCTTTAATTTCTAAATATAACCTGAAGCCAAATTCAGATCTTGGACAAAATTTTCTAATAGTAGAGGATGTTATTAAAAGGGAGGTTGAACGAGCTGAAATAGCTAAGAACGAAACTGTCCTTGAGATAGGACCCGGATTAGGGGTTTTGACGGATGAATTATCCAAAAAAGCAAAAAAAGTATACACTATTGAAAAAGACCCTAGGATAGTCAAAATATTGAAAAACGAATATAACTGGGACAACGTAGAAATCTTAGAAGGGGACGCCCTTAAAATAGACTTCCCAGAATTCGATAGAATAGTCTCAAACCTCCCATACCAGATATCTTCTCCCATAACTTTCAAATTTTTGAAATACAACTTCAAAAGGGCCGTGTTAATATATCAATTAGAATTTGCTGAACGAATGATAGCAAAACCCGGAGATAAAAACTATTCTCGACTCTCCGTTATGGTACAGAGTAAAGCCGATGTTGAACTTGTGGAAAAAATTGGCAAAGGGGCCTTTTATCCAAGACCAAAAGTGGACTCTGCCGTTGTGATTCTAGAGCCAAAAACAAAACTCGAGCAAATACCTCTTAATGAAGACTTGGTCAAAGCCCTCTTTCAACATCGGAGAAAAAAAGCCAGTAAAGCTTTAAAAAATTCTTACCACATGCTAAACCTCAGCAAGGAAGAGTTCAAGAAAGTTAAAACCCTCTTTGACAATATCCCTCATGCCCAAAAGAGAGTATTTCAACTAGGGATAAATGAAATAAAGGAAATAGAAGAGTACCTTAGAGAAAACAACTTGCTTCTCTAAGTCCTGGTCTGAGTTTTCCCCTTTAAATACCGCTCCCTGATAGTTTTTAACTTGGCATAATGTCCATTCTCGACACCTGCAAGCCATTGAAATATTTCTTTCATCTCTGGTTCCTCAGATACTGTGAGAAGATACTCATAGATGTCTACAATTATCTTCTTGTTTTCAAGAAGAATGTCAAAGAGCTCCTCTAAGTCGCCTCTCCGCATAAGAGAACTAAGTTTATCAACATCCCACACTATTTTCAAAGATGGAAGATTGACTTTAGGAATTTCCTCCTCAGGAAACAGCCCTTTGTAAACCTTAAGAAGCTTCTCTGCATGTTTAAGACTGTCTTCATAAAGATAATAAAAAACCTCTGAAATTTCTACTTCCAATTCAAGTTCCTTACTTAGCTTATACAACTTATAATATATCTCTGCTTCTTCGGCTTCAGTATTTATCCAATAAGAAAGAAGTTCCTTGGGAGCTAGCTGAGGAAGAGCTTGGACTATTTTCTTCAGGTCCTCCTTAACACTAAGACCCAAATCAGACATGTTATTCCCTTTCTTAATATGGGACTCCAAAATTTAAAAATATGGCGCTTAATTTTTAAACCCCCCTCCGAACTTTTAAACATGATAATTACCATAATTGACGGTTATACAGATGAGCCAGCTGGCCTTGGTGTACCTCCTTATCTAGGAATCTACCCCCGATATGCTTATGGAGCTATAAAAAAGGCTAATAAAAATGCCCAAGTTTTCTACCTCACTATAGATGATCTTCGGTTTACATATGAAGGAGAGCAAGGGATAAAAACACGAAACAAGACCCCCAATGTATTAAAAGCTAAGGAAATCCTAGAAAAAGCCGATATTATTATTTACATCGGTGGTCTCCATACTCCAGGCAAGTACTTGTCTGCAGTCCCATCCCAAGTAGAAGAAGTTGCAAAATTCATAAAGCACCTTAAAGGTACTAAAATACTTGGTGGCCCAGCTTTTATGGGCTCTGCTCATGGAGGAGGAACAAAAATAAGCTCAAAAGAACTTATGCTTGCCCAGACGGTTTTTGATCACATAGTCTATGGTGATCTGGAAGCTTTTCTTTACGACTTCTTTAAAAACCCTAAAGAAGCTGACCCACTTAGATTCAGAACTTATGAAGAGCTTAAAGACTACGCTCTTCTAGGAGCTGAGGTTGTGAAACAATTTCCAGACTATCCCCATTTTGTGATAGTCGAAATTGAGACCCAAAGGGGATGCCCAAAAGCTGCAGGTATTGGAGGATGTAGTTTCTGTACTGAGCCTGTGAGATACAAAACAATTGAAGACAGGCCCATTAAAGACATTATAAAGGAGATTCAAATCCTCTATGATCTGGGAGTGAGACACTTTAGGATTGGGAGACAAAGCTGTATATTTTCCTATATGGCAAAACCAAATGATAGAGTGCCCATCCCGAACCCTAAGGCACTTGAAGATTTATTTAGGGGAATTAGAGATGCAGCACCCCTGATAAAGACTCTCCATGTGGATAATGCAAATCCTGCTATAATAGCAAACTACCCCCAGGAAGGTATTAAGATAGCAAAGGCCCTCATAAAATATGGAACTCCCGGGAACGTTGTTGCCTTTGGACTTGAAACTGCTGATCCAAAAGTGGCAAAACTTAATAATCTAAATTCCACGCCAGATGAAGCTTATGAAGCCGTTAAAATCTTAAATGATGTCGGGGCAAAGAGAGGCTATAATGGAATGCCATGGCTTTTACCTGGAATAAACATCCTATTTGGATTGCCAGGAGAGACTAAAAAAACATACGAGCTTACATATGAATTTTTGAAAAGAATACTTGATGACGACCTCTTGGTAAGAAGAATTAACATCAGACAAGTAGTTGTCTTCCCCGGTACTCCCCTCTGGCATATGCGAGAAAAAGTTAAGATTGAAAAGCATAAAAAGCTAATTCAGCACTATAAATATAAAATAAGACATGAGATAGACTATCCAATGCTCAAACGCTTGGTTCCTGTGGGCACGATTTTGAAAGAAGTTAGGGCAGAAGTTTTTGATAATGGTCTAACTTATGGCAGACAGATAGGAAGTTATCCTCTTATAGTAGGAATTCCAAAGGAGATAGAACTCAATAAGCTCTATAATGTGGTAATAGTTGGTCATGGATTTAGAAGCATAACGGGAATTCCGATTCCAGTGAATATCAATAACGAAAGCTCCAAAGTGCTCAGTTATCTTCCAGGGCTCGGCAAGAAGAGAATAATTAGGATCCTCGCACAAAGACCCTTTAAAAGCAAAGAAGAATTTCTAAAAATGTTAGACCCCAGAGAAAGGGAATTCTACGAGAAGATCACAAAAACCTAAAATTAAATTTGAACCAGAGTTTTTATAACAAAATACAAAGTTAAAAAGAAGTTAAGAAAAGGCTAAAGCCTTCAGTTTGACTCTATTAGGTTTATAAGTTCGTCAATTGCCTCTGCAGTCTTAGTGTAGTCTTGTCCTGCAGCAATTATGACGTAGTTGTCTGGGTCGTTTGGAAGTGGCTCAACGATTAATGCGTAGCCGTCTTCGTCCATGACGTCCTCTTTCCACTCTGCAACTTTCTCTTCGCCGAAGATCTCCTCGAGTTGTGCCCAGACCTTGTTGCTTACCCATCCACCAATGATGTAAACATCCTTGGTGTTGTCAGCAACGTTGAACTCTGCCAAGTCAACTTCGTAGTCTGGGACTGCAACTGCATATGGGTCGATTGATGGGATCATGTATTGGGTGTAGGTGTCAACAACTCTCTCTGTGTACCAAACAAGGCGGTAGTCAGTTCCGTCGTCGGTTGTGAGAAATACACCAAGGTCAGCGAGTTCGAAGTCCTCACCAAAGCCAAGTGTTGCTGTACCGTTGAAGTAGACCCAAACTTGAGTACCGTTTG
Organism: Thermococcus argininiproducens; assembly: GCF_023746595.1. Taxonomy (NCBI): domain Archaea; kingdom Methanobacteriati; phylum Methanobacteriota; class Thermococci; order Thermococcales; family Thermococcaceae; genus Thermococcus; species Thermococcus argininiproducens. Next base: position 1,138,675 of record NZ_CP080572.1, on the reverse strand, counting down.
CTGTCCAGTTAAGCAACCAGTTGTCTACTACAACTTCTCCCTTCTCTACACTTCCTGTGAACCAGTAGTGAGTCCAGTCAACGTAGATGTATTGGCTTCCAAGGACACCGAAGAATGTGTCACCAATGTTCATCTTAAGGATGTGTTCTACACCAGCTTCTTTGAGTTCTTGTATTCTGTCGTCAACGTTTGTAAAGTCTACTCCCTCTGCTTCAATTACATTGTTGCCATCATCATCGACGTACAAGATGTAGTTAACACTTCTGTTCATGATAACAAGGTCTGCTTGGTCAGCACCTGGACCCTTAATTTGGACAAGGGCTCTTGGTGGGGTTGTGAGTTCATAATCAACAAAGGTTATCTCCCAACCTGTAATGTCAGCAACTGGGACACCAACTTCATAGGTTTGAAGTGGTTCTGAGGACTCTGAGTCATAGAAGTAAGCTTCACCATCCAAGTAGATAGGAGTACCTGGGAATTCGGGGAATGGGCTTATGTCTGGACCAAAGTAGATCTTTATAGCTGGGTTAGCTGTGGTACTGTTGATCATAAATGTCTCTTCAGTTGTGTTGGCACTTATTCTAGACCAGTCAAACCAAATTGTTATGTTCTCTCCGGCTGGTGTTGTAGTGTTTGGAACCTCTATTGAGTATGGGAATGTCTCAAAGTCTGGAACATACATTGATGTGTTAAACCACCATGGTGCACTGTCATCATCTTCAAATGCCAATGTCCTGTGTGTGTCAGTAGCTTTTACTTCTACCTCTGTTGATGTAATTGAGTCTTGGAAGAGTGCCAAGGCAAGCCTTGCAGCTGCTAATCCGTCTTCTTTAACGTGGACAACTTGTCCATCAACCTCTGCGGTTGTTGGGAAGGCAATTACGGCTTTTTCAATATTAAGGCCAGCATATACATTCTCGGTTTGAGCTGCTACTGCTCCAAGGCCCCCTGCTACAAGGGCGCCGACACCCAATGCAATTATTTTTCTTGCTTTCATATCTTCACACCTCCAATACCTCGTAGGGGCTAAACCCCTAACTATGGTATTCTTCATTACCTATAGGTGCCTTGGGGTTTATATACTTTTCGCTTTCAGACCCTTTCTAACGATTAAAAGAGCTCGCTCATTGCCGTAATGACCAAAAATGGCATTTACTTAATGCCTACACCTAATTCGCCTTTTGCCGATAATATCTTAACCAAAAATTAAATGTTAATGACTCATTAATCCCCTGCTATGTAAAAGAACTTATAAACATTTCTGCTTTTAAAATAAAAGATCTAAAAATCAAGAAAGTTTGATTTTAAACGTGTCATGCTCAACAAGCTTCTTTTTGATGGGTCTATGAATGAGCTCATAAACAAAATTCGCCAAGTCCGTTAAGACATTCTGAAGCTCTGCTGCACTTACATCAATTATTTCTGGTTCCGTTATGGAGATTGCAACAGGAGCAAATTTTCCTGTAAGCTGAAAAAGAGTCTCAAATGAAGAGATCAACTCTGCAGCAGCTAATATACGAAGCTTTCCATTCTTTTCTTCTTGAACTTTACTGACGATTTTGTTTATTTTAGCGCCTTCATAGTCAAATGCTTTCTTCAAAACATCTTCAATAGCCTTTTGGTCTTCTCCAAATACCTCAACAACAAAGCGGTAGAGAATTTCCCTGCCATCTATTATAAAGTCTTCTATCTCCTCTCTGCTATAACCGAGTTTTGGTTCTGGGAGTTCTGCAAGTCCAGGATAAACTGCCAGAGTGCCAAAATTCTTCATGAGCTCTCCCATAAAAAGAGAGACCTCTCCTAGAATTTTCATTAATTCTTTCCCTTCTATCTCCATTTTTGCTGGAGATATCACTTCAACAACCACTGGAGCATATTTCATTGTTGCTTTTACTATCCCCTTAAAAGGGCCCTCGAGATCTACTTCTACCATCATTGAGTATTTTAACATGTCATCATCAGGATTTTCTAGAATCTCCTCAGCCCTTATATTTTCAACTTTAAGAGTGTCCTCGTTTTTGAGTGATTTTACTATCTCCTCAACAGCCCTTTCCAAAGCTTTCTTATTATTAGAAAGACCTTCAATATAAAATCTAACTTTCATCGTCTCCATATTACCACCACATTCCTCTGTAATGTCTTTTTTTGTGTCCTCCAATTATTGGTATTGGTTCACCACAGTATTCACATTTCCCATCTTTTATGTGATACTCTTCTATGGTAAAGCCCCACCGAACTATTAAAGGTTTTCCACATTTTGGACAATATGTATGCTCGCCTTCATGGCCCGGGACATTGCCTGTATATACAAATTTTAGTCCCTCCTCTCTTGCTACACGATAAGCCTTCTCAATTGTTCTTACTGGGGTTGGGGGTAAAGATAGAAGCTCATAATGAGGAAAGAAGCGAGAGAAGTGGACGGGCGTGTCATCCCCAAGTTCTTTGATTACCCATCTCACAAAACTTCTAATTTCTTCCTCTTTATCGTTAAGTGTTGGAATAATGAGGTAAGTAAGTTCTACATGAATTCCAAATTCTCTCTTTGCTATAATTGCTGTTCTCTTGCTTGGCTCAATACTTGGAACCTTTGCCACTTTTCTATAAAATTCATCACTAAATGCCTTGATATCTATGTTCATTGCATTTATATATGGAGCTAATTCTCTAAAAGGATCCTCATTAATGTAGCCATTTGTCACTAGAATATTGTTCAATCCTTCGTTCTTAGCCAACTTTGCTGTATCAAGAACAAACTCATACCATATCGTCGGCTCATTATAAGTATAAGCTACGCTTTCACAGTTATAGTGTTTAGCTAATCGAACTATAGCTTCAGAAGTAGCATTTTCCAAATACGGAAATCTCTCATCAGCTTGACTTATCTCCCAGTTTTGACAATGGATACAATGCATATTGCACCCAACTGTACCTATCGAGAAAGCGCACGAACCGGGATGAAAATGATAAAGAGGTTTTTTCTCTATTGGATCCGCAGCCATGGAAGAAACTTTCCCATAATTGAGTGTATAGAGTTTCCCATTAATATTTTTTCTAATCCTACATGATCCCCTTTGCCCTTCACTAACAATACAATTCAAAGGACACAAATGACATCTCACCCTATTCCCCTCAAGGGGTTCCCAATACATCGCTTCTCTCATAATCTCACCATAAGAAAATAGCACTCATAGTAGTTTAAGCTTTTGGTTAAAAAGAAAAAAAGTCAGAGAACCTTCCTTTTAAACAACAGAACTAACGGAAGGAGCCAAGCTAAGTGAACTGCAAGGGCCATTGGAAAGTCGTTGTAATCATTGAAGGGAATCCCCTCAAATACTTTGTACAGCCAATAAGTCGGTAAAAAGGCAGTAAACTTGCTCCAATCTGTCGAAAGGTTTCTCCAGAGAACAACAAGCTTAATGACTGGTGGAAGCATAAGAAACCAGCCTAGAATCTTAGAGATCGTCAAGGCTTGCATTCTTGACTCGGCAAAAACTACTATGAGTAATCCATAAATCCAGACCTCAAGAACGAAAAGAGCCGTAAGAACCAGTATTCCCTTTTGAGGAACCTCAATGTCAAGTATTTTTGGAGCAATTGCTGTGAGAACCACCGTTATCAAAGATGCCCACGTTAACCGGTAGGTTAAGAAGGCCTCACTTGATATGGGTATCACTTGCAGAGCCTGTATTGTTTTATCCTCTTTCTCATCTGCCATCATAAAACCTGGTATCATGCCAAAGATCATGGGGATGAAGATCAACATAAGAAGAGCTACTAAGGGATAGAGCATTCCCATTCTTCCTTTGAAGTAGCGGACAACAAGAAGCAGGACAAGAGTCATGGCCACGCTGTAGAGGAGCATAGGGTCCCTTCTTAACAACTTCAGATCAGTTTTGTAAATACTCATGAACTTCTTTACGAAACTCATCTCAATCCCTCCACTGCATACTTATAAAACCTTATTCTGGCAAAATAGTAGGCCACAACACTCCAAATTATTAAGCCAATCCCAGAGCGCATCAGTATATCCGTTGAAATTTCTTCAAAAGCTGCTTTAAAGAAATACAGGCCCGGATAACTTGGAACGGCATAGAGGACTTTCCAGATTTTGTTAGTGAGATAGCCATGGTAATGTGCATACGGAAGGAGTGAAAGCACCATTACACCAAGAATTGCCACAAAGTAATCGTCTAGGTCGTAGTACTTGGAAGATATGGCTATTCCTAGTAATGTATAGACAATCGAAACTAAAAACGTTCCAATAAGCACATAGGAAAGACCTTCAAGCGAACCTGTTCCTATCAGCATTATTAAAGTTGCCGCTATTAGAGATACCACTAACATGAGCAGGGTTTTTGCAAAAATATAACTCCTCCACTCTATTGGCGTAACGGATAGGGCCCCAATTGTCCCATCTTTCTTTTCCGCAAATATTGAAGTCCCAACGAACATAAAACCCACAAGACCTGGCTCAAAGAATATGAAAAGGGGTATTACAACGGAGTGATAACTCTCCGGAAAGGCCTTTACCATAAGGCCATATGCTAATGCTACAAGGAGATATATTGGATAAACATAACCTCTCACGCCTACTTTCAAGTCTAACATCACTAATCGCCCAACACTCATACAAGTCTCCTCCCCGTCACTTTGAGGAATATCTCTTCCAGTGTCGGCTCTTCAGTGTTTATGCGCCTTATCTCATAATTTTTGATTATACTAAGGAACTCCTCGTTTTTGCCAAGTTCCTCCAGTGGAAATTCCTTAACTTCAACGTTTCCACCGGTAGCATATTCAACCTTAACTAGTCTCTTGCCCATCTTGACCTTAAGCTCCTTTGGATCATCGACAAGTCTTATAGCTCCCTCTACTATGAACCCTACTCTGTCACACAGCTCATCTGCAACATACATATTGTGCGTCGTGAGGAAGATCGTCTTTCCATTCTCACGCATTTCAAGGAGCAAATCCTTAATTTTTCTTGCACTGCTCGGATCGAGGCCTTCGAGGGGTTCATCAAGAAATAGTATTTCTGGATCCGGGAGCAATGCCCTCGCAAGATCGAGTTTTTTCTTCATACCCTTTGAAAAGCCCGAAACAAGTTGATCTGCTTCCTTATCTAGACCTACCATCTTAAGGACATCCACAGGGTCAAGGTGCTTCTTGTAAAAGGATGCAAAAAATTCAAGGTTTTCTAGTGCAGTGAGCTTTGAATAAACTGCGGGAAACTCAAAGGAAACACCTATCTTCTGGTAGTAGTCTTTGCCCCACTCTCTTAAGTCTTTTCCAAAAACTTTAACATTTCCACTGTAATCTTTGATAATTTTCACCAAGATTTTGACTGTTGTAGTTTTTCCAGCGGCGTTAGGGCCTAAAAACCCGTAGATTTCCCCTTCCTCAACTTCAAAGCTTAGATTCTCTACACCTCTGACATCGCCATAATACTTTTTGACATTTTTAACCTCAATAACAGCCATAACTTCACCCAAGTAGAAATAAGCTTTTGATGTACTTATAACTGATGCCGCACATATGCGGGCGATACGCATAACCGAAAAGATTAATAGCTTTCCAGACTTACAGAGAAGTGGGAGATACCATGAAAGAAAATGCTAAAGTTAAAAAACTTAGTGCCATCGAAGTTCCTATACCTGCAGAGATAGGAGAAATAGCACATGAAAGAGGCGTCTCTGAGGAGAAGTTAATACGTTCACTCCAAAGATTACTAATCCTTGAGGCCGTAGCAATGAATTCCAAAATGGAAATGGATGAAGCCCTAAAACTCGGAAAGCAGGTGGGCAGAGGATTATGGACAAAATTGCAGTAGTAGTTGGTTCTAATGTTATTTTTGCAGCTCTTGTGAGGGAGCAAGGTCTAAATCGTTATGTTGTTGCCATATTTCCAGAGATATTCCCGTTCTTTTATCCTTCTGGATTAAGAGAAGAGATTATAAAACATATCAGAGAAATCACCGCAAAGACAAGCCTGAGTGCTAAAGAAATAATGATTGCTCTAAAAGCAATTCTCGAACCGATGACACCAATAAGCCTCGATAAACTGAAAAAACACATTTCTCAGGCCCAGAGATACACAAATGATAAAGATGATGCAGTATTTGTTGCATGTGCTCTTGCCATTAGAGAATCTTATGAACATGTGATTCTTCTCACATGGAATCTAAAAGACTACCAAAACAAAGAACTTGAGAAAAATAGAATCTATACTGTGACTCCTGAAGAGTTTCTTAGAACACTTCGACTCAAATATCAAAGAGAAGAAAAAATAAACGAAATATCTAGTAGAAATACAATTGCAAAGCTCTATAAAATTTTAATATCCGTTAGTCTAGAAGATCAAAACTAATCCTCCTCTCCTGAGAGCGAAACGTTTCAGGAGGTAAATGCAGGATCTATGTGGGCTCTCCAATAATCTCTCCCAAAATCTTCTTCTGCGCCTTCCTTAAATGCTCCTTGACTGTTGATACACTTAAACCAAGCATCTCAGCCAAATCTTTGAGCGTTACCTTACGGGGATTGTCAAAGTAACCGCTCTTATATGCCAATAATAAAATCTCTCGCTGTCGTTTGCTTAGTTTTAAGAGAGGGTTATCTTCAGGGACATAATCTTCGATGCTTAGGATACTCCCATTATAAACTTCCCTGACTGTAGAAATAACTTCACTTAAAAGAGGATCTTCACAGATAACATAGAGGATAATTGAATTCCCATCAAAAGTTCCCTTTTCAAATACCACAAGCCCTTTCCTTTGAAGGTCAAGAATTTTATCAGCTTGCTCCGTTGGGAAGGGAGTGCTCTTCACGTCAATCCTGCTGTAAATTATATGATGATCATTTTTTGGGAGCAATTTAAGCTCTTTCATATAAGGAAGTTTTTTAAGGCTTCCAATAATCTCTTCCGGGTTAACCCCTTCTTTGAACTTTACTTCTGTTATTTTAACGACCTCATCGTCAAGTATAAAGTAGGTATCTCCATAACCCCACTCTATAGCCTTAAGAAATTCTTTAAACATCTCAAACATTTCCTGGTGGAGTGGAACTTTGAACTTTATTCTTTTCATAGGGCATCAAAAAGAATTTGGCAAGAAAGTTATTAGGGTTTCGTTAGATGCTCCCATCCTAGAATCGGCATCTTTTTGATTTTCCCATCTCTCCTTAAATAAACCCCATCTCCTTTTTCGACCTTCCCAATCACAGTGAAATCAAAGTCAAGCTTATCCAAGTGCTCCTCAGGAATTGTAAAGATGAGCTCAAACTCTTCTCCAGACGCTAAGGCAATCTCAATTGGGTCTAGACCCAAGAGCTCAGCGGCTTCAAATACCTCTTCCCTTATGGGCAGTTTTTCTGAATCAACTAAAATTTTAACGCCGCTCATATCTGCTATCAAGTGCAATTCCTTACTCATGCCATCGCTTATGTCTATAGCGGAGTTTGCATACCTCCCTAAAACAACTCCCTCTCTAACTCTCGCTGTTGGCCCCAAAAGCTTCTCGTAAAGCACTTTTCTTGTCCTCTCTCCTACTTCAAGGTTCTCAAAATATACTTTAAGCCCAGCCAGAGGTCTCCCGATATCTCCAGTAACACAGACCAAGTCCCCAATTTTTGCACTACTTCTCGTAAGTAATCTCTTAGTCTTTCCAAGAGCTATTCCATCAATTATCAGATCACAGGCTTCATTTGTATCAGCACTTATTATTGGCGTTCTATAAAACTCAGATGCCCTAGCAATTCCCTTTGAAATCCCTTCCAAGTACTCCATCTCAAAATCTTTTGGGACTCCAATGGAAAACAGAAATCCTATTGGTGTTGCACCCATAGCTGCAACATCACTAACATTCATTGTGAAGACCTTAAATCCTACCTGTTCAGGTGTCATTATATCCGGAACATCCGTAGCTTTTACCAACATGTCATTTGTGACAACTAACCATCCGCTTTCCCATTTTATCGCACCAGCATCGTCTCCTAAAGGTAGATCTCCCTGAAGTTTAAGGTGTCTCATGAAGAGTTCTATTATCTCACGCTCCACAACGATCCCCCTTGATAGTACGTTCTATCCTCATTAAAAACCTTCGGAGAAAGAGATTTATAGATGAATCACCAAATCTTTAAGATAACCATGTTGAGGGTACAATCCCCAGGAAGGGTTAATCTAATAGGAGAACATACCGATTATACGCTTGGTTACGTAATGCCTATGGCAGTTAATCTCTACACTGTCCTTGAAGGAGAAAGAGACGAAAATGTGAACATTTACTCGGATTATTTTAGAGAATGGCGCTCTTTTACACTTAATGAGCTTAAAAAAGAAAATTCTTGGATAGATTACATCAAAGCAATCTACTGGGTACTACTGAAGAAAAAATACGAAATTCGAGGTATTAAAGGGCGAGTTTATGGAGATTTGCCTCTTGGAGCTGGCTTAAGTTCTTCTGCAAGTTTTGAATTAGCAACACTGGCATTTTTAAACAGAGCATATGATCTACATCTCTCCCTGCGGGATATGGCATTAATGGCTCAAGAGGCAGAAAACAAGTTTGTTGGAGTCCCATGCGGAATACTAGACCAATTCGCAATTGCTTTTGGCAAAAAGAACCATGTGATTTTTCTAGACACTGACACTTTAGAGTACGAGTACATTCCATTCCCGAAAGATGTTAGTGTTGTGGTGTTTTACACCGGTATCAAAAGAGAACTAGCATCTTCTGCCTATGCAGAAAGAAGACAAGTTACAGAGGAAGTTTTGCGGATTTTAGGTAAGAGAACTTCCAAAGAAGTTAATGAGAGTGATCTAACATACCTCCCCTCATTCTATCGTCGCTTCTTTGGATACATTATACGAGAAAACAGACGAGTTATACAGGTTAGACGAGCTTTGAGAAAAGGAGATATCATTGAAGTAGGTGAAATTCTCACACGGGCCCATAGAGATATTGCAAGAAACTACGGTGTAAGCTGTAAAGAGCTGGATTTCTTTGTAAATAAAGCCATTGAACTCGGGGCCTATGGTGCAAGACTGACTGGAGCAGGTTTTGGAGGATCCGCTATAGCCCTAGTTGAAGAGGAAAAAGCAAAAGAATTTGGAGAGGCTATCCTAAGAGAATACAAAAAGAAGTTCCCATGGAATGCAAAGTACTTCATCGTAAAGCCTTCTGATGGGGTGAAATAAGTGAGAGCATTGGTTTTCCATGGAAATTTACAATATGCGGAGATTCCAAAAAATGAAATTCCAACAGTTATTGAGAAAGCATATTTTCCCGTTATCTCAAAGTTAATTAAAGCTGAAATCCCCTTTGGTCTTAATATAACTGGTTACACTCTTGAAATTCTTCCCAGTGAAATAATTTCTCTAATCAAAGAAGGAATTGAACTTGGCTTGATTGAAATCCTCGGAACCAGTTACACCCACGCAATTTTGCCTCTTCTTCCACTTAACCGAGTTGAAGCACAGGTACAGAAAGATAAAGAAGTTAAGGAGGAACTCCTAGACACTTGCCCAAAAGGTTTCTGGCTTCCAGAGCTAGCCTATGATCCAATAATTCCTGCAATACTAAAAGACCATCAATATGAATATTTATTTGCAGATGGTGAAGCAATATTATTCTCAAACCATCTAAATTCTGCAATAAGGCCCATAAAACCACTTTATCCCCACCTTATCCGAGCCCAAAGGGGAGAAGGGTTTGTATATCTCAATTATCTCCTTGGTCTCCGGGAGCTGAAAAGAGCAGTTAAATTAGCTTTTAGTGGTAAAGTGACTCTTGAAGCAGTTAAAGAAATCTATGCAGTTCCAGTATGGGTAGCCATAAATACCACCATAATGCTTGGAATCGGAAAGTTCCCATTAATGAATCCAAAGAAAGCAGCCTCGTGGATAAAGGAAAAAGATGAAATACTTCTGTATGGCACAGACATAGAATTTCTTGGCTATCGCGATATTGCAGGCTATAAAATGGATATTGATGACCTCTTAATGCTCCTTGGTCATCTCAATGGTAGGATATGCCTACCTTCGGAGCTTAAGCACAGTGGAAGAAGAGTCTACCTAAGAACTTCCAGCTGGGCCCCAGACAAGAGTTTTGACATATGGACCAAAGATGAAGGCAATGCACGATTAAATATGCTCTCTGCAGGATTAAAGGGAGAATTAGCATTCTTTGCGGAGAACAGTGATGCCAGAGGATGGGAACCTCTTGTCGAAAGAAGGCTAGATGCATTTAAAGCAATTTATGAGTCTTGGAGGGGTAAGGATGAGAAATCTTAGAAGGAAGATCTCAATTGTATTGCTCGTACTGATGGCAGCTTTTTTGATGGCCGATCAGAATCTTCTGCCTCCAAATTACCAACAAATAATGGAAGAATTTGGAATTACTGAAACACAAATGGGCCTTGTTTCAACAATTTTTGTAGCTACAAGTGCCCTGATAACAATAGTTTGGGGTTTCTTATCTGACATAGGACAGAGAAAAAAGCTCCTTGTTATTGGAGTACTTCTCGGGGAGATTCCATGCTTTCTAACCGCCTATGTTCAAAACTACTATCAGTTACTAGCAATGCGATTTTTAACTGGTATCGGAATAGGTTCTATAATTCCCATAGGGTACTCCTTAATAGCAGACATGTTTGAAGAAGAAAAGAGAGGAAGAGGATATGCATATATCGAAACCGCCTTTGGATTCGGTACTCTCTTCGGTATGATAGTAGCGGGACTTATAGCCAGCTGGAGACCACCTTTTATAATTGCAGCCGTACCAAACTTTGTTCTAGCACCACTATTTTATATAATAGCAGAAGAGCCCAAACGAGGAGAAGGAGAAAAAGAACTTAAGGAGGTTTTGGAGAAGGGTTATGAGTACACGTACCGACTGAATAAAGAAGTCATCAAAAAATCCCTTAAAACGAGGACTAATATCCTCATATTCATCCAGGGAATAATAGGCACCGTCCCATGGGGAGTTATAATGTACTGGCTTGTCTCGTTCTTTATAGTTACGAGAGGTATGGACAAAAGCACCGCCACTTTTGTACTTCTGCTGGTTGGGGTCTCAACAGTTATAGGTAGCCTTTTAGGAGGATTTGCAGGCGACTACTTTGAAGCACGGCAGAAGGGTGGACGGGCCGTAATTACCGGGCTTGCAATATTCTTTGGAATGATAGCTGCCATAGGCATAATTCTGTATCCCCTCCCCAGCAAATTAAGCTTGATTCACTGGGTTGGACTTGCAATATATTCATTCCTCTTAATCCAATTTGTCTCATATGCGGGACCAAACGTAAGGGCCATAGTGTCACAAGTTAATCTTCCCGAGGATAGAGGAACAGTATTTGGTCTCTTTAACATCCTTGACAATGTAGGTAAAGCTACAGGACCCTTGTTCGGTGGATTTTTAATTGAGGCCTTAAGAGAGATAGGATACTCCGATGCACTAGCTTACAAATATACACTCTTAATAGGAAGTCTCTTCTGGATTCCGTGTGCAGCAGTGTGGCTGTGGATAAAGAAAAGCTACCCAAAAGATAGGGATGCTGTAAAAGAAATACTTAAGAAAAGAGCCGAGGAGCTCTCAAGGGGCTTTTAATCCATATTTTCGAATTAACTCATCGCTTATCTCTTTTTTCTGCGATATTTCTCCATACATGTATGCACTTTCCCTTGGTTTTCGTTTAAAGGTTGTATAATCAACTTCTATCAGCCCAAATCTTGGCTTAAACCCTTCTTTCCACTCGTAGTTATCCATTAGAGACCAGTAAAAGTACCCTTTTACATTGTAACCTTCCTCGATAGCCTTGTGTACATATTGAAGATGCTGAACAATAAATTCTTTCCTCCATTCATCGTCCAGCGTTGCTATGCCATTCTCGGTAACATATATCGGTTTTTCATATCGTGAAACTTTAACTATTGCTTCATGTATTCCCCTTGGATACACACTCCATCCCATCTGAGTTTTCCTTTCACTTAGCTCAGCCAACCTTGCATCAAAAAAGAACTTGAGAGGGTTCCAGCTATACTTCACTTCACTCGCTGTGTAATAGTTCACTCCTACAAAATCAACATCACTCTCAGGGACAGTATACGTGCTAAAAACACCTTTAAACTTACCACTCCATATTGCATCGAGGAAATTCCAATTAAAAAGATTATCGGCCTTTTCTGCCGCTTTTTTGTCTCTTTCCGTATCACTTGCTGCGAGCATTATGGGTATGTTCTTTACTATTCCAACTTTAAGCCTGCTACTAAGAATTTCATACGCCAATGCATGTGCCTTGAGAAGGTTTGCAGCAACTCTAAATGCTTTGAATGGACTCTTCACAAAAGGAGGCCAATAGGCGGTCAAGTAACCCATCATAACATAGACCATTGGCTCATTAAAAGTTGCAACAAGTTTAACACCCTTCAAAATCTCAACAACTGTCTCAACATATTGCCCCCAGTATTTTAGGTTTTCTTCTTTTGCAAATCCTCCTTTTCGCATAAACCAGTGGGGAGAAGTAAAATGATGCAATGTTACATTTGGAGTCATGCCACTCTTAAGTAGAAGCTCAATAATCTCCCGATATCTGTCTAATGCATTTTCGTTTATTTTCTCCTCCTCTGGAAAGATGCGACTCCACTCTATAGAAAATCGATAGCCATCATATCCAAGGGAATGCATCAGTACTATATCTTCTTTATAAAGTTCCCAGTGATTGCAAGCTTTGTTGGACTTATATGGAAGCTTCCCCATCTGTTCATAATACCACCAATCGTTCCATTTGTTATTCCCCTCAATCTGATGGGAAGAGGTAGCAGTCCCAAAAATGAACTCATCAAAAAATTTTATTCCCATTAACTCCACCAAAAAATTAATACTCTTCCAAATCTAATTAGTCTTACGGTGGTAAGATGAGAGAACTCCGTTATAATCCCTTGCTCGGCCAGTGGATCATGGTATCTGCGGAGAGAGAAAAACGGCCTTGGAGGCCAAAAGATTTTTGTCCTTTCTGCCCAGGTGGTGAAGAGACTGGTTATGGGTGGGAAGTGCTCTCACTTCCTAATCGTTTCCCAATGCTTTCTTTCAACACTCCTAAACCTGAAAGTAAAGGGTTTTATAAAAAAGCTCGCGCTCTTGGCCAATGCAGTGTTATAGTGGAGACCCCAGAGCATGAATTGAAAGACTTGGAGGAACTCTCCATAGACCAAATGACTAAAGTTGTCCAGCTGTGGAGGCAGATCACAGGAGAATTAAAAAACAACCCTCATATTGCATATCTATCAATTTTTCGAAATAAGGGTGAAGAAATAGGCGTGAGTTTAGCCCACCCCCATGGGCAATTGTATGCTCTGCCTTTCATACCATTGAAGGTTCGATTAAAGATTGAGAATTCTAGAAGGTACTATAATCAATTTAAGAAATGTCTATTCTGCAAGATATTAGATGAAGAATTAAACGGAGAACGGCTGATCTATGAAAATAATGACTTTATTCTCTTCCTACCTTTCTTTGCGAACTGGCCTTTTGAAGTACACATTTATCCAAAAAGGCACGTCCAATGGCTTACTCAGCTAACCCAAGGAGAAACCCTCAACTTAGCGGATATCCTAAGAGTGACTACAGGCATCCTTAATTCTCTTTTTGAAAGGCAAATGCCATACGTGATGAGTGTATATCAAGCCCCCTTTAAAGGGGAGTACCCCTTCTATCATCTGCATATTGAGTTTTATCCACTTCTCAGAGAAAAAGATAAACTAAAATATGCTGCTGGAATAGAAATGAGCACATGGGAGTTCACCTACGACGGAATCCCAGAAGAAAACGCCCAAAAACTCAAAGAGACTTGCAAAAAGATCAAAGACAAAATAGATATGAGAGGAAAATGCATTTAGTGTCTTTAAAATGCTTAGAATTTGCTTTACACTGAAAGCCTCGTCCGTTGATTTAAAAAGAGGTTGGACCTCTTTCGTATCCAATGGGAGTAATCTCATTAATATTCTTGAAGACAAAATTTTCGAGGAGTAAGCAATAATTACTTATATAGTTAAGAGGTCAAAGGGTACTTGAGGAAGGAACATGGGGAAAACAGTTGGGATTCTCCTCGCGGGTGGCAAAGGAGAAAGAATCGGCAGCCCTATACCAAAACAGTTCTTATATGTCGGGAACAAGATGCTGATTGAGTATTCAATTGAAAAGCTAGAGAAAACAGAAGAAATTGATGAGATATATGTCGTTAGCGATTCTCAATACAGCAAAATAATTGAACATCTTAAAAATAGATATTCCAAGCTCACAAAAATTATTGATGGGGGCAGAACAAAAAACGAATCTCTCAAAGACGGTGTCTTAGCACTAGATGAAGACGTGGAGAGAGTAATAATCCACATTGCAGACCGACCTTTTGTATCTTCGTATGTACTTAGCGAGATGATAAAACTCTTGAACAGATATGATGTGATAAGTTTCTGTTCAAAAATTCCGAGTTATGTGGTAAGGGTTAATGGAGAATTTGTATCCAAAGTCCTGAATAGACAGGAATTAAGGCTTTGTAAATCACCTGTCGCTTACAGAAGTGAGATTCTTAAAACCTTAATAAATATGGTCCCAAACTCAGAATTTTTGAATATTGAAAGTGACATAGAGCTTCTCCGCAAATATCTACCAGAGGTAAAGATTTATGCCTATGAATCAACAAGTTTCAACTTCAAGATAACGTATAAAGATGACCTTCGAGTTACTTCTCTCTTACTTCTTAACGGAGCTTAGCGGCCAGAAGTACTCTATAACTCTGTCACTGGATCTATCGTCTTTGTATTTAAAGAACAAATCTCTAAGCCAAAGCCGTTCCTTTTCCCATTTTTTAGGATTCTCAAAAGCTTCGTCCAAAGCTTTCAGTAATTCCTCAACAGTCTTTGCTTTATCTCCTGGGGTCCAAAGTTCAAATGGCTCCAAAACTAATCCTCTTGTTTCACAATATTTTTTCTTATCCGGAATATAGAATATCACCGGCCTATTCAAAAGAAGGTAATCTCTAAATACGGAAGAATAATCTGTCACCAAAATATCTGCTGCAGGAAGAATATCATAAAGTGTCAACCCTGCTTCCATCAACTCGTGATTAGTTATTACCCTAATGTACTCATCAGAATACTTTTTAACAAATACCTCATCATGCGGATGAGGTTTGAAAATAAAAAGTGCCTTTCTCTGTTCTAAGTATTCTCTAAATTTCTGGTCTTTTACAAGGTTAGTAAACAGCTCTTGTGTAACCCTCCTATCATAATCTCTGAAAGTTGGCAAGTAAAATACGATCCTTCTGTTTTTAATCTTCGAGCCTAAGAGACTCTCTAGCCTTTTTAGTGCCTCCCCTTTTTCTTTGAAGAGTGCGTCACATCTGGGCATGCCCAAAACTAAGATCTTTTCTGGATGTATGTGGAAAATTGCAGAAAATAACACCTTTGTAAACTCAGAAGTTGCAACAACATAGTCTATTTTTCTTAGAGTACTTTTTAAAATAAGTCTCCCAACCCAGCTCTGGTATCGTTTGTCAAACCAAAAACCTCTTTTTCCTGGAACTGCATGCCAGATCATGACTCCAATTTGATTTTTAGCCTTCCAGTAAGGAATTCTTTGAGAAGAAAATATGTATTTTGACCTCAATAATTGCCACAGATATTCAACTGTTCCATACATAACAAACTTTGTATTTTCACGCTTTCCAAACACCCCTTTATTTTCAACCGGCCATATGAACTTATAATCCCTAAACTGTTCCAGCTCTTTCATTCGTTCATAAATGTACCTCATATTGCCAGCAAAAGAGGGGTATGAAATAAGCATTATTCTCTTAGAGTCTTTCGGGATAAGAATACTTATTACGGCTAGGAGATGAGATCCCACAAAAACAACGAAAAATTTAAACCTTTGGGGAAAGAGTCCTATCACTCTATGAAATATCCCCCATTTCATATTTTGTCATCCCAGATCTTTGATAGTTCCTCCAAGATTTTAATATAGTCAACGTAAATCTCAAGATTTGTTTAATGTTGCAATTAACCAAGTAATTTGATTATCAATTTTCTATTTGCTTTCAGAAGTTAAATCAATTATGCTACCTTCATTCCTAGAGTAAACATTCTATATCAAAAAGACTTCAGAAGAAGTTTCAATGAGAGAAAATTTAATCAGTTTTTTTCAAAAAGCTTAAGATTGAACTTTGTTTAGGCTTATAATACACGTCTTCTCCCCGAACCTCAATGTTCTCGAGATCCTCAAGTTTTGCTTTTTTAACTTCCTCAGGTAGTTTTATCTCCCCGTATTTTCCTCCTCCACCAGGAACAACAATAAGTTTCTCATTCCTGAAAGCCCAGATTGCTTTCGCTATGTCGTTCCCAATAAGCTCTGCTATAGCCTCTATAGGAGCATCGACAAGAATCCTGATCTCACTTCCAAATTCTTTCAGAAGACGTTCCCATATACTCTTTACAGACTTGGTTTCAACTCCTTTGTTAAGAACCATTGCGATTATTTCAGCTAGAGGGGCAAGGTGGAGGTAAGGAGGCCTATCCTTGGGCTTTTCATCCGTATCTGCAAGCTCAAGAATCCTATCGTAAACGCCCTTCTTTATAATCCCCCCGCAGAGTTCACATCTCCATCCTAGTCTTTTTGCATCTTCAAGTCGGTATTTGGTGTAACACCTTGAACATGCAGTCAAATGATATTTTCCCAGTCTTGGATCCAAACCAGCATTAAGAATAATTTTTCTTCCAGCCCGTTTCAAGATAGCTTTTTTAACTTCTTCAAAAGTTGCTTCCTTGATCTCAAAACGGTTAAACTCTCTTCCAAGGCGATGTGGTTGTGGAGAATGAGCATCAGAATTTGATAAATATACGAGCTTATGATGAGCTTTAATCTTATCAGCCATGTATGAATCAGCAGAAAGCCCTAATTCAAGAAAATGAATTTTTACGTTATCATATGCCTCTTTTAAGCTGTCGTACTCTTTATATAATGCAGTCCATGGGGTAAAGGCATGACTTGGGCCAATTAGGGCTCCCACCTCGTTTGCTAAATCCGCTATTGCAGCAGCGTTTATTGTTAAATGGGGCCTACCCTCACTATTAATGTCGTTAGAATAGCGCCCAAGTCTTTCTCGCATTTCTTTTACTGCTTCAATATTAGGAAAGAGAAGAAGATGATGTACCCTTTTATTATCTTCTACCTCTGCTGTAAGAAGAAACTTTATTCCCTTTATTTCATAAGTACCCTCATCAACTTTTTGAGCATGTTTGAGGAGTTCCTCTTCCCATTTTGGGTTTAAAATATCTCCAGTACCTACAATCCCTAATCCTTTAAGCTTTGCATTCTCAGCTAAAATTGGAAAAGTCATAAGCTTTGAAACAGCCTTAGAATATCGTGAATGGATATGAAGATCTGCATCAACAAACATAAAGACACCTCAAAAAGGGAAAAATAAGTCAGAGGTATCCTCTATCCTCCTCTTCGTGGGTTGGCTGTGGAACTTGTTGCTCAAACATTGCTCTCTGCATTTCCTGTACTTTCCTGAGGATTTCTTCAGTTTCTTTGGCCCTCTCATCAAGTGCGCTCATGTCTAATTCTAGGTTAAGCACTTTAGCCACAACACTTAAAACTGCCTTTGCAGCCTTTGCATCCACAATGTAGCCAAGGCTCTCCCCAAGGAAACATACTCCCTTCATTCCTCTGAGTTTTCCGATCCCCAAGAGAAGACCTGCAGCTCCAACGATTGCTCCTCCTTCGTCCTCTCTGAAAATCACTGGGAGTCCTTTGTACTTTTCCTTTGTTTCCAGATCAGTGAAGGAAGCAAGAACTTTCGGTTCTCCCTCAAGTTCAGGGACTTGATAACCCCCCATTGTGATTATTTCCCTTGTGCCAAACTGCTCAACAAAGTCAAGCATTTTCCCTACAACCTCAAAATGCCCATAACTGTCGGTTGGAGGAACTTGAGTATCCCCAGTAATAATTATCAAGTCTCTATGCTCGTCATCTGGACTTTTCCAGTAGTAAAACTCATTCCTCATTAGATCTACCGTTGAGTCTTTTTTTACTATAACCTGATGCATGAAGTGAGGAGAATAAAGTTCAGCAAACTTCTTTGCATTGAGTTCTTGAATCAGATGTTCTGCAGCAAGTTTACCAACTAATCCTATACCGGGAAGCCCTTCTATAAAGACTGGATCATATATTTCTGGTCTTTCATAGACAACTATAATACTCTCTTTCATTTTTTCACCCCTATACCAAGTACTTCTTTTTTCAGTTTCCTCCTGTACTCCCCATATGGATCTTCAGGGGAAAACTTTGGAGGATGAGCTAGCTTTGTCTTTTCACCACAAACTGGACAAGTCTCTTTTAAAGTGTACCGTCCACACTTTGGACATTTCTTAATTCTAAACCTCATGCCTCTCTCCTCTTTATCTTACGAATCTTCTTCTCTTTTCTTATTAAAGAAGCCTCTCCACCAGCTTGTTTTATAACATTTAATATCTCAGAGGCTATTTTCTCTAATACTCCTTCGGCTTTGTAATAGTCCGGAGCTGTGATATCTATTCTATATCTCGGAGCTCCAAGATAACTGAATTTAACTTCAATTCCTTCTTCCTCATTTGCTCGATCTCTTGCTTTTATCAAAGCCTCCCTAATAACCTCAACTCCATTTGATGTTGCCACTGTGATTTCAAACTCCGCATCTATCGTAACAGTAGGAATCTCAACATAATTCGTTATAATCTCTTCTAAAACAGGAAGCCACTCGTCTAGAATGATATCTTTAAGAACTTCTATACCATTCTGAGCAGCATCTTCAAAAGCGGCGTAAACCTCCCCATATTCCTCTTCCAAGGGAACCCACACTTCTCTCCATGCACTGTCAAAATCTTTACCTAATTTTTCAGCTGCTATTTTTAAGAGATTCTCTGCTTTTTGACCCCTCTTGAATTCTTGAAGCTTTGCTTTTCTCTCCTGTTGTTTGACTCTCTTGAGACTAAGATCTATATGTCCCTTGCTCGGATCAACTCTTATAACTTTTGCAACAATCTTCTGCCCTTCTTTTAGGTAATCTCTAATGTTCCTCACAAAAGTGGGAGCAACTTCGCTTATATGCATAAAACCCTCTTTTCCTGGATACTCATCAAGCGTTAAGAATGCACCGTAGTTGTGAATACTTTTAACAGTAGCTATAACAAACTCTCCTTCCTCCGGAAATTCTCTAGCTCTCCTCGGCATTTTCATCATCTCCCGAAATTTTATCCCACTAATTGGTAGCTATTATAAGTTTTTAAGGTTTTGGAGAAAAGATTGAGAAAAGAAATCACTCAAGAACCTCAAGTATTTTAGCCTTTATAATACCTCTGCCACCAGCAGGCTCTACCAAAGTAGAGCCACAAACCAAACAGCGGACTTTTGTAGCAGGGTTGCTGAAAACTATCTGTTCATTTCCACAGTCAATGCACTTGACCCTAAGGAATCTTGATCTTGGCATGGGGATAAGGTTCTTGGGAATTGCCATCTTTTCTCACCTCACACGAGTTCAAACTTCTTCACTCTAAACCCTTCTCCTCTTGTGTGAGCCTTTCCGCACTCTGTGCACCTGTATCTCAAGTCAAGCTTCTTTACTGGTTTCTCTCTTCCAGCAGGGTTTGGCCTTGGGAAACCTTTGTAACCCTTAAGGATTCTCCTGAATCTCCTTTGACCTGCACTAAGCTCACTCCTAGGTCTCTTCTTGACCTTTTCTACTTTGTGAATTGTGTGCTTTCTACAAAATGGGCAGTATGTTCTTATTTGCTTTGGATACTTCATTTTTCCACCTCCCTCGTACGCCCGGTAGGTTCCTTCCCGGACACCCCCGAGCATGAACCCATGACAGTTCGAGAACCCTTATGTTGAACCCTTTAAAACGTTTTTGGAAAGTAATTCAAAGGCAGATTATACAAGAATATAAAGAACTTAGAGAATCTGAAGTATCAGCGGGATTAGGAAGGGAGCTATGGCCGTTAGTATAAACCCGTGAACAAATGCCAAAAGCGTTATCTCTGTGCCTCCAAACTTTGCCATTATTGGGAGGGTAGTATCCATCGTCGTGGCCCCTCCCATCACAATTCCAACTTCTCTTGGGATCTTCCTTATGACAACTGGATAAAAGATTATAGTGAGAATTTCACGGGTCAAATTTGCTAGAAATCCTATCACTCCATAAATTGGAGAATATGCTGCCAAAAGGGGGCCTGTGAGAGAATACCACCCAAAACCAGCTGAAATCCCTAAGGCCCACTTCAAAGGTATTCCCAAAAGCAATGAAGCTAAAAAGCCACCAAGTAACGAACCTATAACTGTGGCCATTGGAAGCAAAAGTGCCATCCTACCAAGTTTCTTAAGTTCCTCTCTGAGACCTTTACTTTTACCTATGTCCATTCCAATGATAAATATCAAGAGGTAAAGCATGATCTCATATAAGTTTCCAAAATCAAAAGTAGTAGTCTTTCCAAGAGTTATACCCAAAATCAGAGACGCTAAGACAAAATAAAGAAAGTTCACTTCCTCACCCCCACAAGGGCTACAAATAAACTTCCCAATATCGTAAAAGAAGCAAATACTAAGGAGTATATTAAAAGTTTAAATGCATCGATCTCAACCCTCCCCGCTTCGACCCCCATAAAGAAGATCAATAAGAGCAGGGCTATGCTCATAGGCTTGTCCATACTAAATCGAAGCTTATTTTTGAACAAATAACCTATTAGGACTCCCACTACAAGTGGTATGAAAATGTTCATATCTTAGCCTAAAATACATAATAGTAATAAAGTTAACGCTACACACATTTTAGGAGTGTCTCATAATCCTCCCTGCTGAGTCTCCATCCCATTGCACCAAAGTTTTCCTTGATATGGACTTTATTCGTAGCTTTGGGGATAGCAACTACATTTTCTTTCCATATGAGCCAGTTTAAAGCAATTTGTGCAGCAGTTTTGCCGTATTTAATCCCCATCTCGCTTAAGCATCTATTCCTTGCAAGACTTCCTTTTTCAAGCGGAGTATATGCCATCAGGGTTATCTTCTCTCTTTTCATGTACTCCAAGAGACCATTATGTTCAGGCCTACGGTCTCTAAGAGAATATTTAACTTGATTTACCACAATTTCGTATTTCTTCATAACCTCTTGGCTACGTTTAAGAAGATCCAAGTCAAAATTACTGACACCTATATACCTTATTACTCCCTTATCTACAAGCTCCTCCAATGCATGAAGTGTCTCTTTTATTCTCCTAAAATCATCTATAGGCCAGTGAAGGAGGTACAAATCTATGTAAGTACCAAGTCTCTTCGCGCTTGCTCTTGCTGCCCTTTTAGCACTTTCATATCCAAAGTGTATGGGCCAGATTTTACTTACTATGAAAATATCTTCTCGCTCAAACTCTTTAATCGCCTCACCAACAAGTTCTTCACTGTGGCCAGAGGCATAAAACTCAGCAGTGTCTATGAGATTCATGCCAAGTTCAAGGCCATACCTCAATGCCTCAATGTTTTCTTTATCCCTTGAATAATCCGGGCTTTCCCAACCTCCTACACCCCATGTCCCCATTCCTATGGCAGTGACCTTATCATCACCTATTTTCTTTAAATCATTAAAAGGCCGTATTCTTTTCATCTTTCTCCCTCCACTCCTCAAGTAAAAGGCCGATTTCATTATACACCTTTACACTACTAAATCCCTTATCTCTCAACACGCTCACAATATCTTTTATAATTCGCTTCTGTACATTCATAGCTATGGCCTGACAAAAGTGACACTCTGGGGTACTCCTCGCTAAGAAGAGCCACACCATAACGTTCTTACCTTCAACTGTTATACCATATACCAGTCCTTCATCTACTATGTTAAGCTCAGTTTCAGGATCTTTTACTTTTTTGAGTTCTTCTACTACCTCTCTAACTTCAGGGGGAAGTTCCTTAATCTTTCCTTTGGGTTTTCCTTTAAGAAAGTCTAAAAAGGCCATCCCTTTCACTTCTTCTCAAACTTTGCAAGTAAATTATTTCCCATATCGTATATATACACTCTTGAGAACTTAACAAGGGCAAAACGCTCCATTATGTCACCTATTATTTTTGAGTGTGCTATTGCAGCTCCACCTATCATATTATAGTAAGTGTTATTTTCCACTGCCAGCCATATCTCAAGAGTTTCCTCATTTACATTCAACCCTGCTATGAGTCCGGCATCAAGAAGATTCATAGTACTTATGGGGTCGATAACAGTGCCAAGCTCCTTGAGAACTTCTTGATACTCCTTTGGATACTCTCGATCTTTTCTGTAAACTTTCATTTTTATTCACCATTTCGAGTTTGGAAACTATCACATAAAAACATTTTTGGACAAATATGACTACTAGATTTTTCTAACCTCAACCCAAGTTGAGTGATAAGCCGATCCATTACCATATTCCTCTACAGTCTCATCTGTTGTAAGAAAGTTTACATTCCATCCAAGTATCTTGGTCCAGAAGGCTTTGTAAAGGAGGACAACCCCCTCTGGAATGTCTTCATTTAGTTTTACCCTTGTTTTTATTCTCCCATTCTTGTTAAAAATCTCCACTTCATCATTTTCATGTATACCCCGCTCCTTGGCATCTTTTGGATTCATATGGAGGTATGGGTCAATTATATTGTATGTATTATGATACTGACTTGTTATGGTCATCTTCCAGGTTGGACTAAGGAGTTGAAGTCCTCTCCCTCTCCTCGATTTGTATTCTGGAAATGGAGACAAGCCCCTATTAAGCGCTCTTTGAGAGTAAAACTCAATTTTTCCACTTGGAGTATTGTATGTTCTTTCTTGTATAGGAATTTTAACAAAACCTGCTTTTCTAAGCTCTTCGAAACGTATTCCATTGATTTCCAGAACTTTTTTAATGACCTTTTTATCAGTCTCATAAAGGTGAGGATTCTCTATTCCTAACGCCTTAGCCAACAACCTTGTGACTTCACTGTTGCTCTTTCCATAAAGCCTCATAACTGGTTCATTAAGGGCCACATACCTATGGTAATAAGAATCCGCAATATCGTATCGTTCAAAGAACGTATTCGCTGGAAGAACAACATGAGCATAAAGGGCAGTGTCAGTAAGAAATATATCATGAACCACAACAAAAACATTATTATCCTCTATAGCCTTTCTCAAGCGATTTTGATTTGGAAGAGAAGCAAATGGATTTGAATTATACACATAAAGGAACTTTATTTCTCCATTTTCAATGTATTCAGCGAGCCTCATTTGAGGAATTTTCCTAGCAGGTTTCGTACGGAGAAATTCTCCCTCAGCATAGCTCTTATCAATGGTCTTCATGTCATAGATAAAGCCAAACTTATGTCCAACAAGGGCCGGAAGTATCGCAATTGCCCTTATGGCCTCCCCACCACTAAAAGATCGTTGGAAACCATAACCAATGTGTATAACTCCCTTTTTCTCTGCATAGCCAAAGGCAAATTCCTCAATTCTCTCCTTCTCAATCCCTGTTTCACCGCTTACAAAGTTCATATCAAAGCGATCCAGGTATTTTACAAACTTCTCAAATCCATAAACTTTTTCTCTAATAAATTCCCTGTCGTATAATTCATTCTCTATAATGAGCCTTGCAACACCAAGGGCAAAAACCACATCCGTATTGGGCCTAATTTGAAAGAACTTCTCACATCTCTTCGCAGTCTCGGTCTTTATAACATCCACAACCCACTTTTCAAGACCATGTTTCTTAGCAAGCATGAAGCCATGAAGGTTCGTCCATACTGGATTTATTCCCCAGTAAACTATGAGCTTCTGATTTTTCAGCTCCTCTGGATCCATACCCCCGGCCGTCCCATAAACATCTTTTAGTGCCTCTTGACCAGCCCTATCACATATCCCATAATCAAGGATTGAAGTGTTGAGATAATGAAAGAGACGCAATGGAAATGCATAATTAACAACCCCACGATCGCCAGCATAATTATATACTAAAACACTTTCACTCCCATATTTACGTATGGTTTCCATTAAACGATTTGCGATAAGGTTTATTGCCTCTTCCCAGTTAGTTTCTTTAAAATCATCTGTCAAATCTCTCCTAATAAGAGGAGTTTTAAGCCGATCCCTGCTATGAAGCCACTTGGGGAGTAATGCACCCTTAGGACACAAAAAACCCTGTGTTATTGGATGAGAGGGATTCCCCCTCACTCTCAACTTTCCTTCATGGAGCTCACTTATTATCGAACATGTGTCATAACAGTCCCGCATACAGACGTTAAACATCCGAACCACCTAGTACGATATGGATATCCTTTTAGCTGCTTCTCTCTGAACCAATATATGTCCAACCGTTCTAGGGAGGGTTACAAGATCCCCTGCCTTAAATGGGCCGTACTCTCTTAAACGTTCATCCAGGACCTTTGGAATATCTTGGAGGAGGATATAAGCGCTGAAAATCCTTCTGTCGCTCGTGACCTCCACTTCCTTTGTTTCCTCTATTGAGACTTCTTCTTCAAATGCTGGTATTTCCTCTCTATGAATAAAGGCCATGAGAATAGAGAAAAGCTTCTTTTCATCACTAATAAGGTTAAACGGGCGTCCCTCAAAAGCCATATCAACTATTTTATGGAGTCTAATCTTGAGAATCTCTTTAACTAACTTCTCCGCAACGCTTAGTTCCGCCAAGTAAAGTTGTTCATCGACTTCTTCCCCTCTCTCCTTGGAAGATTCTGCTCTGAGTTTTAATGCTTTTATAAGACTATCAAACTCTTCATAGAAATCATCATCTAACAAAGTCAACTCCGTTGATGACAATTCCATTTCTAGAAGTTCTCTAAGCTTCCCTAGATCCAAATTGATCACCTAAAAAAGATATTAAAAAGAATCATTCCTCAACACGAGGAGCCAACAGGAATGTGAGTCTTCCTTCATCTCTTATTGGGTAGTCCATCTGAAGAGGCATCTCATTTCCGAACTTGAGCATTACCTCATCTGCTTTGCCAATTCCCTTGACCATGTCCGCGAGATAACTGACACCATAAGCACTCTTAGTTTCTTCTTCCACATTCAAGTCAAGCAAACCCTCGTCTTCAAGAGTGAGCTTGATTTCGACCTCTTGGGTTTCTCCCTCTGCTTTCATAACAAACTCATTTTCCTTTGCAATGAACTTGAGACTATCACTAACGAGGGAAGCATCTTTTACAGCTTCTTTGAGCACCTCTCCTAATACCACAGCCCTAACTGTGAATGGGAGTTCTGGCAGTTCAAGTTCTAGTTCTTCAACTTCAATTAAGGGGAGTTTAAAAGTCCTTTTTGCAGTCCCCTCAAGAGTAATCTCAAGAAAGTTCTCCTCTCCTTTCCTAAGAACAAGAATGTCCTTACCCTTTCCCCTCTTGAGAATTTTCTTGAAGTGATCCATATTGACTCCTACAGTCTCCTCCCCATCGATATCATACTTACTAAATATACCAGCAGGGAGATTGAGATCAATCAGAACTACTCTGCTTGGGTCCATTGCCCTCATCGAGATTCCTTCTTCAGTAACTTTGAATGCAGCTTCATCGATTAAGTTGCTTGCTGTGTCAATCAAGTCTGCAAATTCTTTCGCTCCATCAAAAACTATTTCAAATGGCATCTTCACCCCTCCATATCATTGAGAATTTTAGCCATCAACCTAACTCTTTCTTTACCTCTCAATAAATAAGTTTTTCCATTATTCACATCAGGTAACCTCTTATAAGCTTCGTCTAATTCCTTTAAAGCTTTTTCTACAAGGCGTTTAAGCACTTCTATCTCAAGTTCTCCCATATATGGCCACCGTTATTCATAACTCCTCCAAGTGTACCCACACTTTGTACACCTATAGAAAATCGTTGAAGGCTCATCTCCTGCTCTAGTCTGCAATTCCCACCAATATGCTTCATTATTTCCACATTTTGGACATGTAACTTTAGCCTTTGGAAGTGTGGCAACGTCTTGCTCTATCACTGGGATGTCTTCTCTTTCATGTTTAATGTTCTGTTTTATTTTATATCTCTCAGCTGTTTCTGGGTCAAGAGGCTCCTCATAACCACATTTTCTACAAATGAAAACTCCCTTCTTCTTGTTTGGCAGCATTATGCTCCCACATTTTGGACAGAATTTCATTATTCTCACCCCCTAACCTAAGACAAGGTTGTGGGGATTGGAATAAAAAGTTTTGCCATGGTTAAAACCAAGCCTCTGGATTCTTATAACTTCCAAGAACTACATGAGTTATCACGTTTTCTATTTCTGGGTAATTATTACCCAACATATGAAGGAAGTCGTTTAGTTCATCTACATTTTTGAAGTATGCTCTCACAATTAAGTCCGTATCTCCTGTAATCTCCCATACATCCTCTACATGAGGTAATTTATACAGCTTTAGTGCCACCGGGCGAGGGAGGCCTCGCTTAACCTTAAGCTCCAAAAGAACCTCCAGTTCATATCCGAGCTGTTTATGGTCCACATCTATTGTAAATCTTTTAATGACACCATTCTCAACCATTTCCTGGACTTTGTTATAGCAAGTTACGCTGGTAGTATTACACTTTTTCCTAGTTTCTGTTCTTAAGAATCTTCACAAGTACTTGCTTCATTTCCTAAACTAACACTATCCAGAACGCCCGTATATCTGCTTTTACGGGCATTTTCATGAGTGAGGATTGTTTTGAACCTTGGACATTAACGGATGACAAAAACAAAGTTTGGAGTTATTTTGCTTTATTCCTAGAACAAAAACTTATTAAGCCTGCTTCAAAATCAACTTTGAAGTTTAACCGATGATGAGTGTCATCCCAGCCGATGGGAAGATGACGACGTTTTATCCCCACCTGAGGTGCCCTCAACCATAAACCCCTCCTTTTAAGGGGAGGAATAGAATTATCACCATCTGATCTTTGGAACATTTAGATATATACCTCTTTCTGAGAAACCTCTATAAAATTAAACTCTAATTAATCAGTTAGGTGAAGTAATGAAAATCTGTATCCTCTATGACACTAAAAGAGGCTCAACTAAGAAAGTGGCTCTTAAAATCGGTGAGGCCCTTAAAGAAAAAGCAGACATCAAAATAGAACGGGTAACTGATAAATTCAAGGTAGAAAACTGCGATCTAATTATAATTGGAGCTCCAATTTACTATGAACGGCCGCTCCCGAGCGTTATAAACTTCATCCGATCAAAAAATGGGCTTGAAGGCAAAAAAGTTGCTGTCTTCGTTCTATGTATAGCTGACAAGTTCGGAGAATTTGGAAAAAAGTACACCGAAAAGCGGTATATGAGGTTAATGACCAATCCAATCAAAGGAAAAATAATAGCAAAGAAAGTCTTCGATGGCTGGATACTAAATGAGAACCCAAAAACCCTAGAGGATGCAAAACAATGGGCTCTACGAGTACTAGAAGCATTTCAAACTGGAAAGATTATTGAGAAGGTAGAACATCCTGAATGAGTTAATGAAACAAAGCGGGCAATGAAGTACAACTTTTCCCAACATGAAACGGGCTCTCATCCTAGAGTTAACCTTAATAAAGCTAGGGCCTATCCAATATCAGATCGAGTCAAGATCATGTTACATCCAAGTTGAGGTGATCCAATGCTTGGCTTTTTAAGGAAAAAGAAGAAAAAATATGGAGTTCCAATATACATAGGTGAACCTACCATTATCTATCATACTCAAACCGAACGGGCCATCTTGAAGATAATAGAGGAAAGATTAAACTCCAATAACTTTATACTCCCTTCTGAATACGGGCTAAAACCTACCCTCCATATGATACGTGACGCAGAGGTTTTTGTTGCCATTGGCATAGTGGGCAAATTTACTTCCTTGGTGGTGAGAGAAATAAAAACTGCTCAGGAACTAAAGAAAAAAATATACACCCTAAACGTTGCTAGAAAGGGTAATGAGATTTATTATGACTTCTTTGAGGGAATACCCGAAGATATGGAATGGTTGAGTGAAGAAGAAACCAATCAACTTTATGAAGACTTCAGAGGAGAGGAGTTCTCCGGATTTATGAAAATATTTCTGGGAGATAGAAGGAGACAGTGGTAGTTAACCTTATTATACACTCTTACCAATTTTTTCTGGGTGAAAAACATGGTAAAAATTCCCAAAAGTCATCCGAGATATTGGAGTCTTTACTACAGAGAGAAGATCATTGAGGGCATGGAAAAGGGTATGACTGCTAAGGCTGGGCTGATAGCCCATGGAAGGGGAGAGGCTTTCGATTATCTAATTGGAGAAACAACCATAGAACCTGCAGAAAAGGCCCTGAAAGCTGCAGTTGCAAAACTTCTTTTAGCAGAATATCCAGTAATATCAGTAAACGGAAATGTAGCAGCTCTGGTCCCCAAAGAGACCATAGAACTTGCAAAAGCTTTGAATGCAAAACTGGAGATAAATCTCTTCTACAGAACTGAAGACAGAGTTAAGACAATAGCAGAAGAGTTGAGAAAGCATGACCCCAATGTAGAACTTCTTGGCATAAACCCCACTAAAAGGATTCCAAACTTGGAGAGCGAGAGGGGCAAAGTTGACGAGAATGGTATCTGGAAAGCGGATGTTGTGGTTGTACCACTAGAAGATGGAGACAGAACAGAGGCATTAGTTGCTATGGGCAAATTCATCATAACAATCGACCTAAATCCCCTCTCAAGGAGTGCGAGAATGGCAGACATAACAATAGTCGACAATATTGTAAGAGCATATCCAAGGATGATCGAACTGGCTAAAGAAATGAAAAAGCTCCCGAAAGAAGAGCTTGAGAAGATAGTAAAAGAATACAATAACGGTCAAATTTTAAATGAAGTACTCTTGCATATAAACTCCAGACTAGAGAAACTATCTAAGGAAGGAGTTTGGAGAAAAAAAGAACTTTCAACTTAGCCTCTTTCACTCTTTTCGACAAGTGCCCTTAGATTTAGAATAAGTTCATTTTCATCTTTAACGTGTGAGACTACTAATGGTACCCTTTCTCTTTCGGCTATTTTTACTGCGAGTTCATCAAGGTTCTTGACACCGTACAATACAACCACTGCTGGTTTCAATCCCTGCACCCTTATTGCTATCATTGGGCTTCTTCCAGTAGTAACTTTTGTGAATATTAACGCCCTTTCTGTAGTCCATCCATAAAGTTTCAAAAATTCATCACTGCTCATCTCAAGTATAGCTTGAATACTATCTATCACTGTATATCCATAAATCTTCCTACCAAGTAAATCTTCATTAGCAACAACTTCTCCTTTCACTGCATTCAGTATGTCTTTCACAGTGACAGGAAAAGCAAACTCTCTTATATCAAGAATAGCATTAGTGGGTAAGTCACCACCTATAGTCCGGCTGAATGCTCTTATGACGTTCCCTCCACGTTTTTCATCTATCACTAGAAGAGCTTCAACAAACTTCCTAATAGTTGATGCTCCAGGACTTTTTCTTCGTCCACCTTCATAATCGCTGATTACCGAAGAAGATACCCCTAAATGATCTGCAAGTTCAGTTTGACTTATACCAAATATTTCTCTCCATTTTCTCATGGTTTTTCCAGGGTCAGAAGATAAAGTTATTTCCCCCGCAATTCTCTTGGCCAAAGCTTCCTTCTCTTTCTCCAACATAGTTGATTCCTCACATTAATTTGTTATAAGTTTTTCGGCAATTGCCTATAGAAGGGGGTAATAACCCGCCCGAGTTCATCGACTCCGCCTTCGGCGGTACTCCCCGGGCAGTAAGTATTGGAAGTTTTCCTTAATAACCTTTGCTATCCCTTCATTTCTTCTTTTATAGCCTCAGCAAGACGTTTAACACCTTCTATAATCTTATCCTCAGGAACATAGGTAAAGTTAAGTCTCATGGTATTTTTCACATCCCTGTAAGCAAAGAATGCCTCTCCCGGGACATATGCAACGCCCTTGCTAACGGCCTTTTCAAACATCTCCTTTGTGTCTATTCCTTCTGGGAGTGTTACCCAAACGAACATTCCTCCCTCAGGTACTGTCCACTTGACTCCTTCAGGCATGAACTCTTCCAAAGCTTTTAACATAGCGTCCCTTCTGGGTTTGTAGAAATTAATTATCTTTGGTATGTGAGTATCTAAATGTCCCCCCTCAACGTATTTCCAGGCTATTACTTGGCTAAAGGTGTTGGTACATAAATCAACACTTTGTTTTGCTATCTCAAGCTTCCTTATGAAGTGAGGTTCCCCTGCAATCCAACCAATCCTGAATCCAGGCGCAAGAATTTTTGAGAAGGTTCCTAAATAGAGTACCCTTCCTTCCTCATCCCATGACTTGATTGGTTTTACTGGTTCTCCAGAATAACGTAGTTCGCCATAGGGATTGTCCTCCACTATTATGAAGTCATATTGAGATGCTAATTCAAGAAGTCTCTTCCTCCTCTTCTCATTCATAGTGACCCCAGCAGGATTCTGGAAGGTTGGAATAGTGTAAACTATCTTTACCTTCTTACCCTCTTTCTCTAACTCCTGAAGCTTTTCTTCAAGAAGATCAATTCTCATACCTTCGTCATCTAATGGAATTTGAACTAACTGGGGATCATAATACTTGAAAGCTTGAAGAGTGGCCAAATAAGTTGGAGCTTCAACAATCACAATGTCTCCTGGATTTATGAAGACCCTACCGATCAAGTCGAGCGCTTGCTGGGAACCACTGGTGATCATTATATCTACCTTTGAAATAGGGATCTCATACCTCTGCCTCATCCACTCGGCTATGGCTAGTCTTAGTGGTGTGAATCCCTTAGTGGTCCCGTATTGGAGTGCTTGAGCAGCGTGGTTTTTGAGAACCTCTTTTGTAATCTCCTCAATTATCTCTACAGGGAATGTTTCAGGTGCTGGAAGACCTCCTGCAAGTGAAATTACATCTGAACTCTCTACAAGTTTCAGAAGCTCTCTAATCTCCGAAGCCTTCATTCCAAGTGCTTTTTCTGAGAAATATTCCTCATAATTCAAAGGTGGAGCCTCCAATTTTTCCTTGAGTCTCTTTTCAAGTTCCATCTTACTCGTCCTCCAAACTTTTTGATTTAATGTACTAAAATGAACACATGGCCTATCCTATGCATTGGTAGTTTTGTGACAATTAAATATAAAGCTTTCGGCGTTGGTCGGAAACACCCTTTATCTTTGTAAAGGACAATTATAATATTGTTTTATGTACACCAAGGAACATATAAAAACGCCAGTGCACAAGTAATAAAAACAAGAGCAGTGAGGTATATAAACCAGCCATACTAAATAAATATCACCCTCTAGGAGGGAGGAAAATGCGAGTAGTAAATGATGTTTTGGAGATAGCAGAGAAAATAAAAACAATGGAAATAAGAGGAGCTGGAAAAATAGCACGATTCGCGGCCCTTGCCTTGCAAATTCAAGCTGAAAAAAGCAAGGCACAAACTGCGGATGAACTCTGGAATGAAACTAAAGAGGCCGCTAGATTATTATACCATACAAGACCTACTGCTGTTTCTCTTCCAAACGCACTAAGATACGTCACTTATCGCGCAAAAGCCGCATACAGCGGCGGAGCTAGCTTAGAAGAACTTAGGTTTGTTATCATAAATTCAGCAAAAGAGTTCATACACAACTCGGAAAACGCTGTCAAGAGAATAGCCGAGTTTGGAGCAAAGAGAATTGAAGACGGAGACATAATAATGACACACTGCCACTCAAAAGCGGCAATTGGGGTGATGAAAAAAGCATGGGAAGACGGCAAAGACATTAAAGTGATCGTAACGGAGACCAGGCCCCTTTATCAAGGAAAACTAACTGCCAAGGAGCTAGCTGAGGCTGGAATTCCCGTTATCTACGTGGTAGATGGTGCAGCAAGACACTATATGAAAATGACAGACAAAGTAGTAATGGGTGCAGATTCTATAACCGCCAACGGTGCAGTTATCAATAAAGTAGGGACAGCGTTGTTGGCTCTAACTGCCAAGGAACACCGTGTTTGGGTCATGATTGCTGCCGAAACATATAAATTCCACCCAGAGACTCTTCTAGGACAGTTAGTAGAGATAGAAGAGAGAGACCCCTATGAAGTTGTTCCCAAAGAGGAACTCGCTACATGGCCAAAGAATATCGTTGTGAAGAATCCAGCCTTCGATGTAACTCCTCCAGAGTATATAGATGTGATAATCACTGAGAAATCAGTTATACCACCCTCTGCTGCTATAGCTATCTTGAAAGAAGAGTTTGGATGGGCCCTCAAGTACACAGAGCCCTGGGAGGATTAATCCTCCATTATCTCATAAAACAGCTCATCTTCCCCAAGCACTTCCTTTAATTTTTTGAAGTTTTCTTCCAGCCTTGGAAGTCTTGACTTACTCCGTTCGAGCATTCTATTACCAAGATTAACTGAAAACTCAAGGTATTCATCGCTTATCAAAGTCTTTCCATCCCTTCCCAAAGGAACTGTTAGATATTCGGTTCCATTTATCTCCACAAGCGTCCTTCCTTTGTTGAGAGCTTTGAAGGTGGTGTACTTGAAGCCAGAGGATAAACCAATCTCATGAAGCTTCTTCGCTATCTCCATGCTCTCCGCAACGACATGAAAGATTGGAGGTTGGACCTTTAGAAATATAATGCCACTTTGGGCGTTTTTTAAGCTCTCTTTGACTTCCTCAAAAGTGACAGGCCTGTGCTCCTTAAGGAGCCACCTTGAGAGAGGTTTAGCCCCTATCTTCGGTTCTTCTATTACACCTATCCTCCCTGAACATGAACTCGTGGTGTAAACTCCATTTATGGAATTTATCAAGAAGAGCAAGTCAATTATGTCATCATCAACTTTGTTCTCTCTGATGGCATTGATGAGAATTTTTAATGATTCTCTCTTCGCCCTCATCGTTTATTCACCCCCTTAAATCAAGGTTGATGAATATGGAGGAAAGTAAATTGATTAATCCACTAACGCCCCTTTATTAGCCCTTTTTGGAAGTATTTTGGCGAAAAGTTTATAAATATATCCCAGATAGCTAAAGTGGACATGGCCGGGGTGGTGTAGCCTGGTTAGCACAGGGGACTGTGGATCCCCTAGCCCGGGTTCAAATCCCGGCCCCGGCCCCAGAACAACGCTTCTCCCAGAATAAAACGCTTTTAAAGCCAACTTCAACAAATTACATAGTAGATCCTGAGACCTCTAATCTTTAATCATCTCAAGAAGCATCCCAAAGAGCTTTACCGTTGTCACTATATCCAGTGCATTGTGCTTTATTATTGGGATTACCAAGGCAACGTTCCCCGTATTTAAATAATAATGGTAAAAATCAGGTATCAAAGCACTTGGGACGTCTTCTCCTCTTTTAAATCCGAGTAAATATCTTTCAAGGGTCTGCAGCCTATAATTGGGAACTCCTCTAATCAGGCTTCTAGAAAAGAGAAAGACATCATAGTTTGGAATTTCAAGACTCTCTTCAATTCCATAATACCTCAATCTCTCCTGAATGAAGGGGACATCAAAACGTCTTCCATTAAATGTCAGTAAAGCTTCCTTATCCCTAAAAAGTTCAAGGAACTTCAAAATTATCGCCTGCTCCTCTTCTAGATTTCTCGCAAAATACTGTCTTATAATGAGTTCATCTTGTCTAAACTCTCCCGTTCCTATGAGAATTATTGGAGCATTAAAAAGCCCTAGAGTCTCTATATCAAGCACCAAAAACTTTTCTAAATTATGAAGAGCAGCACACTGGAGGATGAGAGGGTGAGACTTCTTAAATCTCCTTCCCATGTGTTCTAAGATCTCATAAATTCTACGCTCCTCTAAGCATTTTAAAATCCTTGAGGCATCGTCTTTAAACCTTGGGTGATTTACAAGATCTCTCAAAGTAGAATATCCTCTTTCCTTAAGCTTCTTCTCTCTATTCGGCCCAATTCCGGGGATTAGAGAGAGACAAGATAAAAGATTCCACTTCGCTCTTTCAGTCTCTGGGAACCTTATTTTGATCCTTTCCTTCTTTTCTATTAAATAGCAGTTCCCAACTTCCTCCCCTGAGAATACTTCATCTAAGCTTTTCCCTTCATACCTCTCTAAGAATCTCTTTTTAAGGCCCTCTGCCAAATAATATTCCCATTCCATCAATGCAGTTCCCAAGAGAATAAAGGAGAAGACTATTAAAAACACTTTGCTTTGCTGGATGAATTTAATCTACCTCTAGGAAGAGAAAACTATAATTACTATTAACTCCAATTCCAATTAGTAGCTTTCATTGTGGTGTTTGAGATGAATGAATCTTCCAAAATCACTGTATTTGCATACTCAAAAGACCAATTTGAAGAAAAAAGGGTCAAAAAGGTTGAAGAGGCCTTAAACTACAAAGAGTATAGTGTAGTATGGATAAACATTGATGGCATCGAGCATTTAGAAGAGCTAAAGAGAATTTTTGGATTCCATGACGTGGCAATTAAAGCCATACTCAGAGCAAAAAGCCGTGCAAGAGTTGCGATCTTAAAGGATCACCTTTTTATCCTCCTCCATCAGGTCTATGAATTAAAAGGTGGGTTGAAAAAAGAAAGAACTGCAATTTTTCTCAAAGACAATTTTGTAATTACTCTGCAAGAGCGCTCTGGTGATGTGTTTAATTCGATAAGAGAAAGCATACGACATGGTGAAGGTATTTTTAGAGAGCGTGGTGCAGATTACCTAACCTTTGCCCTCCTCGATGCAATAGTCGAAAACTATGTGCCTATATTAGAAAACATCAGCACCCAAATGGAAGTAGTAGAGAACAAAGTGCTAAAAAACGGAGATAAAGATACTCTTCGGAAGATACACGGAATCCGAAGGCGGATTTTATTTGCAAGACGCACTATATTTCCCCTTCTAGAAGTTTTTAGAAGACTGCGACTCGAGGGGAAAGAGTTTTTCACCGAGGAAACACAAGGCTATTTAGAAGAACTTTACAACCATGTTATGGAAGTCCTTGATATTATTGAGAACCAACGAGAAATGGCCAGCGGCTTGGTGGAAATATATTACTCTACCCTCTCCATGAAAACTAATGACATTATAAGAATACTAACGGTTGTTTCCACGATTTTCATTCCTTTGACATTCATAACAGGTATATACGGAATGAACTTTAATTCAAAAATCTCTCCATACAATATGCCTGAGCTCAACTGGTACTATGGCTATCCCATTACACTTTTGATGATGCTTGCAATAGCCCTTGGGATGTTATACTACTTCAAAAGAAAAGAATGGTTATAGGTCTAAAGCAAGTTTCACAGCTTTTTCAGCTATAACATCCATGGGGTCTATAAGAGGAATCTTAAAATCTTCCTGCCTCAGGCCTACACTCACTTCAGTACATCCCGCTATTAGACCATCAACTCTTTTTTCAAGTTTTTTAGCTACTTTGAGCATCTCACTCCTTCCCCATTCAATGTTTCCCGCTTTTATACCGTCATAAATAGCATCCATTAGGGATTTTTGGTCTTTTTCATTAGGTACCGCGATTTTAATACCTCTACTTAAAAGGGCCCGATGGTAAACCATTCCCTTTATCGTACCATCTGTTGCCAAGATGCCAACCTTTTTGAGTCCTAGATTTTTTATATATTCGGCTGTTTCCTCTACCATGTCTATGAAAGGAATATTAATAGCCTTTTGAATTTCTTCGGCAAAATAATGGGCCGTATTGCAAGGCATTATAATAAAATCTGCTCCCCAAGCCTCGAGTTTTTTAGCACTTTCTATAAGCTCTGGAAGGGGATTCTCCCCTTTACCCAAGATATAAGCAGTCCTATCAGGAATTTTTGAATTATTATAAATTATTATCCTTGGATGGTCTTGATCTTTTTTTGCAGGAGTTTTCAGAACTATCCGTCTAAAGAGTTCAACTGTTGCAAGTGGACCCATACCTCCCAATATACCAATAACTCTTTCCATACTTTTCACTTCACATATTTTATTTTTCCTTCTTTCCACTCTATGTACCTAGCCATTATAAACAGCAAGTCACTCAACCGATTTAAGTATTTCATCACAGCATGGCCTATTCCATACTCTAACACAAGCTTTGCCACTTTTCTCTCTGCCCTTCTTGAGATTGTTCTGCAGATATCGAGCTTTGCACTTCCAATTGTGCTACCCGGTATTACAAACCCCTTGAGCTTGACTTCACTTTCGAATTTCTTAATAAGTTCTTCCAAACGAGCAATATCTTTTTCCCCAATTTTTTTGTATTCTCCTTTACTTCCAATATCTGCCATGAGTGAATAAAGTTCAATCTGAAGTTCTTCTAAGAGCATTCTAAGCTCTCCATCCACGTAATGCTTTGCTTCCCCTAAGAATGAACTTAGCTCATCTATACTCCCATTAGCCTCAATTATAGGTGAGAACTTAGCTACATTTTCTCCAGTAAAAAGGCCAGTAGTTCCTTTATCTCCCATTTTAGTTGTTATTGGCATGTTATCACCAACAGATGTTGGGATTAACCCCAATTAAATTTTGCTATAGAGCTACTTTGGACTATGTAGTACGTTATTGTTCATCAAAGAAAAATTAATAACATTCAATACCATTTTTTATGTGGTGGTCCCATGGGGAAGCGAGCATTGTTTTTAGTTGCCATTTTATTTTTAAGTCTTCTACCAGTAGTTCCAGTCAATGCTGCAACTCCATATGTCCCTATACATGATATTCAGTATACAACTGACCCAAGTGGAGATTCTCCTTATAAGTCCCAAACGATTATTACAAGAGGTGTTGTAACAGGAGTTGGAAGCAAAGGCTTCTTTATCCAAAACGGGAGTGGACCATGGAGTGGTATTTATATATACCTTGGCTCCTCCCCCAGTGTGAACCTTGGAGACCTAGTAGAAGTGAAAGGATACGTAAAAGAATACTACGGCCTAACTGAAATTTCCGTAAATACTAATTATGGAGATTATGTCAACAAAATCGGGACTGCTTCTATTCCAGACCCCGTCATTCTCCAGACGGGAGAAGTTTCTCAAGAACAATGGGAAAGTGTTTTAATTAAAGTTGAAAATGTGGAAGTTACAGACCCCAGTCTTGGATATGGAGAATGGGAAGTCAACGATGGTAGTGGAGCTCTCAGAATTGATGACCTCATGTATCAGTATAACCCGACGATGGGCCAGAAGCTTGAGTACATAATTGGAGTGTTATATTATTCTTATGGCAACTTTAAACTTGAACCAAGAAGTGCTACTGATATAAAAGAATATGTACCTCTGATAAAAGTTTACTCCCTTGAAACCCCAACCTACGTAATAAAAGGAGAGAGTGTAACAATAAAAGCAGTTCTAAAAAACGACGGAGGCTTTGATGAGAACATAACATTCAGACTTTCAATAGACGCTTCCATAGTCCTTAATGAGACTATAAAAATCACAAAAAATGGTCAAGAAATCATCATGTATAACTGGACTCCCGAAAGGTTTGGATCACATATAATAAAAGCCGAAATAGTTGGTTATGATACCAAATATGCAATTGTGAAGGTAGTAGAAAATCCAAAAACTATAATGGACCGCCTTACAACGTTCTATGACACTAGATACGCGCTATACTACAAACCCACATTTGATAAAAAGTATGCTCAATATTTGGAGATTCTCTCAGAGCTGAAAGGATATGGAGTAAATCTTGGACCAATTGAAGACAAAATAGAAGCCATTAGTACCAATGTAGAGACCATTGAGAAGCATTATTTAGAATATCTTGAACTCAAGTCAACATACTTTAGACCCCCATATTCACTTCCGCTTTTAGTACACATAAGAAGTGCTGTTCTTCTTACAAAAGAGACTTCAGAAATGGTAGATGAAATACTACCTTTCCTAAATACTACTCTAAATGAAGTGAGAGAACTACCTGAAAATCAAACACATATAACAATTAAAGTAGTTAGAGTCCTCGTTGACTCGAGCCACGGACAGTACTATAATGACCAAAGACTTCAAACACTAATAACCAAAATGGAAACCGAGCTGGGATGGTTAGTAGATGTAAATCATGAACCAATAACACCTGAAATTCTTTCCAAATATAATATCCTCATTATCACAAACCCAAGATCTGACATTACAGACGAAGAAGCTCAAGCAATAAAAGATTGGGTTAAGGAAGGAGGAGGATTATTCATAAGTGGCGATTGGTACAGATACGTCTATTACATAAGCTTCAACAAAATCACAGAGGAATTCGGAATTAAGTTTAATGATGATGAGCTCATGGATGATGA
This sequence comes from Thermococcus argininiproducens, assembly GCF_023746595.1. Classification (NCBI taxonomy): domain Archaea; kingdom Methanobacteriati; phylum Methanobacteriota; class Thermococci; order Thermococcales; family Thermococcaceae; genus Thermococcus; species Thermococcus argininiproducens. Next base: position 1,100,401 of record NZ_CP080572.1, on the reverse strand, counting down.
ACAAAACACAGGTAGACCATACTTCCCCTTAGTGGGAGAATTCAACCTTGAACATCCAGCAATGAAATTCCTCAATGATAGCTCTCAACTCTATTACAACGGAGACACCTTAGACATAAGCGGAAACGCTGTATGGCTCATCAGAGGATATGAAAGTGCCTATGCTGAAGATGAAGATGGAAATATTGTCAAATCAAAAGGCTCAACCCCAATTGTTGCAGCCGCAGTGGAAATTGGAAGTGGAAAAATAGTGGCTTATGGATCAAGTAAAGCACTTAGCGACGATTACTATGGAAGATACATAGATACCAACTGGCCATTCATCAAAGGTGCTCTCTTGTGGCTAGTAGAAGAAAGTTAAAGCCTCTTTTTATTTTTTCCATTGTTTCACGCTCTAACTTCCTTCTCTTTATTCCGCTTCAATGTCTATCGAAACGAAACGATTTTATACTTCAGGGAAGTACTAATATATGCAGTAATCAGGGGTGATGCACATGCATGAGCTCGTTGAATTTGCGGTTGAGAAAGCACAAGAACTTGGAGCCTCTTATGCCGAGGCAAGGTTTGAAGAAAAAGATGGAACAGAACTGGTCATGAAGAATGGAAATCCTGAAGGTCTAGGTATTCTAGCTGAGAAAGGAATGGGAATAAGAGTCATAGTTAATGGAGGCATGGGATTTGCCTCTACAAATGTTCTGACAAAAGAAAGTGTTCTTGAGGCTGTAAAAAAAGCTGTGAAGCTAGCAAAGGCTGCAGCAAAATTAAGGAACAAACCCATCCAATTCAGCGATGAAGATTTCCACCAAGTTTTTTATGAGGTTAAGATGAAAAAAGACTTTAGAGACATTAGTGCAGAAGAGAAAATGGAGTATTTAAAGCTCATCGAAGAAAAAGTAAGAGAAACCGGAATTAACGTCCCAATGCGGTTTCTGAGATATGGAGATTTCATGTGGCACAAGATCTTCATGAACAATGAAGGTGCATTTGTTGAGAGTCTCATCCCACGAGTCTCAGTCATGTATAACTTGGTTGTCTTTGAAGAAGGACAGATGGAACAAGCTCCTTTCGTTCAAAGGGCCTTTTCTGGTGGACTTGAACTAATCGAGAAAGACCAACCATGGGAATGGGCCGTGAAAGACGTCAAAGCCCTGCAAAACCTCATAAAAGAAGGTCAAAAACCACCTGAAGGAAAAGTTGATGTTGTGATAAGCCCAGAGGTAGCGGGAATAGCTGTTCACGAAAGTGTTGGCCATCCCTATGAACTGGACAGAATAATGGGAAGAGAGGCTGCTCAAGCGGGAGAAAGTTTCGTAAAGCCCACAATGCTTGGGGAGAGAATTGGAAGTGATGTCGTGACAGTTATAGAAGATCCAACAGTTCCAAACAGTTGGGGATTCTATCTCTACGATGATGAAGGTGTTAAAGCAAGGCCTAGATATCTCATTAAAAATGGGATAATAAATGAGTTCTTAATGAACAGAGAGTATGCTGCGTACCTTGGAATGAAGTCAAACGCATCAGCCAGGGCAATAAACTACAACCGTGAGCCTATAGTAAGAATGGCAAACACCTATCTTGCGCCAGGGGATTACACCTTCGAAGAGCTGATCGAAGATATAAAGCTAGGCGTTTACATGGTAAGCTTTAACGAATGGAACATAGATGATAGAAGATTCCAACAAAGGTACATAGGAAGAGAGGCATACTTAATCGAGAACGGAGAAATAAAGCACCCTGTAAGAAAGCCAATTCTTGAAATAACAACTAAAGGGCTCTGGAGCAGCGTTGATGCTGTTGGAAAAGACGTCGAATTCTATCCAGGCACCTGTGGAAAAGGTGAACCGGGACAGGGGGTACCAGTGTGGATGGGAGGACCACATGCGAGACTTAGGGAGGTAGTGCTGAGGAGGTGAAAAAGATGTTCGAAGTTAACGAATTAATCTTAAAAAGAGCAAAAGAACTCGGATTTGGAGATGTAGTGGTTTTATCATATGAGCAAAGCAGAAGACAGGTGAGATTTGCCAACAATGAAATCACAGTTGCAAAGAACTGGCATACTCAAAAGGTTGAACTCTTCGTCGAGTATCAAAAAAGATTGGCATCCACCACTTTAACTGCTTTAGATGAGGCCACGATAGATAAAGCTCTCCAGACCCTTCTGAAGAGTGTTAAAAATCTGGCACCTAAAGAGGACTACTATGGTATAGCAGAGGGCCCATTTAAGTATAAAGACATCCCTGGAACTTTTGATAAAGCTATAGTTGAACTAGATGAACCAAATGAGTATGTAGAGGTTGCCATTAATGCTGCCCTTGAAGAGGGTGCCAAAAGGGTTGCAGGAGTACTTTACACTGACTACAACAAACTCTATCTGAGCACCAGTAATGGAATAGAGGCATTTGACGAAGGAACCGGGATAGAGATAAGTGTTAGGGCATTCATAGGCGATGAAGAAAGCGGGCATGGGACAAACTCTGTAAGAATTCTCAAGAAGTTTGACCCAGAAAGTGCTGGAAGAAAAGCAGGAGAAATAGCCAAACTTGCTACCAATCCAATACAAGGCGAAGCAGGAACTTTTGACGTTATTTTTGACCCATTGGCCTTTGCTAACCTTCTCAGCTATATGAGCTTCATGACCTCTGCATTTGCCGTCGAAGCTGGTTTTAGCTTCTTAGTGGGCAAGTTGGGGCAAAAAGTTGCAAATGAGAAAGTCAGTATCAAGGATGTCGGAGACATGCCAAATGCTTACGGAACAAGAAAATTCGATGATGAGGGAGTTCCCACAAAAGAAACAAATATAATCGAGAATGGGATCCTAAAAACGTATCTCCTAAATACAAGCTTTGCAAGAAAGTACAAGACTGAGACTACAGCAAATGCTGGTTTACTAATGCCCCAAGCATGGAATATTTATCTTGAACCAGGAGACTACTCAAAAGATGAAATATTTGGCGAAGTTAAGCACGGTATCTACATTACTAATGTGTGGTACACAAGATTCCAGAACTATGTTACAGGTGATTTCTCTACGATACCAAGAGATGGAGCATTTTTAATCGAGAATGGAGAGATAACTAAGCCCATAAGAAACATAAGAGTAAGCGATAACTTCCAGCACATATTGGAGAGCATTACAGCATTAGGAAAAGATCTCTATCATGTCCACTGGTGGGAAGTTGCTACTCCCGTGTTTACACCCTATGTTCTCGTGAAAAACGTGGGAATAACGAAGGCAACAAAATAGGCCTTTTTCTTCTTTTAAAATATTTTTACTGCTCCTAAGCTTGGAATCAGTGTTATTAAGATGCTCAAAAGCCCACCAATGATCAAAGCAGGTATTGCTTCTCTTTTTTCTATTCCAAACAGATATGCCGCTAGGCTTCCCGTCCATACTCCTGTTCCAGGAAGCGGGATCGCTACAAATATTACAAGGCCTAAAAACCCCCATCTCTCCACATAGGGATGGGCTTTTCTCCTTACTCGCCCTACATACCCCAAATAGAGCTCTGCAAATTTCCTCAAAGAGGTGGCCTCAAGCTTAAGCATAACCCAATCTATAAAAGGAAGCGCAATGGGGAGTACAAGAGAAAGAACTAAAATCCCAAGAGAGGCCATTATCAAAGTGCCAAGAATAGAATAGCCCCTACCAATGCCATAAACTATTGCATATCTTCCCTCAAATGTTGGTATCAAAGAGAGCAAAAATATCTCAATTAAATTGTTCACTCTAAACACCGATAGAATAAAATAGAAAGGGGTTAAAAACCTTGCTTTAGACCCGCTTTCCTGTTAACTTTTTTCCACCTCATCCCATAAAAGAAAGGAAACTTGCCTGGTGTGATCCGTTTTTCCCATCTTTCTACAAGCTTTGTCTCTTCTTCAAATGCCCATTTTGTTAATTCTTCTAAAGTACTTCCTTCAAGTTGCTTCGCCTTTTCTATTATTGTTCTCTGCAACCCATCCCTCTCCGTAGCAAATTCACTTATATAAGCCCGATAATTGGTCTGGAATATTCTATGAAATCTCTCCATGCGCCACCAGTAATTTTTGGGATTATACTTATTATTAGGAACCTCTCCCAAATCTGGAAGTCCTCCTTCAAAGAAGACTGGCTTGAATATACTTAAACATGGATTAGACGCTCCTGTAAACCAGTGAATGCTCAAATCCTCCCTAAGCTCTGAAATCTGGGATGATGCAGTCTGGGAGGGCCGTGTTAGACCCCCATAATGCATGCATATATCTCTCATAGAGCCCTTTTCTGGAGAGTATGGCTCAACACTGTGTGATCTCAAAATTTCCATCATACATTCAAGTGTTATTTCTCCCTTTCTTTCCTTGAGTTTTTGATATGTGAAAGCTCTCCTCTCCCTTCCGTAGGCAAAATGGGTATAGAACCTATCGGAAAAATAGCGGGCAAAGTTGAAGCTACTCTTTTTTGAGAGTTTTTCAACGCTGTCAGATGCTAGATCCCACTCGTCTTCAATCGTTAGGGCATTTGAAATAGAGTAAACATCCTCAATTCTCTTTGCAACCCAATTTTTGCCAGCAGTTTCAAGAACCCAAGCTTCTTTCGGATCTGCAATTATAAAAGAGTTGCTGTATACCATCTTGTGTTCGTAACTCCCACTTCCTCCTTGGCCATAATTCTCAATTATCCCAATTATAAAATTAAGAGCTTCTTTAGATGTTTTTGTTCTCTCAAGTGCAAGTCTTATCATATCCATTCCCAAGATCCCCTTTTCTGGGAGTCTCTCTTTTGTAAAAACTGCAGTATTACCAATTGCCAGGCCAAATTCATTCACTCCCATTTCAGCTCCCCAAATCCACCAAGGTCGAGAAAGAATCACTGCATAGGTCTCCCTAACCTGAGGAAACTCAAGATAAGTTAGTTTTATTGTCTCATTCTCATGCTTTTGTCTCGGAATATACTCCAAGATCTGAGCTTCATTAGGATCTCTATCACTGTTCTTGGCAAACAACATTATATTGTCTTTAGTTACTCTAGGAGTTGCAACAAGAATGTCACACATATCAAACACCTAAAAAAGAATAGTACGTAAGACTTTTTAATAATTGATGAAAAGGAAAAAATTTTCAAAGATTCAGACAATCTGTTGAGTCTAAATACTCACCTTTTTCTTTGTCCCAGTGAGAGTGATAGAACCACTCTGCAGCTTTGCAATACTCAAAAAGCTCTTCGTCCTTGAAATAGAGTGCTATTTCTCTCTTGGCGGTTTCTTCGCTATCAGAGGCATGGATAACATTGTATATTGCATCCCCTACATCAAGACCATAATCACCTCTAATCGTTCCTGGTTCTGCATCTTTTGGATCTGTTGCACCGCACATCTTTCTTATCACGCTAATTGCATATCTTCCTTCTACGACCATCACAATACTTGGAGCCTTTGTTATATAGTCTATTAGTGGTCTAAAGAATGGCTTCCCCTTATGCTCCTCATAGTGCTTTTCGGCCAATTCCCTATCAATGTGTATCATCTTCATCCCAATTATTTTAAGACCTCGCTTCTCAAATCTACTGATAATTTCACCTATAAGACCTCTAACAACAGCATCAGGCTTTATGATTACTAGTGTTCTCTCCACTTTGTTCATTGGCAACACCAAAAACAATAAGTGTAGTGATTTAAAATTCTTTTTAATAAACCTCGCACAAGGTTTATAACTTAACCCTGCCTTCTCCCTATGGTGAAGAAAAATGGAGATAAGGGAGACGATACTCAAATATGCGCTCATCAATGCTGTCCAGCATGATGGGAAAGCCAATTCTAAAGCAGTTATAGGAAAAATACTTGGCGAGAACCCGGAACTAAGACCAAAAGCCAGAGAAATAATCCCTCTTGTCAATGATATAGTCCAAGAGGTCAATTCTATGAGTATTGAGGATCAAAAAACCAAGCTAAATGAAATTTATCCAGAATTCTTTGAAAAGAAAGAAGAGAAAAAGGAAGAAAAGAAAGGTCTCCCTCCCTTACCTAAAGCAGAAAAAGGAAAAGTCATCACAAGATTTGCCCCAAACCCTGACGGCGCATTTCATTTAGGAAATGCTAGAGCCGCAATTCTCAGTCATGAATACGCTAGAATTTATGGGGGCAAATTCATCCTGAGATTTGATGATACTGACCCCAAAGTAAAAAGACCTGAGCCAATCTTTTACGAGTGGATTATTGAGGATCTAAAATGGTTAGGCTTCCAGATAGATGAAATCCACATGGCAAGTGACAGGCTGGAAATTTATTATTCCTATGCCGAAAAACTGCTCGCGATGGGGAAGGCCTACGTATGCACATGCACACCAGAGGATTTCAGGAAGCTCAGAGATGAAGGAAAAGCATGCCCCCATAGAGACCTACCCCCAGAAATCCAGCTTCAAGAATGGAAGAAGATGCTCAATGGGGAATACAAGGAAGGAGAAGCTGTCGTAAGAATAAAAACCGATCTAAGCCATCCAAATCCAGCGGTAAGAGATTGGCCAGCCCTTAGAATTATTAATAATCCCAATCACCCAAGAACAGGAGACAAATACCATGTATGGCCCCTCTATAACTTCGCTTCTGCTATAGACGATCATGAGCTTGGTGTTACTCACATCTTCAGAGGACAAGAACATGCAGAAAACGAGACAAAGCAGAGGTATGTATACGAGTATTTTGGGTGGGAATATCCCCAAACGGTTCACCATGGAAGACTCTCAATTGAAGGGGTTATCTTAAGCAAGTCAAAAACAAGAAAGGGAATAGAAGAGGGCAAATACTTAGGATGGGATGATCCAAGACTCGGAACTATTAGAGCCCTAAAAAGAAGAGGTATCCAATCAGAGGCTATTAGAGAGCTAATAATTGAAGTAGGACTCAAAAAGAGCGATACTACCATCAGTTGGGATAACTTAGCAGCAATAAACAGAAGACTAATCGAACCTATTGCCAACAGGTATTTCTTTGTTGCCGATCCAATACCAATGGAAATTAAGGGGTACAACGAAGAGTTCATAGCGGAAGTGCCTCTCCATCCTGACCATCCTGAGAGAGGTGTTAGAAAGCTTAAATTCACTCCGGGAAAACCGGTATACGTATCAAAAGACGATCTCAAACTCCTCAAGAGCAACGAATATGTTAGACTTAAGGACCTCTTCAATGTAAAAATCCTGGAAGTTGGTGAAGAAAAAATTGTGGTGGAATTTGATAGTATTGAATACGAGAAGGCCAGAGAAAACAGGTGGAGAATGATCCACTGGGTTCCAGAAGGAAAACCATGTGAAGTTTTAATACCAGAAGGAGATGAACTCGTAGTTAGGAAAGGCCTGCTTGAAACTGATGCAAATCTAAAAGTTGACGACATAGTCCAGTTCGAACGTTTTGGCTTTGTGAGGATAGATAAGATAGAAGGAGAAAAAGTAACAGCGATCTTTGCTCACAAGTGAGCCTTTTCTTTTTTCCATCCCAGTACTCTTGACTGCAAATGTCTCTTTGGGAAAATTGTAAGTGGGTCTATACCTTTCTCTCTTAAGAGATATCTGATTTCCACTTCATAGTCAGATTTTTCAAGCTTTTCACTCTCTTTGAGTTCAATTATGAAAAGTCTATCCGTAAGTTCTCTTATTGTCTTATATCCAAGGCCCAAAAGTGGCCGTATGTACTGAACATTGAATCTATCCTCAAGACTTCTTGTTTTCCTTTGATCCAGTAATGGAACCCTATCATCTCTTCTAGTTCCATCACTAACTCTTTCTACGTCCTCACGTCTGGCAATCTCCTCCAATGCCCTTTCATGAATAAATTGGATGGCATTGTTTGGATGTTTATCATTGATACACATTTCAGTGGCTTTTTCAAGGATTTTTCTGTCTAAGAAAAACACCTCATGCTCAAACCCAAGGCTTTGTGCAGTTTCTCTAGCATATTTCCAGCTGTCAAGGACTCCAAAATTAACAGTAACCAGTTTAACTTCATAACCTAGTCTTTCCAAAATATATGCCGCCAGTGAAGAGTCTTTTCCTCCACTATAAAGATGGTAAACCTCCATAAGTACCACCAAAAGAAAAATTAAAGGGCACTCCAGAATGGATCTTTCTGGGCCTTTACTTTTGCTGTCTTTTTCAAAGCTTTTATATCGGTGTCATCAAGTACATCTCTAAGTTCCTTCACTAGCCTTATTGCATCATCTTTACTTATATCCACATAAAGGATCTCCCCTGGATGTATGTGTCTTCCCACCATGGCTCCCTCAATTGCCACAGCCACTTGATCTCCTTTCTTAGCCTCTTGGAGGAAATCTTCTTTGGACTTAATTGATTTTATTACTCCTACCCTATCTCCATTCTGCTTTATTAGTGGATATCCCGGCTTTATCCTTCCTTCAAGCACCTCTATTCCCACTATAGCTGGATGGCTCCTCCTAAAAACGTAGCGTTCATCAGGGAAGAGCTTAATAACACCAGGGAACTTGGTCTTGGCTAGAACCTCTTTCTTTTTCTTCTCTTCTTCTGCCTTTACCCATGCCTCATAGTCCTCTATTATCTTGTAAATTATGTTCCCTATAAAGAGAGGTATTTTTTTAGCATTGGCAACTTCTTCCGCATCTTCATTAACTTTCACATTAAATCCAATAACCACACCATAGAATGGTTCCTCGTCTTTTACACTAAGGGCTTCCATAACGTCCGTTTTGCTGATATTTCCTACATCGGCCTTTCTAATGGGGATATTTTTCTCATGAAGTTCTTTACTTAAAGCTTCCAAGCTTCCAATGGTGTCTGCTTTTACTATTACTCCTACTTTATCTGTACTTATAATCACACTCTTTATTTGGTCAAGGATCTCTCCTTTAGCCCTTTCAAGTTCCTCCTCACCTCTCACAGCTATCACTGGAGACCCAGCAAGAGCGTCTTCCAATCCAGGTGCCGCTATTTTGATACCTGCAGAAGCAGAAACCTCTTCAACCTGATCAAACCTGTATCTCGGATCTCTTATCTCATCAAGAGGTTTAGGCTTGAGAAGGGCCCTTATTTTTGTGACTATAGCCTTATCTTTGCCTCCCACAACAATCATATCGTCTTTCTTTAAGGTACCGTCATAAACTATCACATCTATTGTTGTTCCAAAGCCTATTTCCTCTCTGACTTCCAGTATAGTTCCTCTTGCAGGCCCCTCTACTTCTATCTTGAGCTTCTCCTCAAGATACTTTTGAGCCAAACCGGAGATAAGTACAAGTAATTCAGGGATTCCAATACCATATTTAGCAGAGATTGGGATTATTGCGAGCTCCTTTCTGAAATCCTGAACGCGGTCAAATCTATTGGCCTGAAAACCAATCTCATAGAACTTTCCTATTAACTCCCAAAGTTTTGTCTCAAGCTCTTGTTGTGCTCTCTGATCTTGTTTTTTAATATTAACTAAGAAAGGCTCATTTTCAGTTATTTTCCATCCTTTAATACGATCGATTTTATTCGCTGCAACGATGAATGGAGTTCTATACTTCCTCAAAATTTCTATACTCTCCAATGTTTGGGGCTGAAAGCCTTCGTTTACATCAACTATGAGAATTGCTAAGTCCGCCAAGCTTCCTCCCCTTGCTCTAAGGCTTGTGAAGGCTTCATGACCAGGAGTATCTATAAAAAGCAATCCTGGAAGCTTAATCTCACCTTTCCAGAGGCTTAAAAGAGGGCCAGCAAGCTGTTTAACAACATCGATAGGAACTTCAGTAGCACCTATATGCTGAGTAATTCCACCCGCTTCTTTCTCTGCTACGCGAGTATTACGTATACGATCAAGCATTGTCGTCTTTCCGTGATCAACATGTCCTAAAACAGCTATAATGGGCTGTCTGATCTTTTTCATACTCTCACACTCCATAAAACTTTTGATAAGCGTTATCGGGATTAACTAAAACCTCTACTTTTTAAAGGTTTAGGGGGAGTTAATCTTAAAAATCCCAATGCTTACTACATTTAGTGGTTATCATGGAAAAGAAAACTCTACAGAAAGGGAAGAGCTATTACAAAAAAGGAAAGGTCCTGTGGGTTCTCAAGTATAAGGAGAAACTGTTTTCCAAAGTTCTGGGAACATATCCATATTATATAGAAGTGGACTTAGCAAAAAATTCAAACAAATGCACCTGCCCACAGGGTAAAAACTGTAAACATGTCGCTGCTGTACTCATGGCCTTTGAAGAAGGATTCTACATTGAAAGTGAAGATCCCCTCTCAGAGAGTTTACCAGAGCTAGTTATTGAGAAGTATTTCTTCACTGAAGATCCTGCACTTGGGATAGAAGTTCTGCTAAAAGAATTACAGTACCAGATAAACAATGATGAAAGTGGAAGTGAAGTTACTAGGCTTTTAAGAAAAACTCTAAAGCTTTTCCCGCAAGCTCCTTCTGCAGAAACGAGATTTCAGATAATTGAGATATTTAAGGAATTCAAACGAATATTTTCAGAATATAAACTTACAGAAGAGCTGGAAAAGGAGATCAAAGAAATATTCTAACCTTAAAAAGAACCTTTCAAAAGTTGTCTTGAACCTTCTAACCTTTAAGTTCCACTTATAGTAGGCCCTTCAAAAAAAGCCTTATAAAGTTTGCATCTCTTAGAAAAGGATTAGAGGGTGGATAAAATGAAGGCAGTATACAGGGGCATGTGCCCAAATTGCCAAGATGTGATAAGCGATGAGAGGCTATATAATAAGCATCCATGTGAAACATGTCTCGACGAAGAAATCAAATCTGATGTTTATTTTGAACTTGTTAAGGGAATTTACGATGCTCTAAAGCTTAAAAACACATTAAAACACTGGGAAGAAGTGTATTCTCTAGAACAAAGACTTATTGAAGCAGAAAAACTTTTTAAAACTGCCACTGGATTCACATTCTGGAGTGCTCAAAAGAGCTGGGTAAAACGACTGGTAAGAGGAAAAAGTTTCTCAATCATAGCCCCAACAGGTATGGGAAAAAGTGTTTTTGGGGCATTTATGTCCATTTATTACGCCAAAAAAGGAAAGAGATCATATATAGTCTTACCAACAACGCCTCTGGTCATTCAAACGATTAAGAGAGTCAAAACTTTTGCTGAAAAAGCTGGAATAGATGTTAATTTAGCATATTATCATGGAAACATGAAGAAAAAAGAAAAAGAAGAAATGCTCCAAAAAATCCAAACTGGTGAGTTTGATATTCTTATAACCTCTGCCCAATACCTTGCGAGAAATTTTGATGTCTTAAAGGACAAAAGATTTGACTTTATCTTTGTAGATGATGTTGATGCTTTTTTAAAAGCTTCAAAGAATATAGATCGCTCATTGATTTTACTCGGGTTTACCGAGGAGATAATTCAAAAAGCATGGGAAATAATAAGGCTCAAAAAACAGATGGCAAAATACCTTAACGGAAACAGAAAAGACAAAAATGAGCGGTTAAAAGAACTAAATAAACAAATAAACGCAATTGAAAAAGAAATAAGAGAATTTAAACGCAAGAATAATATTGGAGTTTTGATCGTGGCCTCAGCAACTGGAAGTGCAAGAGGTGACAGAATAAAACTCTATCGTGAACTCCTCGATTTTGAAGTAGGAAGTGGGCGATCCGCATTAAGAAATGTAGTGGACACATATTTATCTCCCCAACAACCAATAGAAGAGCATGTTGAAGAGATCATAAAGAAATTGGGCACAGGAGGTCTTATCTTTGTACCTATTGATCAAGGAATACTCTATGCAGAAAAGCTAACTTCCTACCTAAAGGATAAAGGATTCAAAGTCGAATTAGTTTCAGCGAGAAATAAAAAGGGTCTTGAGAGGTTTGAGAATGGAGAGGCCGACTACCTAATTGGGGTTGCAACTTATTATGGATCTATTGTTAGAGGCTTAGATTTGCCACATCTAATAAGGTATGCAGTTTTTACTGGTGTTCCCAAATTCCGATTTAGCATAGATTTAGAACAACCCACTATCTACAGAGTTCTTGGTCTGATGAGTGAAGTTATGGAATTCCTAGAAAACGAAGATAGAAAGAATGCAGAAAAACTCTACGCTAGAATAAGAAGGCTCATACGGAACATTCCACAGTTTGAAATTTTAAAGATAGAAGAAGCCCTTGCAGAGGGATTGCCTCTAGAGGGATTTTCAAATCATGTTCTCAAGGTATTTAAGGAGGCAGTAGACTTTTTAAGAAATATACTGAAGAAGGAAGATGTTCTCAAGAGAATAGAGGAAGATCCTTTCGTAAGTCTTAAGAAAGAGGAAGGAAAGTGGTATATAGAAATCCCTGACGTTAGGACATATATCCAAGCAAGCGGGAGGACTTCAAGACTATTTGCTGGTGGCATAACTAAAGGACTAAGCATGGTAATTGTAGACAATGAAAAAGTGTTCAATGGTCTAAAGAGGCAAATGCGTTGGCGCTTTTCTGAGTTTGAAATGGTAGCCTTTAATGAACTAGACCTAGAAAAAGTACTCCAAGAGATTGACAGAGATAGAGAAAAAGTCAGACTTATTATGGAAGGAAAGATCGCAGAGAAAACAAAAGATTTAGTCAGGTCCGCTCTTATGATAGTAGAATCGCCAAACAAGGCAAGGACTATTGCAAACTTCTTTGGTCAACCGAGCAAAAGGCGTATTGGAGATTTAGTGGCTTATGAAGTAAGCATCGGTGAATTGATGCTAACAATCCTCGCAAGTGGAGGACACATGTTTGATCTTGTAACCAATGACGGCTATCATGGGGTCTTGGTAAACGAAAAAGATGGAAAACTCTACTTTGTGCCAATATATGACACTCTAAAGCGTTGTAGAGACTGCGGCCATCAGTTTGTTGATTGGGAAAGCAAAGGAGTATGCCCAAGGTGTGGATCTAATGATATCAGGGATTCCCTTGAAAACGTTATGGCAATGAGAGAAATTGCCCAAGAAGTTGATGAAATATTAATCGGAACTGACCCAGATACTGAGGGAGAAAAGATAGCATGGGACATAAGGAATGTTCTATCCCCTTACACTCCAACAATAAAAAGGATTGAATTCCACGAAGTTACGAGACCAGCTATTCTGAAAGCACTAAAAGAAGCAAGAGATGTCCATGAAGGAAGAGTAAATGCTCAGTTAGTAAGAAGAATCGAGGATAGATGGATAGGATTCGAACTAAGCCAGAAACTATGGGAAGTCTTTGAGAATACCTATCTTTCAGCAGGAAGAGTTCAAACACCTGTACTAGGGTGGGTAATCCAAAGATATAAGGAATTTGTAGAAAGTGAAACCAATTTTGTAAGACTAACCCTCGAAAATGATCTGGATGTCACCCTTGAAGGCGTTAAGGACGAGATCGAAGAAGTTGTTGTAGAAGATGTGCAGCTGGAAGAGAGAGAACTCAATCCATTACCACCATACAGTACTGATACTATGCTTCAAGACGCTTCAAGATTTTTAGGATTCTCAACCGACTATACAATGAGATTAGCCCAAGACCTTTTCGAATTAGGTCTTCTTACATATATTAGAACAGACTCAACCCATGTCAGCAACGTTGGTATAGAAGTTGCTAAAGAGTACATAAGCGATGAAATCGGCGAGGAATACTTCGCCCCAAGAAAATGGGGAGAAGAAGGGGCCCATGAATGTATAAGACCGACAAGACCTATAGACACTGGAAGATTAATGCAACTGCTCAGAGATGGAGTTATAACACTTGCAAGAGGCCTGACAAGGGATCATTTCAGACTATATGACATGGTATTTAAGCGCTTTATGACATCCCAGATGAAAGCCGCAAAGATACTCTATGAAAAAGCAATCATAGATGCAAAAGTTGCAAAAACAGAAATAGAAGGCTATGTAGACATTCTTTATGAAGGATGGACAAAAATCCGGAATCCACCACTGAGAAAGCTTCCAAAACTTGAAAAAGGACAAAAGATTAGAGTTAAAGAGATCAAGAAATGGAAGGCTCCAAAAGTACCGCTTTTCACTCAAGGAGATATAATCGCCCTGATGAAAGAACGCAAAATTGGAAGGCCATCAACATATGCCAAGATAGTTAAAACCCTCCTTGATAGACACTACGTCATAGAAACTAAAGGGAGAAAGAAACTCGTGCCTACAGAGCTTGGAACCAAAGTATACCATTATCTCATAACCAGATACAAAGAGCTCGTAAGCGAAGAAAGGACTAGACAGCTTGAAGAGCTAATGGACCTAGTGGAAGAAAACAAAGCAGACTACCAGGAGATCCTTAATGAAATGTACAAAGAAATTAAAAAATACATTGCCTCATAAATTATTAAAAGAAAAGAAAGAAGTCACTCTTTTCTATGTTTCATTTTCCAGTTATACCATCTATAAAGGGCCGAGAGTGATTTAATTGCCCTCTCTGGTTCAGGATATGCTGGAATACCTCTCTCATTAAGTATGTCAATAGCTTCTTTAGCCTCAATTCCACCTACTATTGCAACTACAATCGGCTTCTTCCTACCACTTGCTTCGTATTCTCTGATAACTATCTCTGCGAGATCTCTTGGGTCTAAAACTGCTGTTTGACAGTAGAGAACTGCTATTGCGTGCATCTCTGGATGAGCCAAGGCGTCTCTAACTGCTCCCTCATAAGCTTCAGCACCAGCCATACCCGTAAGGTCAACGGGATTCTTGTAGCTCCCAAATGGTGGCATGTGGTTTGCGAAGACTTTAAGCTCCTCTAAGTTGTCGTAAAGTTTTAATCCTTCTTCTTCAGCAGCATCAGTGGCCATAACTCCTATTCCACCACCATTTGTGAGTATCACAACATTATCTCCCTCTGGTTCTGGAAGGTTGGAGAGTGTTCTTGCCCAATCAAATGCCTCGCCTATTGTTAAAGCCCTTAACACACCACTTTGCTTAAATGCAGCTGTGTAGATACTGTCAGCACCAGCCAATGATCCAGTGTGTGAAGCCGCTGCTTTGGCTCCTCTTTCACTTCTACCGGCTTTAATGATTATAATCGGCTTCTTCATTGAAACTCTCTTGGCAACTTCCATAAACTTCCTACCGTCCTTCACACCCTCCATATAGATTAAAATAGCACCGGTGTTTTCATCGTCTTCAAAGTATTCAAGCATGTCAGCATCATCGAGGTCACTCTTGTTTCCTATGCTAACTACGGCTGAAAGACCTACTTTTTCAAGAATTGTCCATCCCATGAGTGCTATTCCAAGAGCACCACTTTGGGAAACAAGGGCTAACTTTCCTGGCATAACATCAGTTGGTCCAAACGTAGCGTTAAGCTTTGCAGGAGTATAAACGATGCCAAAGATGTTTGGACCGAGAATTCTCATTCCATACTTGTGAGCTGTCTCGACTAGCTGCTGTTCAACTTTCTTGCCCTCTTCACCAAGTTCTCCAAATCCTGAACTAATTATCGGAAGGACTTTAACACCCTTCTTCCCACACTCTTCTATAACCTGTGGAACAAACTTTGCTGGTACAACTATCACCGCCATATCAACTTCATCAGGAACATCGAGAATGCTCTTGTAAACCTGGAATTTTCTTCCGCTGATCTCTATTTCCCCACCTTTGACATTTACTGCATATATCTTCCCTTCATAGCCGTATTCGATGAGATTTTTCATAATAGCATACCCTATTTTTCCTGGCTTGCCAGAAGCCCCTACAACAGCAACGCTCTTTGGTTTGAAAAGTGCTTCTATGCTCATTTCCTCCACCCCATGAACTTTACAAAGGTTAATCTGAAAAAGGAGTTATAACTTTTCCCTTATCCATTTGCCGACTTGACTATCGGCGTTCGCTAAAGAAACCTTGGGTTTTGAACGTGGATTGGATAAAGAAAAGTTAAGCAGATTCTATAAAATTGTTTCATGAGGATTATTGAACTACTAAATTTCGAGGGATAATAGCTTTAAAGCTGGAGGACAAAAATAAGAATAGTGATACTCCTCCCACTCCAAAAATATGAAGCATACTTGATAAGCTAGTGTCAGAAGTAAAGACAAGATACTAAGAGAGGGAACTTTTTGCAATTGAGGAATTACCTTATGATTATTTACTATCCAAAAAGGTGAGGAATAATGGGAGTTCCGATTGGTGAGTTAGTTTCAAAAAAAGAGCTGGAATTAGAAAACCTAAATGGTAGAAAAGTAGCCATAGATGCGTTCAATGCTATATACCAGTTCCTATCCACCATCAGACAAAGAGATGGTACCCCTCTAATGGATTCCAAAGGAAGGATAACCTCCCATCTCTCAGGCCTTTTCTATAGAACGATAAATCTTACGGAAGCAGGAATAAAACCTGTCTATGTCTTTGATGGGAAACCTCCAGAGTTTAAGAAGAAAGAACTTGAGAAGAGAGCCGAAGCAAGAGAGGAAGCACGAGAAAAATGGGAATTGGCCCTTGCCAGGGGTGACTTAGAAGAGGCCAAGAAATACGCCCAACGAGCTTCAAAAGTAAATGAACTTCTAATTGAAGACGCCAAAAAACTTTTGGAACTGATGGGGATCCCTTGGGTTCAAGCCCCCAGTGAAGGAGAAGCCCAAGCCGCCTATATGGCATCTAAAGGAGATGTTTGGGCCTCGGCAAGTCAAGATTATGACTCCTTGCTCTTTGGAACACCAAAACTCGTAAGGAACCTCACCATAACAGGAAGACGAAAACTACCTGGAAAAGATGTCTATATTGAGGTTAAGCCTGAATTAATACTTCTTGAAGATGTGCTGAACGGGCTGAAACTAACAAGAGAGAAACTTATTGAGCTAGCAATACTCGTTGGTACTGACTACAATCCAGGAGGGATAAAAGGATTAGGGCCAAAAAAAGCCCTTGAAATAGTAAGACACTCCAAAGATCCCCTATTAAAATATCAAAAGACAAGTGATGTAGACCTGTATGCAATAAAGGAATTTTTCCTGAATCCACCAGTGACAAATGAATATAAACTAGAATGGAAAATGCCCGATGAAGAAGGAGTACTGAGATTCCTCTGTGATGAGCATGACTTTAGCGAAGAACGTGTGAAAAACGGACTTGAGAGACTCAAAAAAGCAATAAAAGCTGGAAAACAATTTACATTAGATGCTTGGTTTAAAAAATGACCTTTTTATTTTTAAAATAAAAATTAAATGGGAAGCTTTAATCCAAGCTTTTCAACCATTTCTTTGTAACGGTTTCTTACCGTTACCTCTGTTACTCTTGCTGCCTCTGCAACTTCTCTCTGGGTTCTCTTTTCTCCCTCTAGAAGGCCAGCAATGTATAAAGCAGCTGCAACCAAACCCGCAGGACTTTTTCCACTAGTAAGACCCATATTATAGGCTTGTTCCAAAAGGTCAATCGCTCTCCTTCTAGTCCTCTCACTCAAACCAAGCTCATCTGCAAACTTGTTTACATAATCGGTCGGTTTAACGAAGAGTTTCTTTGGTGTAAGGTTAAGGTTTCTAGCAATAAACCTAAAGCTTCTCCCAATCTCTTTTTTATCTACCTTAGCCATATCTGCTATTTCGTCCAAAGTTCTCGGGATTTTGAGTAGTCTGCATGCAGCATAAACACACGCGGCGATTACACTTTCAATTGAACGGCCTCTTATAAGTCCCTTTCTTACAGCCTCCCTGTATAGACGAGCTGATTCTTCTTCCACGTGTTTAGGCAAGTTTAGTCTTGCACCAAGCCTATCAAGCTCGCTTAATGCAAAAGCTAGGTTTCTCTCCGCAGCATCGCTTACTCTAAGCCTGCTCTGCCACTTTCTAAGACGATAAATCTTCTCTCTCATTAACCCTTTAACATTTCTGTCATACCCTATATCCGTTGAAAGACCCTTGTCGTGAAGCAAGATGCTCTCAGGTGCCCCAGTTCTAGAGCGTTTCTCTCTTTGAGAAGCGTCAAAGGCCCTCCATTCAGGACCCATATCAATCATGTTTTCTTGAATTACAAATCCACAACTTGCACAGATTACCTCTCCCCTCTCAGGGTCATAAACAAATTTATCAGAGCCACAAACAGGGCAAATCCTATGCTTAGTCACAATTACACCCCCACGGTCAGTAAGCTTGTCAATCCTCATATATAAACCTTAAGCTTTTTCAAATCTAGTTATTGAATTTGTTATCCATTTTACATGTTCTTTTTTAAACGTAATCTTTTCCAATACCCTAACATCATCTTCAACAATATTCACATACGCCCAGAGGAATACAGGATCTTTCTCACTCCCTACAACACGATTTCGGTAAAGAATGTCAAGTGTTCCATCACTACTTTTTCTAGCGGAAATAGGTTTCCAAATGTCCAAACTAACCTCTCCCTTATCACTGAGCGCCTTGATAATCTCCTTAATTCTCACTTTTGTTTCACCACTTAATTCTAAATTCTTTCCTTGTTCTGGCATCAATTTGAGCCAAGATCCTTTTAAGTTTTTCATCTGTGATTCTCTCATTTATCTGACCAGCTTGGTAAAGCTGGACTAATATCAACTCCACCTGTCTCGCAAGTTCTGGTCTAACCAACTTTACTCTTCCTAATCTTTCCCTTGCTTCAGAAGTTAAAATCTGCTTCATTATTGCCTGTAGTTGGGCCTCTAACTCCATTTCTTGCCTTATTTGCTCCTCCTCAGCCTTTCTTTGCTCGGCAAGTCTTTTTTGAAGCTCTAAAAGCTTTTTCTTTCTAATCTCCTCTATATCTTCACCCATCCTATCACCCTCAACAAAAGTTATTTTAAAAAGTTATTGGAAAATGCTGATTAAACTCAAAAAGGGAGAAAACATCAGTACTTCTTAAGCTCGGGTATTATTTCTTCAAGTTCTTTCTTAAGCTCTGTGGCAGCCTTATCAAGGAAACTTCTTCCCTTTGGTGTAACCACTCTGCCCTCTCCAGGGATCTTTGTGATGAATCCAGCAGCCTCAAGCTGTTGAAGTGCCTTTCTAACGATACTTCCGCTTCCTTTGTAAAAGTGTTCTGGTGCATGGCCTCTGTTCTTTCTTCCACCATACCATGTCCTTAATCTTTCAATGCCCACTGGTCCATCCACATAAACCTTTCTCAAAACTGAGGCTACTCTGTAATACCACCAATCGTCTTGTTCTGGTATTCTCTCCTTGTGTCTACCAGTCTTAACGAATAATGCCCATTCAGGTGGTTTGATTTCAGGTATTTCTTTTAACTTCTGAGCTACCCTCTCGACGAGTAAATCACCAGGAACATCATAAACTGTCGCCATTCTTCATTCCCTCCCTTTTTTGAACTTCTTCCTAAATTGAGCGATATCGAGTTTGATCTTCTTAACGGGTTTTTCTTCCCGTCTCTCCTTCGAGACTTCCTTAAGCTTAAGCTTCTTTAAATACTTTTCCCATCCCTCTCTGGGACGAAACAATATAAACCTTTTGCCCCTAACGTCGATGAGCTCACTATCTGTAAGCTCCGCAACCTTTTCAGCTATACCTCTCCTATCCATTTCTGTAGAAATGAGTGCGCCTTTCTTTATTTCTACCTTTAATATACCCTCTTTTTTTAGTTGAACGTTAATCTCGTTGATTACACTTTCATCTAGACCTTTTTTCCCAACCCATGCTTTTGGTTCAATATCATAATATTTGGCCCGTATAGCTCTTCTCACCTTTCCAGGTAAACGTTTCTCCATCTCTCTCACCTCTCTCTAAAGTCTCGCCCACTTTTGGACGCGAAGGTTTTTGGAAGAAGGGCTTTTTAAATCTTGCCTAACTGCTACACACGTTTGAGTAAAAATCCTTATTAAGTTTTAGTCTTTATTGGTGTAGTGGTGATTGCAATGAAAGTACTGTTTTTAACAGCAGATACGTTTGAAGATTTGGAACTTCTTTATCCACTCTACAGGATGAAAGAAGAAGGGCATGAAGTTTATATTGCAAGCAACAAAAAGGGTACAATAGTAGGAAAACACAATTATTCCGTAAATGTTGATTTAGTCTTTGATGAAGTGAATCCAGATGAATTTGATGCTCTAGTTTTACCTGGAGGAAGAGCACCTGAAATTGTAAGAATATACCCCAAAGCTGTGGAAATAGCTAAAAAGATGTTTGAAGCTGGAAAACCAGTGGCAAGTATATGTCACGGCCCCCAAGTTCTGATATCCGCAGGTGTTCTTAAAGGAAGAAAAGGAACATGTGTCGTCGCAATAAAAGATGACCTCATAAACGCTGGAGCTGAATATATCGACAGTGAAGTTGTTGTCGATGGAAATTGGGTGAGCTCCAGGCACCCTGGAGATATCTCTGCTTGGATGAGAGAGTTTGTAAAACTTTTGAAGTGAGTTTCTTTTTCATTATTTGGTATTTAGAAAGTCGATTTGTGGTATTCATATCGAACAATGTACCAACAATTTTATTAACTTTCGAACATAAGTGTAATTAACAAAAAGGCATTCGGACCTAAGAATGCCCAATCCCCGGTAAGGAACTCTGTGGAACCTATTGAAACTATTCGTTTCACCGCTTCCCTAAAATATTTAAACGTGGAAACACTCCGTAGGTGATTAAATATGACAAAAGAGTTTGAATTTTCGTTATGGAACTATATGAAAGACATCAAGTGGGGAGAGTATGTTGTGATAAAGCATACGTCCAGCGATCCTACCCATCTTTTGTTTTATATATTAATAAGACAGCTACAGGAAGACAACACACCATTCATCATTGTAGATGTTCTTGATAAGCTCCATCTTTTCAAGACACACCTAATGACTGCGGGGATAGACACGAGTATTGTAAATGATATTCCAGTGATAAAACTTGGAGGCATAAAACATACTGGGAACATCATGAGTTTAATTGAAAGGGTTGACATCTCCCAGGATATCCCCATATGGACAAGACACTACCGTGAAGCTCTCCATAGAGTGGAAGAACGATTCAACAATTACATAAAGATAATAGTTGGTGTCGATGCTCTGCTTCAACTCTATGAAGAAAATATTTGGGATCTTAATATTCTAATGCTTTCTGGATTTGCTAATATGCTAGGAGACAAAAGAAGTAAAGGGTTTATATTTCTAAACTACTCAACACTCAAATCTACAACTCTCTTAAAACTTGAGGAAATCTTCACAAGAATTCTAAGCGTAGGATTGGAAGAAAATACACTAACTCTTAGGATTGAGAAATCCATAAACTTCAGTGAGTATAGGAAAGAAATTAAAGTCAATGCCCAAGAACTTCAAGATTATTTAATAGGACCAACCCCTACAAAATAGAGTAAAAGGGTCAAAAGACTGCCCTATCCCTTCCCTCTATTTGTTTCACTTCAGCTTTCTTTTTAGTGAACATTTCTTCAACTCTCTTGTAGTATTCTATAGTCTCCTCGCTTATACTTGGGCTTACTTTTTTCAGGGCTTCTTCAAAATCCTTCATTGTGACTTTGACACGTTTTCTGATGTCACTCGCCCTTGTATTAGGGCTTATCTCTCCCTTTACTATTGCTCCTCTCATAGCATTAAGTGCTGCCTCTCTTACCACAGCCTCGATGTCGGCCCCTGTATATCCTTCAGTTCTTTTTGCTAGCTCTTCTAAACTAACATCTTCTGCAAGGGGGACATTTCTTGTATGAACCTTGAATATCTCAAGTCTTGCTTTTTCATCTGGAGCTGGAACAAGAATCAGTCTATCAAATCTTCCAGGTCTTAGTAATGCAGGATCAAGTATGTCTGGTCTGTTGGTTGCAGCTATAACCACAACACCACTATTCTCTTCAATACCATCCATCTCAGTTAACAACTGATTAATGAGCCTATCTGTAACTCTGTTAACATCTGTACCTCTTCTTGGTGCTATAGAATCAATTTCATCAATGAAAACTACTGTAGGGGCTGCCTGTCTGGCCTTTCTAAATATCTCTCTTATATTCTTTTCGCTTTCACCAACCCACTTGCTCAAAACCTCTGGACCCCTAATTCCAATAAAGTTAGCCTCACTTTCAGTCGCCACCGCCTTAGCCAAAAGTGTTTTACCAGTTCCGGGAGGCCCATAGAGGAGAATGCCCTTTGGAGGGTTAATACCCATAGCTATAAATGCCTCTGGATACTTCAGTGGCCATTCTACCGCTTCTCTTAACTGTTGTTTAACCTCTTCAAGACCACCAATATCCTCCCATTTAACATTTGGTACCTCGAGGAGCACTTCTCTTAGAGCAGATGGTTCAACCATTTTTAATGCCTCATAAAAGTCTCTTCTTGTAACTTTGAGCTCTTCAAGGACTTCCTTTGGAATGCTTTCTGCTTCAAAATCTATCTTGCCCTCTTCAATAAGTCTTCTCAAAGCTGCCATTGCAGCTTCTCTTGCCAATGCTGCCAGATCAGCGCCTACAAATCCATGAGTCTTCTCAGCTAACTCCTCCAAGAGGAAATCGATTAAACGATGCCTTACTTCTTCATACAACTTCTCATCAATGTTTTTAAGAAGTTCTTTAATATCTTCTTCTATATCTGGGGTCTCCTCTATTTTCATAAGAGTCCTTTCCACAACTCCCTTGAATCGTTCGTAACTCTTAAGCTCTATCAAAGCCCTCTTAACATCTTCCTTTCTGAAGTCAGGTTCAATAGGCATGCCTCTGGTGTGAATTTGAAGGATTTCTTTTCTTCCCTGCTTGTCAGGAACACCAACCTCAATCTCCCTATCAAACCTACCAGGCCTTCTTAAAGCAGGATCAACAGCGTCAGGCCTGTTAGTGGCACCTATAACTATTACCTTTCCTCTGCTCTTTAACCCATCCATCAAAGTAAGTAACTGAGCAACAACTCTTTTCTCAACCTCTCCGCTGACTTCCTCCCTTTTTGGAGCTATTGCATCAATCTCATCAATGAAAATTATGCTCGGAGCATTCTCTTCAGCTTCTTTAAAGACATCTCTAAGTCTTTCCTCACTCTCTCCGTAGTACTTGCTCATGATTTCTGGGCCGTTGATGGCTATGAAGTGAGCATTAGCCTCATTAGCAACAGCCTTAGCCAAAAGAGTCTTACCAGTACCCGGAGGACCATACAACAAAACACCCTTCGGCGGTTCAATTCCAAGCTTTTCAAATACTTCCGGATGCTTTAAGGGAAGCTCAATCATTTCTCTAATTTTTTGTATCACATCTTTAAGACCACCAATGTCCTCATAAGTAACTCCAAGAGCTGGCGTTTTTGCTACCTCCTTAACTGGCTTCTCAGAGATCACAAACTCTGTAAACTCCGTTATCTGCACTACACCTGAAGGAGTAGTTGCTGTAACAACAAACGTAAGCTCTTGACCAAGGACTCCAATTCTGATATAATCGCCTCTAACAACTGGTCTCCCAACCAATCTAGAGTGAAGCCAATCAACAAAGTCCCGACCAAATCTGATTGGCTCTGTTGGGGCCAAAACTACTTTTTGGGCCTCTTTAACTTCTGCTTTTCTTATGGTTACCTCATCCCCAAGACCAACCCCAGAATTCTTTCTTATCGTACCATCCATTCTGATAATTTCTAACCCTTCATCTTCTGGATAAGCTGGCCAGACTACTGCAGCTGTATTTTTAGTACCTATAACCTCAATGATGTCACCTGGTTGAACTCCAATCTTTCTCATTGCACTTCTATCAATCCTAACTATCCCTCTACCAACATCCCTCTGATAAGCGGAAGCTACTTTGAGTTTAATCTCATTCCTATCGCTCATTTATATCACCTCTCTCTTTAGTTATTAAATGACCGTGAATCTAACATTATTTAATTATTTAATCAAATTAAAAAATAATGAAATATCACTCTATCTTAACTTCGAAACCACTCTTCTCTTCTTTTTTGGTTGGATATTTCTTAGGAACTCTTATCTCAAGGACGCCATTGTTATATTTAGCCTTTGCCTTTTCTGCTACAACTTCTTCAGGAAGTCTGATAACTCTTCTGTAACCACTATAATACCTCTCAATTCTCACCGCTCCTTCTTTTTCAAGTTCGTGTTCTCTCTTCACTTGGGCCTCAATATAAACAGCGTCACTAGTTACTCTGACTTTAATGTCCTCCTTTCTGACTCCCGGTAATTCGGCTGTAATTATGAATTCTTCACCCGTATCAAAGATATCTACAAAGGGCTCTCTCCAAACTCCTTCACTTCTTATCTCAAATTCTCCTCTTGGCTCGCTAAATCTTCTATAACTCCATAGTCTGGGCCCCCTAAATATGTCTTCAAACATTGCATCAATCTCTTCTTGTATTTCTCTCATTATATCGAAGGGGTCCCAGAAGTCTCTCCTCCACCATCTTCTCGCCACCTTCATCACCCCCTTACATCTTTTGGTTACCGATAGTTATTAAAATATTAACTCCTTATAAATTTTTCGATTTTAGTATACTTAAGTAAGATTAAATTACCGCAAGATTTATAAAGCGGATTAGACCTTCTATACTTTGGACATGGGGCGGTAGCTCAGCCTGGGAGAGCGCCGGACTGAAGATCCGGGTGTCGGGGGTTCAAATCCCCCTCGCCCCACCACGTTTTCCTGTTCTATGGAAACATAAAAGTTTAAAAGCCACTCTCCATAGTGATTTCCGGTGATGATAATGAAAGGGATTGTACTAAGCTACATGAGAAGTAAAGAACACCTACACAAGAACCACATGATTATCAAACCACTTGGAATTGAGAGTAAAGAGCAAGCAGCAGCATTGATTGGCAAGAAAGTCTTCTGGAGAAGTCCTAGTGGAAAGCTCCTCGTGGGCAAAATCACCAGAACTCATGGAGTTAGAGGAGAAGTAAAAGCAAGGTTTGAGAGACCATTACCGGGGCAAGCCCTTGGAGACTACGTTGAAATAAAATGACCTTTCTTTCCTTCTTTTTGGAGGTAGCTTGATGAAATTTGTCAATATTAAAGAAGGAAAAGCAGAAATTTTTATACCTAAAGCCAAGCGTATTTATGATGCTCCTGTTTTTTATAATCCCGCCATGACATTAAATAGGGATTTAAGTGTCCTTGTTTTACGAGTTTTAAATCCCAAAACAGTCTTAGATGCCCTCTCAGCCACGGGGATTAGAGGAATAAGGTATGCTTTGGAGACTAATGCAGAAGAGATATGGCTTAATGATATAAATCCTGATGCCTTTAAGCTCATTATTAGAAACCTAAAGATTAATTTTGGAGAAGAACTCACCTTAAATGACAAAATGGCAAGAGTAAAAGGGGAAAAAGAAATACTTGCCACCAATAAAGATGCGAATCTCTTGATGGCTGAAAAATTCAGATATTTTGACTTTGTGGATCTTGACCCATTTGGTTCTCCGATGGAGTTTCTTGATTCAACACTGAGAAGTGTTAAACGAAAAGGAGTCCTAGCAGTTACCGCTACAGACACTGCCCCTCTTTGTGGAGCCCATCCAAAAGCATGTCTCAGAAAGTATAACTCAAAACCTCTAAGAGGCGAGCTCTGCCATGAAAGTGGCCTAAGAATTTTGATAGGAGCTATCGTTAGATATGCTGTAAAATATGACCTCGGAATCAATGTTCTCTTTGCCTATTACAAAGATCACTACTTTAGAGCATTTTTACAACTTAAAGATGGCGCAAAAGAAGGTGATAAATCCCTCAAAAATATGGGATACGTATATTTTGAACCCAAAACAGGAAGGTTCGAAATTGAAAGGAATTTTCTTCCAAGTAGAGAAGGGGCCTTTGGACCCTTATGGCTTGGCCCTCTCAAAGAACAGAAGTTCATAGAAAAAATGATAGAAAAAGCTGAAAAAGCCGAATTACCCCAAAAGAACAAGCTTCTCAAATTCCTGAGTATTATCAAAGATGAACTTAATATTCCGTTTTTCTATGATTTTCACGCTCTCGCAAGACGAAACTCTCTTGAAGTAAGAAAGCTCTCAGATGTGTGCAGCATACTCCAGGAGAAAGGACATAAGAGCAGTCGGACACATTTCTCTCCAACTGCAATAAAAACGGATGCACCTTTTGAAATAGTTCTGGAAACGTTAAAACTCCTCCAATGATCAAACCCTTATATATTTCCAACCACCTCGTTTAAATATCCACCAGAAAAAGATTGCTGTTGTGAATGTTTCTAACGTCATGGCAAGCCATGCTGCAATAACCCCCATTCCTTTGATGTGAATAATCCAAAATGAGACCCCAAACCCAAGGATATATGATGGAATTATTCTGAAAAAGAGCTTACTTATTGCCGTTACATACATTGGACTCTTTGTATCTCCAGCTCCTCTAAGAGAACCACTTAAAACGAATGTCCATCCAAGAGGTATCTCACTTATTCCAACGATTATGAGATATATACTAGCCAACCTTAAAACTTCTGCATAGTCAGGGTCACTTCTTGTGACAAATGGCATCACGAGATATCTAGGAAATACCACCAAAATTATTGCCATAATTCCCATAAACACTGAAACCATTTTAAGTGCCTCATAAACAACTCTTTCTGCTTTTTCAGGATCTCCTTCTCCAAGGCTTTGACCAACCAAAGCTGAGGCAGCAACATTAAAACCAAAGGCCGGCATATAAGCTATGCTTTCTACTCTCAAGCCCACTTGATGAGCTGCCAATGCTATAGTACCAAAGCGGGTTACTATGCTTATGTAGAGGAAGTTATAGAAGCTGAAAATAATTCTCTCAACTGTAGCAGGAATTCCAATTCTGAGTATCCTTTTTATGGTCTCCCAGTCGAGCTTGAAGGCAGGCTTAAATTTTAAAACCAAGGATCCCCTAAGGAAAAGAATCAATCCAACAATAAAAGCAAGTAAAATTGAAAGGCCTGAGGCTAACGCAGCACCTACCACTTCAAGCCTTGGTAACCCAAATTTTCCAAAGATTAGACCATAATTCAAGAAAACATTAGCCCCATTAGTTAATAGACTTAATTTCATTGGTGTCTTTGTATCTCCAGCCCCTCTAAGAGCACTAAAAGCTGCAAATGCCATGAAATTAATTGGGTAAAAAATGAAAAATGTTCTTATGTAGGAATAGCCAAGTTTTATGACATCTTCACTTGCCCCCATTATTTTAAGGGCATCATCTCCAAAGAAAACTCCAAAGAGCATTACCGGAATACTCATGAAAAAAGCTAGATATATACTCTGTTCAAGCACTTTTTCGGCCATGTCAAAATCTTTTGCCCCTACAAACCTTGCAACTAAGGCCAGAGTCCCAGTAGAAATAGCAAACATGAGAGGCATCATGAACCAAGAGAATTGACCCCCAAGACCTACACTGGCTATTGCCAAAGACCCCAGTTGTCCCACCATTATCATATCAACTAAGTTAACAAGAGTTTGTCCTATATTGGCCAAAATAGCAGGCCATGCAAGTGCCCAGAGTCTTTTTCTTAATTCCCCATCCATAAGTCTCACTTAGATTATTGTCTTAACGGTTAGAGGCAAAATATAAAAAGTTTCAAAAGGTTAAAAATCTTTTGTCAAAAGAAGAGAATCCAAGTTGAAAACCTTTAGACCAAACCGCTCCAAGGCCAATTCAATCTGCTCTTTGGTTAACCGATAGTTATAAATAAATCCTTCAAGGCCATTTTTTATTTGTTCTTGCTTAAATCCAAAAATCGCTTCCATTAAGTGTATAGCCTCTACTTCTCGCTGTTCAAGTCTTTCAGTGTTCTCTTTGTAGCGTTCCATGAATTTGTAGAAAATTTCTTTGTTAATCTTAAAGAACTCATAATTGACTCCCAAAGCACAACAAGGATAAAGACCAAATAGTTCAACATATCTATAAACTTTAAGCCCGCTTTTTTCTAAACTGCTTAAATATGGTTCCCATATACTTAGAGCATCTATTTCCCCCTCTAAAAATGATTTTACCATCTCTTCGGGTTTTTTAAAATAGATTACTTTAGCTTTACCTATAAGCCCATGCTTTTCCAAAAAGAGCTTCAGCATGGTTTCCATTGTAGAGAGTTCTGAAGATCCAATCCTTATACCTTCCTTTAAATCTCCCTTTAAGACAATTCCACTTCCCCCAAATCCACAACCACTAGCAATTCTTAGATTTTTGGTAAGAAGGCCAAAAAGGACCTGTGTAATAAGGGGAGAACAGGCTAGATCAACTTTTCCCAAGGCCAATGCATTTGTTAGTTCAATAGCACTGTTATATACCAAGATTCTTACATCGTACTCTCTCTCAAGATCCTTAGCTGTTAAAATTGCATGAGGATATTCAACAGCCTTCAAAAGTCCCAGTCTGAGAACTCCCTCTATTGGAAAGGGAGCTTCTTCAACAAGCCAGACACGATAGGCCTTTTTACCAATTTCTTTCCTAATAACCTTCTTTTCTTTTTCCAAACTCTCAATAGCCTCAACAATTGTGGATCTAGAATAATTAAGCTTATAAAGCTCGCTTTGAAGTATCCCATCATGACCTTTTGCTGTGAGACAAGCCAAAATATCTCCTTTAGCACTCATGAAAGTACCTTAAGAATTCATGTTTTTATAATTTTTGAAAATAGTGAAAAAAGTTAAAGAATACCTTTTGCCTTCTTCCACTTGTGACTCCAGCTGTATTTTCTAAGCCTTCTGCTCCTCCCAAATCCACACGCAGCACAGTAACCTTTTCTCGTGTTAAAGGACTTCCTTCCACATCTTCTGCACTTTATATGAGTGGGAGTTCTATTCCGTTTTCCATGTGGAGCTGTTCCACTTCCCACGAAACCTCACCTCTCGCTCATTCTATCTCAACTGGGGAGATAGCCAACACGTTATCTCCTCTGATAACGATCTTACCATAATTTTTCTTTGGCTCGCCATCCTCAATAAGCTGAGCATTCGCCAAGACGACATTTAAGTGGATGTCATAACCAATGAGCTTTCCTCTATATTCAGCACCTCTCTTGAGGATTACCAAAACTTCCTTGTCGAGTGACTTGTGTATAACATCAAGTGGTCTTTCCGCCATCTTTCTTCCCTCCCAAATAATCAAAGATAGAGTTCACATTGATAACGGGAAGCTTGCTTTATAACTCTTTCTCTTCTCAAGCACAATCCTAATTAAGGTATGTGGTGAAAGAAATTGGGAGGTGAAAATGTGGGCTTAATTGATGTATCCAGAATCGTCATGAGAGATGTTTTAGCTGTAAACGAGGGAGAAGAGGTATTAATAATAACCAACCCAGGAGAGGTTTTTGAGATCTCCTTAAGTCTGTTTAATGCTGCAAAAGAATTTAAAGCAAACCCCACAATCCTCATCCAAGAGCCAAAAGATTCTCTAGAGTACGCTGAAAGAACTGTCATCGAAGCAATAAAATCAGAACCTGATGTTATACTCTCAATTAGTGAAAAGAAACTTGGAAAGGACGCCTATGGTCTTAACATTGGATACGTTGGAAGAGATAATAGAAAATACACGCACATATTCGAAAAGCTCTTAAAAGGGGATAGAAAGATCAGATCTTTCTGGAGCCCGGGCATAACAAAAGAGATGTATCTTCGCAGTGTTCCTATAGACTATGCAGTGCTTAGGGAAGAAGCTAGGATTCTTGCAGAAATTTTAACTAAGGGAAAAGAAGTCCACATAACAACGGAAAAGGGAACTGATCTATGGATAAACGTAGAAGGAAGAAAACCATTAAAAGATGATGGGGACTTTAGAAAGGCCGGAAAAGGAGGGAATCTTCCAGCAGGAGAGGTTTTCATTTCACCAGCAGTTGGAAAGAGCGAGGGCGTAATAGTGTTTGATGGAACTCTTGGCCTGGGAGGGAGGAGTATTATCCCAAAAGCCCCTGTTAGAGTATATGTTAAAAATGGTTTTGTAGTGAGAATCGAAGGTGGGGACGAAGCTAAAAAACTTGAAGACGCAATAAAAAATGCAGAAAAGATGGCCCTTGAAATGAGAAAGGAGGAATATGCTAAAAATTCGTGGCATCTTGGAGAACTTGGCATAGGATTGAACCCACGGGCTCAGATGTCAGGTAAACTATTAGAGGACGAAAAGATAAGAAAAACAATCCATATAGCAATAGGGGCAAACTATGATAATGATGCTCCCGCTTTAAACCACTATGATTGTTTGGTATGGAATCCCACCGTAGAAGTGGATGGAGAGAAAATTATGGATAAAGGTAACTTTACGATATTCTGAGGTGGTAATATGGAGATAGGAGTTGTAGGAAAACCAAATGTTGGAAAGTCAACTTTCTTTGCCGCAGCTACCCTTGCAGATGTGCAAATAGCTAACTACCCATTTACAACTATTGGGGCAAATATCGGAGTAAGCCATGCAACAGCTGAACATCCTTGTAAAGGACTTGGGTGCATACCAAATCCGCAGAATTATGATTACAGAAATGGAGTAGCACTAATCCCAATAAAAATGATAGATGTGGCTGGGCTTGTTCCAGGAGCTCATGAGGGACGAGGTCTTGGGAATAAGTTCCTAGACGATTTAAGAATGGCTGCTGCTTTAATTCACGTTATAGACGCAACTGGAAAAACAGACGTTGAAGGACAAACTACTGATTATCATGATCCTGTGGAAGATATAGAATTTCTAGAAAAAGAGATAGACTATTGGATATATGGAATCCTCAAGAAAAATTGGGATAAATTTGCGAAGAGAATAAAAATGCAGGGTTTAAAACTATCAAGAGCAATTGCAGAGCAATTAACTGGGATAGGAGTTAGTGAGGAAGATGTACTTGAAACCCTTCACAAAGTAGGACTGAACGATGACCCCACTGTTTGGAAAGAGGAGGATCTCTTTAATTTCGTGAAAGAACTCAGAAAAATAAACAAACCTATGATAATAGCTGCTAATAAAGCCGATGCAGCAAGTGATGACGAAATAAAACGGCTTATAGAAGAGGGAAAAAAGAGAGGATACATAGTAGTCCCAACTTCTGCAGTTGCAGAACTTACTTTAAGAAAAGCAGCGAAAGCAGGATACATTGAATACATCCCCGGCGATAATGATTTTACTGTACTAAAATCCCTCAACGAAAAACAAAAACACGGATTAGAACTCATCAGAGAAAGAGTGTTAGAAAGGTTTGGGTCTACCGGAATTCAGGAAGTCATAAATAGGGCTGTTTTTGAACTCCTTCAACTAGTCCCAGTGTACCCTGTCGAAGATGAACATAAGTTTACAGATCAATTCGGAAATGTTTTACCCCATGTGTTTCTGATGAAAAAAGGATCTACTCCAAGAGACCTAGCTTATAAAGTGCACACTGACCTAGGAAAAAGCTTCTTGTACGCCGTAAATGCAAAAACCCACAGAAGAGTGGGTGAAGATCATGAGCTTCAATTTAACGACATAATAAAGATCGTTGCTACCGCAAGGTAGCCTCTCTTTTTTCTCTCATAAGTTCTTGATAAAGCCTTGATTCAACATCTGAATCTTTTAGCCCAAGTTTTTGAGCAATTTCCCATATTTTTCCTTTAGCTTCTTCCACATCCTCCCCTATGACCTCTATGTCCAAAAAGTCCCCAAGATTTTCGACTTTATTAAGTTCAAAAGTCACCTCGTTGAGCTTATAGACAAGTCTATGCTTCTTAACCCACACATCTTCTCCAAAGCCAAGTCGAGTTAAGATTTCCTTCATTTTTTCAAAGTCTTCGATTTTGACCTCTATCTCCTCGAACTCTTCATTTTTCTCGTCTTGAATCTCTTTATAGCCTAAAATTACTTCTCCTAGATTAATTACATGTCTAATTCGAAGAAGTCTTGGAAGAGGAACAGAGAAATATAAATCTTCTTGCACTTCTTCCCTAATAAGCCTCGCTCCAAGATTTTCTATCTTCTTTCTAATCTCATTGAAGTCTACTCTAAATTTAATTTCAATTTCCATCTCAGATCCCTATTAAAAGCCCCTTAATTTCCTCTCCTTTTTTGAAGTCTTCAACATGATAAACTAAAACCTCTTTTACACTAGGTATGCTTTTAATATTTTCTTCAATGAACTTTGTAAGTTCCTCCCTATCTTCAGCACCAATTAGTGCAATTATCCGCTCATCTTTAGTCTTTCCAACTAACAGAATATGAGGTAGCATTGCTAAATTCCGTGAAACATATTCAAGATACTTGCTTAGGAAATCTTCAATAACAGGTTTTTCTAACTCTAAAATTACAAAAGCTATTTCTTTTGGCCTAGCACTCTCACCTAAGACTATAGTATACCTCTCTATGATCCCTCTTTCAATAAGTTTCTTTATCCTGAAATGGATGGTAGATTCAGGCTTACCAAGTCGTTCACCAATTTCGGAGATTGTTATACGGGCGTCTTCTTTTAGAAGCTTCAAAATTTCTCTATCCAAGTCATCAAGATATACCACATTATTCCCCCCATCTTTTGTATAAATTATGAGAGACTCCAAGAATGTCTAAAATTTTTCCAATTATAAAATTAACTATATCGTTTAAATTTTGGGGGTGATGATAAAAGCCTGGAGATGCTGGCATAATAACTCCTCCAGCTTGGGTAACTTTCAACATATTTTCTAGGTGAATTAGGTTCAAAGGAGTCTCTCTAACCAAAAGAATTAGTTTTCTACGTTCCTTTAGAGCCACATCAGCTGCTCTTGTGATAAGGTTATCAGCAAACCCGTTTGCTATTGCACTCAATGTTTTCATTGAACATGGAGCAATTACAAGAGCATCAAATTTATAAGACCCTGAAGCTATGGGCGCAAACAAATCACGCTCATGAAAATCAGGCTCAAAATCAACATCCAACTCATGTTTTATAACTTTTAAACCAGTATCTGATGCAATCGAGATGACATCATGACCTAAGTCCCTTAAAACTTCTGTCAAACGGACTCCATAAATTACACCACTTGCACCAGTAATTGCAATTACCACTCTCATAATTCACACCTCTCAACCTAAATAGAAATCCGGACTCAGTGTTTAAAACACTTGTTAACCTTCAAGGCGCTACTTACTTATTTAAAAAATATTTATAAATACCCACTACTTATAACTTAAATTAGGGAAGAAGATGAAAGAGGGTGAACATGCTAGAATATTACTCAAAAAAGCTATAGAAATCACAAATGCTCTAGATGCTAAGGCATTAGTTATAATTGGGATTCCTTCTCAATACCGACCAAAAATGAAAATTCCAATTCTTATAATTGGAAAAGAGTCCGATAAAGAAGCTTCTAACTTTCAACATCTTCCCCTGCCTTTATCTCTCGGATCAAAAAACCTTGTGAATCTAGCTTCAAGCTTTATGATAGCCAATGGAATAATCCAAGAAGGCGAACTCTTTGTCTATGTCACACCCTCAACTGTCGGAATTCAAAAAGCTGAAAAGACTGTTGAAGTACGAGATGAGTTTTTCTCACAGATAGAGCATATTTTCCAAGAAGTTCTTGAACTAGCAATAGAATTAAGTCTAGAAGGCCGAGAAGGAAAACCTGTTGGAACTATATTTGTAATAGGGGATACCCGAAACGTTATCCGCCACTCTCATCAGATGGTTCCTAACCCATTCAAGGGATACAAAATAAATATCCTAGATCGGAATACGAGGGAGATAATAAAGGAATTCGCATTCTTAGACGGAGCATTTATCATAAACAAGTCGGGCAGAGTATTATGTGCAGGTAGGTATCTTGATATTGACTTTAAGAAAATAAATGTTCACGTCCCTTCAGGACTGGGAGGGAGACATTTAGCAGCTGCGGGAATTTCCAAACTAACAAAAGCTATTGTAATAACTGTATCAGAGAGTGGAATTGTTAGAGTGTTTAAAAACGGAAAAATTATCTTTGAATACAATCCAAGATTGCATTAAACTTAGTTATATTTATCCTAACGCTGACATCCTTCCACATTAAAGAGCGAGGCGCTCAGAAGAAAAATGTAAAATTTTAAAAAAGATAAAGCTCAGAAGAGCCACTGGTTCTCAATACACTCATCACATGGTGGCTTCTCTGTTGCTATTGCTTTAAATTTCGTATAAATACACTCGGGTAACCCTAAAGGACATCTCTCTGGTGTAAGTTCAGGCCTAACTTTTGTTGGGTCTAACTTTATCCTTAAGTAAGCTTCATATTCTTCCACTTTCTTCCAAGGCAATACCTTAGCGCCATATATGACAAGATTATCATATATCCTAGCGTAATCTCCAATCACAGCATTCTCTTTCAAGATAACGTTTCTTCCAACCACAACTCCTTCTCCGAGTATTGAGTCTTTTAGTTCGCTTCTCTCTTTTATTATGTCATATCCTAGAAGAATCGATCTCTTAATGTAAGCTCTATCCTCTATAATTGTGTTTGGTCCAATGTAGGTATATGCTTTAATCTTGACTCCATGGCCTATTTTTACGCCACTATCTATGTAAACCGGCCCTTGTATCTCCACATCCTCAGGAACCTCGGCATCCTCTTTAACTGTATAATATCCATTATTCTTTGCAATTTCATCAAGTATCAGTTGATGAGCATAGAAGAAATCCTCTGGAGTTCCTAGATCCACCCAATAAGTCTCCCTTGGCATCATGTAACCATACACTAATCCCTGAGCAACGAATCGGGGGAGGATTTCTCTCTCAAAATAGACCTCTTTTCCTTTGGGTATCTCTTTGAGAACTTCTTTACTTACCATGTAAATTCCAGCATCTACAAGGTTGCTCTTTGGTTTTAGTGGCTTCTCTTCAAAATCAACGATCCTCCCTTCTTCATCCGTGACTACAACACCATATTTCTCAGGATCATAAACCTTTGTAAGGGCTACTGTTATAATACCTTCCCTCTCTTTGTGAGCCTTTATAAGTGCCTCAAAGTTGAAGTTGGTAAACACATCACCATAGATAACCAGGAATTCGTCGTCTACAACATCTTCAACGTTTTTGAGTGCCCCACCTGTTTCTAGAGGCATTGGATCGTTAACAAAGCGGATGTCTTTTGGGTAATCACTCATTTTATCTTCAATGAACTCTCTAATCTCACCCCTCATATAGTGGACTGAAAGGATAATCTCGTCAATTTCGGGTATTTTTTCCAGGTTCTCAAGAATGTATTGCAAATTTGGCCTACCAAGAACTGGAATCATGGGTTTAGGTCTGGTTGAGGAGAGTGGCCTTAATCTTGTTCCAAAACCACCAGCAAGAATAACTGCCTTCATATCATCACCAATAATACATCGGGATGGGGGCTTAAATATTTTACCTCGTGAAAGCCTCGGCCTTTGGGGCGGGGATGCGGGAATTCTAAAGCAAGCTTTTGAGCTGGAAAGCGTTACTTTTTTAAAGTCTAAGAATCATACTATTAACAATGATAAAACGAACAGTAACACTAAAACTCCAACCCTCAAAAGCCCAAGAAAGAGTACTCCTCGAGTTAGCCAGCATTAGCACAAAAGTTTGGAATGAAGTGAATTATCTTCGCAGGCAACAATTCTTTAACCACGAAATTGTGGATTTTAACAAGACTGAAAAAATCGTTTACGAAAAATACAAGCGTGAAATTGGATCAGCAACAGTCCAACAAGTTTGCAGGAAGAATGCTGAAGCCTGGCGGGACTTCTTCTCGCAAATCAGAATGAAGAAGAGTAAAGAACTTCCCAAGTGGTTAAAACCAAACCCACCAGGCTATAAAAGGAAGGGAAAACCACTCATAATTCTTAGGAACACTCAATATAAAATTGAGGGGAATAAATTAACCCTTCAAGGTCTTGGAAAATTTAAACGATTGGAAGTTCAATTCAAGGGTAGGATTCACTTGAAGGGCAAGCAAGGGAGGTTAGAATTAATTTACAATCCTGTGAAGCGGAAGTGGTATGCTCACGTCACAATTTCAAAAGTTGAGGAAAGATTGGATGGAAATGGCTGGATTAAACTCCCGAGAAAACCGTTAAGCAACTTAACTGCTGGCATTGACTTGGGAGTGAACAACTTAATGGCGGTCTATGTCGAGAATGGTGAAAGTTTTCTCATGAATGGGAGGCCACTAAAAAGCATTGCTTTCTACTGGCAGAAGAGGATTGCAGAGTACCAGTCAAAACTCAACAAATCGGGAGCAAAGAAGAGCAGAAAACTCAAGAGAATGCATGAGAAGGCCAAATTACAGGCAAAACACTACATTAACACTGTAGTAAGGCAAATTGTTGAGAAACTTTACCAATTAGGCGTTAGCAGAATAATCGTGGGTTATCCAAAAGGCATTGCAAGGAATTCTGAGAAGGGTAAAAAGCAGAATTTCATTCTTTCCCACGTGTGGCGGTTCAATACTGTTATTAAACGCTTGAGTGAAGTTGCTGAAGAGTTTGGTATTCAAGTCCTGCTTGTTGATGAGGCTTTTACTTCAAAGCTTTGTCCCTTCTGCGGGAAGCCCCATGAAGGGGCTAGGTTTGTTCGTGGTTTGTTTAAGTGTCCCGTGGAAGGGCTTGTAATGAATGCTGATTTGGTTGGTGCTTTCAATATTTTAAAGAAGGTTGCTGAAAAGATAACCCCGAGCCTGCCGGGTTTAACGGCGGGTAAGGGTAATTGGGGGAAGGCCCTCCCGGAGGGGTTGAAAAGCCCCATTAAGGTGGGCTTTAATGAAACCCCTCAAACCTCCCCGTCAATAGCGAGGGGTTGATTGTTAGAACCCTCGCCCTTCACGACGGGAAGGAGGTCAGGTGTATTAAATATGCCTCTAGTGGACACATTTCCAATAAATGTCTATTTTTCGTCATCCCTCTTAACTTCATAGATATTCCCTTTAAACACAACACAACTACCAGGACATATTTTCTTCAATGGGCAAGTATTACATGAAGGGTTTATCTTAATCTTCTCAACATACCCTAAACTCTCGAGGACCCTTATTATACCCTCTACTTCCTCAATACTTAAGTTTAACCGCTGGGCTATTTCCCCAGTTGTTCTAGTTCCCTCTTTTATTAAAGCCAATACTTCATCTAACTTCCCCATATCAATCACCTAAAATAAATCAAAAGCCAAGAAGACGGCCCAAATTGTAAACCAAGATCCCTATGAGACTGGCCAGTACTAGATTGTATACTGTAGCAACCAATGCCCATTTGTTTCCTCCCTCTGCTCTTATTGCTCCAATAGTAGCTATGCATGGAATATATAGGGTAGTTACCAGAGCAAGAACAAAAGCCTGTAATGAAGTCATTGCAGTTCGCATTAGTGTTATTAAAACCTCTTCACTCTCCCCTATCCCGTATATAATTCCATAAGTTGCAATAACGTTTTCCTTTGCAATTATGCCAAAAATCAAACTTACTGCTGCTTTCCAGTCGAGTCCCATCAATCTTGTAAACGGCTCAAAGAACATTCCAAGCTTTTCTGCATAGCTCAGGCCGCTCCCTATAGATTGTGGATAACTACTCAAGTACCATATTGCTATTGAACCAAAAAGTATCACTGTGCCTGCCTTTCTGAGAAATTCTTTGCTTCTTTCCCAAGAGTGAACTATAGCGATCTTCCATGAAGGTAGAGAGTACTCAGGAAGCTCTATTACAAATGGACTCTCCTCTCCCTTGACAACAAACTTCCCAAGTAACAAACCTGAGAGGAGAGCAAGAAAGAGTGAAATTGCATATATCCCTACAGCAATAAGGGCCTTGTGTTCAGTGAAAAACGCGCCCGCTAAAAATGTTATCACAACCATTCTTGCACTGCATGGTACAAGAGGATTTACAAGCATGGTAAGTATTCTATCCCTCTCGTCCTCCAGAGTCCTTGTAGCCATTATTGCTGGGACATTACAACCAAACGCAAGTACCATTGGAATAAAACTCTTTCCGGGAAGTCCAAATCTTCGCATAATTCTTTCCATAACAGTGGCTGCTCTTGCCATGTATCCACTATCTTCAAGAACTGACATTGCAACAAAGAGTAAGAAGACTAAGGGGAAAAAGCTTAGTACCGAACCAACTCCACCTATGATTCCATCAGCGACCAGTCCTCTAATCGTCTCATTCCCTATATGAGAGGCTACAAATTCACCAAAAGACACAAAAGTATTGTCTAAAAATTCCTGTAGTGGAGTCCCAATCGTGAATACAAACTTAAATAAAACATAAAACACAGCAAGAAGGCCCAAAATCCCATAAACGGGGTGTGTAAGAATCCTATCCACGTGATCACTGAAAGTATCTTTAATTTCTCCAAATTGAAGAACAAACTGGTGCATTAGCTTATCAATAAATTCATACTTTTGATTTGCAATAACTATATCCAAAGAACGTTTGTAATGAACCTCCAGCTCACTTATATGCGTAAGTATTTCATCCATTTTTCCGGGCCCTAGATATTTCAACACTAGCTTTATTACTTCCTGATCCCTCGTGAGAAGTTTTATAGAAAGCCATCTAAGATTATACATCTGCGCCAGAGGTGTTTCCTTTAAAATCGCTGATATATGCTCTATTTCCTTTTCTATAGGGTCTTCATAAATTGGAGTGATTGGATTTGTAGTGATCTTTCCTCTTGTCATCAGATATACTACATTCTTTAACTCTTCCAATCCCATTCCTTCTTTAGCATTAGTGGGAACCACTGGTACTCCCAGCACTTTCTCCATTTTTCTCACATCAAAGCTTATTCCCCTCTTTTTTGCAGTATCTATCTTGTTAAGAGCAATTACTATGTTTTTTACCCCCATTTCAAATATCTCCATTGTTAAAAAGAGATTTCTCATAAGACAGGAAGCATCAACAATATCTATCACAACATCAGCATTTCCACTAAGTAGAAAATTCCTTGCAATGAGCTCGTCGATAGAATTAGCAGTGAGAGAATAAGTCCCAGGCAAATCCACAACTAAAAATTCCTTATTATGATACTTCATTATTCCTTCCTTTTTCTCAACAGTTACACCAGGCCAGTTTCCTACATGCTGTCTCAACCCAGTTAATCTATTGAATATTGTGGTTTTTCCTACATTTGGATTACCTGATAATGCTACAACTTTCAAACCTCGTTTTTTCTCCTTGGGAATCTCTTTAACATCACAACAGGAAGCCACTAGAATCCCCTCCTTACAATAATTCTCTCTGCAATTCCACTTCCTATAGCAAGACGTGTATTCCCAATACCTACTATGTATGGTCCAGGATTTCCAGATTTTATAACTACTATTTTAGTTCCTGGAGCAATTCCCATCCCCAAAAGTCGTTGTCTAGCCCTATGTCCTCCTTGTACATCGACCACAACCCCATGTTCTCCTTCCCGCATCTGAGCTAATCGTACATACATGAGCATCACCGTTAGGTAAGCCTAATTCCATTTATAGAGTGGATAGAGTCCCTTAAAAAGATTTGGTAAGTCTAATATCCTCAGAGAGTTTTAATATCAAACAAAACGGTTCATTTCTAATATCAGCTGAGTGCTCTTATCAGCTATAAAAATGCAAACTATTTTAAAGATAAACATACAATAAATTAATGACAAAAATATAATGGAGGACCCAAAATGGATGAAGAAAAGAAAACATCTCTTGGACTTGAAGAAAATATAGAAGGAGCATTAGCTTATCTGTTAGGTTGGTTAACAGGGATACTCTTCCTGTTGCTTGAAAAAGACAGCGATTTTGTAAGATTCCACGCAATGCAGTCAACGATAACCTTCTTGGGAATTATGATAGTAAGTTTCATATTAGGATTCATACCATTCCTTGGATGGATTCTTGGAATGCTCCTTGGACTTGTTGGATTTATTCTATGGATAGTCGGAATGGTAAAAGCATACCAAGGGGAATACTATAAATTCCCAATAGTGGGAGAAATAGCAGAAAAACAATTAGGAAAAATTAATATTTAGATCCCTTTTCTTTCCTTTTGTTCCTTCCACTCTTCTAATAGGGTTGAAAGAAGGCCCAATACTACGGGTCCGATTATAATTCCTTTTATTCCAAAAGCCATTATACCCCCAAAAATCCCAATTAGCACTATTGCAGAGTTCATTTTTGCACCTTCTGCAACGAGCTTGGGCCTAACTGTAATATCGGGTACAGGAGATATAAGAAGGGCCCCATAAATCCCAAACATGATTCCCGCAAAGATTTCTCCTCGGGTAAGAAGATATATTGCTCCTGCTAGCCATACTAACCACCCGCCAATTACTGGAAGGAGTTCAAGGACAATACAAAGAATCCCTGCCGCTATTGATCCACTCAAATCTGCTATTCCAAACACATAAAATCCTAAAGTTAGTATAAAGCCTTTAAAGATACTCAGCATGAGCCATGTTCTCAAAATAGCATTCAGAGTATCTCTAGCCTTGTTAATTAGTTCGATTCCAAGATCTCTTCTTTCTTCTGGTAAAAGACGGTAAACTTCGTTTAAAAGAACATGAGAGTGTGTCAATATACCATAAAACACAACGATAAAGATAACAGCTTGAAGAAGGAGCTTAGGTATTGAAAGGGTGTAACTAAGAAGATATTCACTTAACTTTGCAGAAACTCTTTCAAGCAAAATAGCTGTTGACTGCCGTATATCAAGAGGAAGGTCTAAACTCACAAACCATTCAAATGCTTCATTTATGTACAATATAAGAGAGCTTGTGACATCTCTAAACCACAAAGCTATTCCAAAAATAAAACCAAGGAGAAGCAAACTCATGAATACTGAAAGTGCAATAGCAGAGTTTTTTGCCCCAATTTTCTGGGTAAGCTTTGTATGTGCAGGATGAAGAATATATGCAACAGTCAAAGCAAAAATTATCGGTGTAATAAGCGGCTCAACAGTCTTCCAAACCATGAAAAGAATTATCAACGAGACAACAATCCAAATAACATGTTCAGTTTCCATATTATCATCTCCTTAAGTATTTAAGGAGTAGATCCTTCACCTGAGGTTTGTTAAATACAAATAGTATCTTTCTTGCTTCATCGAACAAGAAGTTCCTTCCAATAACTAATAAACCCTCTTTAAGTTTATAGATCTCTGCATTCTTAATATCAATCGAATGTTTAATCTCATCTGGGAGTTCCATTCCATCTAGTGAGCTATTAACTCTGTCAACTAAGGATCGGGTGATAAATTTTGGTTTTCCTAAGTGGTATTCTTCCCCCACTACCTCCTCTGCATCCATATAAACTCCCCAGAAGTCCTTGGCACATTCAAATGGATAAACATATTCAGGCCCATAAATTGGCTGATAGAGATCATATATAATGGCAAGTAATGTTCTCCTACCATCCCCTCCATAATATTCAACTCGTAAGTTGAATTTCCCATCTTCGAATCCATTTTCAAATACTTCAAGGTGCTCCTCGCATTTCATATTTTCACCTCCTGATGTATGAGACCACATAATTTGAGGGCATATAAAGCGAGGAGCTCTCATAAATCCCAAAATCTATTTTCTGAGTATCATAAAGCACAACGTTGGCACTTTTTATTCCTAACATATTTTCTAGTACCGTTATTGCATAATCCAAGTCTCCTGTCTCATCTACCAAGGTTCCCTTAACTTCACTTGCAAACCACACTCTCCCATCGCCATACTGTCTTGTCGTATTCATGTCAAGCTTTCTTCCCTCACTTACTACCTGAAGGAAGTATTCAAAATAAGTATTAATTTCATTTTTTATCATCTCTCGCTCTTCATCTGTTAGGTCTCTCCATTCAGCACCCATATCTTTATATTTCCCAGTTTTAAAGACATTTACTTTTATTCCATTTTGAGCATAGTTTTGTTCCAGGTTATAGTGGACGTAGATAACTCCTATACTCCCTACCTCAGCGAGAGGATCTGCAATTATCTTATCCGCAGCACAAGCCAGGAAATATCCTCCAGAAGCCGCTAATCCTCCTGTATACACTACTATGGGTTTCTCGTAGGATAGTTTTCTTAATTCTTTGTAAATTGTTATTACCGGCCCTACATACCCTCCCGGGCTTTCAATCCATAGGATCACACCAACAACATTGTCGTCCTTCCGTATTTGCCTTATTTTGGAGATTGTTGTAACAGCCGTGCTCTCATCAATAGGACCAACAACTGGAAGAATGGCTATTGTGGCATTTGATTTCTCAGTCTTATTAGCTCTCAATTGGCTTTTTATGTACTCAAGTTCCCTCTGAAGTTCATCTATTTTTGCTTGAAGGGCCAAAGTAGCATTGCTTTCGATTTCCCTCACAGTTTCATTATATATTACAGTGATATTAGCTCGTTCTTGGATAGCTCTCTGAAGTTCATTATTGTTAATATAAAGGAGAACATTTCCAACTGCTGCTAAGGCTAAGAGTAGCATAAGAATGAAGCTAAGATATTTCCATACCTCTCTCTCCATTAGAATCACCTAAAATGAAATAACTTTGGAAACTTTTAAATTTGGTGTTCCCATAATCTTTAACAAAAGCATGAAAAGGTGTAAAACATGGAGATAGGAGTAAGTATTTATCCACACTTTGTAAACAAAGGAAAAGCCCTCCCGTCTGTTTTGGCGGATCTAAAAATTAAAGATTATGATTTTGTTCAAATATTTCCACATGCTCTTGGCCTCATTAAGAACGGCCAGGTAGTAGAGAAAAATCTTCGCTCAGTGGAGAATGCATTAAAGGGAGTTGGAGTAAACTACACTATCAGAATGCCTCTTTCAGTGAACCTCAGAGACAGTGTATACTACACCCGACACTTCAAAGTAGCTAGAGCTGTGATTGACGTAGCAATAAAACTTGGTGCAAAGATAGTTGTCATGCAAAGCGGACGTACTGGAAGATTAGACTTAGAGATAGAAGCTCTCCAACAACTTGCAGATATGGCAGAGAGTTTTGGAATTAAAATAGCTCTTGAAAATACATATAGTGTTAAAGACACCCTATATGTCGTTGAAAGTGTTAACAAGGAGAATGTAGGATTTGCCCTTGATCTCGGCCATGCATTCCTCAGCGCTCAGGGAGATGAAAATAGATTCTTAGAAGACGTAAAACTTGGAACAGAAAAAACGATAATACTCATGATCCACGATAACTTTGGAAAACTCTCTCCACAAGTAGAACCGGAGGACACTTTAGCCTATGGAGTGGGTGACCTCCATCTAATGCCAGGAGAAGGGAAAATACCCTTTGGAAAAACCCTTAAGCTATTTGGAGACGTACCACTTTTGCTTAAAATAAAAGACCCAGACACCTTTGCAACACTTCCGACAAAGAAGGGCTTAATAGAGCTACTAACAAGTATCTAAAGTTCCAATCTCTCTTTTATAATCTTCAAGAGCTCTCCAAAAGCATTTCCGATTACTTCTTTTTTTCTTGAGGGATGTGTAACCTCAGGAGAGAGATTTTCCCATAGTATCTTTACAGCTTCTTCTATACTTATTATTTTTTCAAGCCATGCGTAAGCAATGATGGCCTCGGCTATATCACCTTTTCCATGCTTATCTGTTCTTGGCGGAACATGATGAAGAAGACCAGATTTTTCAAGAGCTATTGTCAAAGAAGCATTAGGAACTCTACCAGCACTCGGATGATCAAGATACTCACTAAGTGCCAAAGAGAAGATAAAATTAAT
Organism: Thermococcus argininiproducens; assembly: GCF_023746595.1. NCBI lineage: Archaea > Methanobacteriati > Methanobacteriota > Thermococci > Thermococcales > Thermococcaceae > Thermococcus > Thermococcus argininiproducens. Next base: position 1,056,989 of record NZ_CP080572.1, on the reverse strand, counting down.
AAGAGAATCCCCAAACTTAGAGAGATTCTTATCCGTAAAATCTTTAGAATATCTCATTATTCTAACCCCTTCCGAGTAAAAGGTAAAAAGAAACTCACTCTTTTGTAGTCTTTTCCCAAACTTCAAGAACATCCTTAGCCTTGTCGAATATCTTCTGAGCTGCATCTTCCAAAGCTTTCTCTGGGGTTATTTTGCCATCAGTGACTATTCTAAACTTTGGTTTTCTTGCCATTAGCACAGGATGCTCTATAGTATATGCGGCAAATGTGACATGCTTGTTCTCGTGGAGCACCTCATTTAGCAAGTTGGCAAAGGTATGATCCTCTCCTATCAAGTAAAACTCAAGCAAATTCTCGTCACGCTTTATAAGTTCAATTTTCATTTTCCTCACCTCTCAATTTTTTAAGCATGATTTCCATCGCCTGCTCCTTATTCTTCACAAGTTCGTATTTAAACTTATCTTCCTTATATTCCGCAACTCCAAAATCAACAGCGAACTCCAAAACATCCTGAGGGTCAATATCAAAAGTTGCTGCTAGTGGAATAACAACCTCCCTTATCTGCCTAGTAGTTTGAAGAGAGATATCACTCAGTATTCCTCCAAGTTTTTTAACTAATTCTACAATCTCTTCCCATGGTAGGGAGCTTATGAGCTTATCCTCCTTGAGTTCACTATACTCCCCCAGAAGTTCAAGAGTTTTTATCAATATTGGAATTGATATGGTCACCCCTGCCTCTCTAAAAATATCATCTACATCATATTGATAAAACCCCTTTTTATTAGGATAGAGGCGAGAACGGACTTTATAATGTATTTCTCTAACTTTTTGCATGGCCTCTCTTATTTCGTCTTTCGTACCCTGAATATTGATCTTGAGAGAGTTCAATTTGCCATGAACATAAATAAAAGCAGGCAATTCGAGCTTTTGAAGCTCTTTCATTAACTCTTCCTTTTCTATATCATCTTTAACATGAATGACTATAACCTTCTTTGCCCTCATAGCTTACACCTTACTCCAACTTCAGTTTTCTATAATACGCAGATAACTTTCTAGCTTCAGTTCTCCCACATTTAGGACACACCAACACATTACCTCTTCTTACTAAAGGTATTCTACATGAAGAACATAATGCGTAAATCACACCTAAATCCAACTCTTTTGTTGTAAGCTGTATCGGGCTTTTTTCATTGGTTAAAACCTTTGCTCTAACTATATCACCGATTTTGAACTCATTATTCATGGATTCCACATATCCCTCCCTAACTTGAGAAATATGGATACCAGCCAACTTTGAAGTTGCTATCTCTCTATAACCCTTTCTCCCTTCAATTTTAAGCAGCTGGACTATCGCAGCCTGTGGCTTTACTTCAATCACTCTTGCTATGACAGTGTCACCCACCTGCGGAAGTGGCGGAGTGTCAGTGATAGGGTCTACTGAAATCTCAATTTTTTCGAGATCAATTTTAACTCTACCGGCTCTGGCAGCATAAAGCTCGCCATTTTCCTCGATTATCCCCTCGCCTGGGAGAAATTCCTCAATAACCCCAAGATAATCCCCAGGAAGAACTATATCCCCATTTTTTATTATCTTCTTTTTTCCTTCATCCATCTACCCACCACCACTAGACTTAGCCCTTCCGAACTTTTAAGTTTATGGATAGGGAAAGCCTATAAAAAGGTTGATGGCAACTTTTATGTAGTTTTGCCAATAGAAATGAGGTGGTGATATAAATGAGAATGCTCCTAATACACAGTGACTATCTTGAATATGAGGTAAAAGGTAAAGCACTCAAAAAACCTGAAGAAATAAAGGAAGATCAAAAAATAGGAAAACTAGACGAAGTTCTCGCAGTATTCATGAGTGTTGAAAAAGTTGACGAACAGAATCCTGATGAAGTCGTGGATAAGGCTATAAAAGAGATAGAGGATGTTGCTTCTCAAGTAAAAACAAAGAATATTTTTGTTTATCCATTTGCCCATTTAAGCAGTGAACTCGGTTCACCTGAGATTGCTCTAAAAATTCTCAAAAAGATAGAAGAAAAGCTTAAAGAGAAGGAGTACAACGTTAAGCGAGCTCCATTCGGATATTACAAAGCATTTAAACTAAGTTGTAAAGGCCATCCCTTAGCAGAACTCTCAAGAACAATAGTGCCCGGAGAGGCTAAAAAAGAGGAAGAAGTCCCAGAGGCATTAAAGAAAGAAGAAGAACTTGTAAGTTACTGGTACATCCTAACACCCGAGGGAGAGCTCATAGAAGTAGATAAATTCGACTTTTCTGGTCATGAGAACCTTAGGAAGTTCGCCAATTATGAGATAAGCAAAAGCAGGGTTGTTACGGAGGAACCACCTCACGTAAAGATAATGCTCGAGCAAGAGCTTGTTGATTATGAAGAGGGAAGTGACCCTGGAAACCTTCGCTATTATCCTAAGGGAAGACTAATCAAGTCTCTTCTCGAGAATTACGTAACTGAGAAAGTCATAGAATATGGCGCAATGGAAGTGGAGACCCCAATCATGTATGACTTCGAACACCCAGCACTTGAGAAATACCTAAATCGTTTCCCTGCAAGACAATATGTTGTGAAAAGTGGAGATAAGAAGTTCTTCCTTAGATTCGCCGCCTGTTTTGGCCAGTTCCTCATAAAGAAGGACGCCACAATAAGCTACCGCCACCTGCCTCTGAAGATGTATGAATTAACCAGGTATTCATTTAGAAGAGAAAAGAGAGGAGAATTAAGCGGACTCAGGAGATTAAGAGCCTTTACAATGCCTGATATGCACACAGTGGCTAAAGACTTACAGCAGGCCATGGAAGAATTCAAAAAACAATACAAGCTAAGTATGGAAGTTCTCAAAGGTGTGGGGCTAGCTCCTGAGGATTATGAAGTAGCAATCAGATTCACAGAAGATTTCTGGAATGAGAATAAAGAATTCATAGTAGAACTTGCAAAAATAATTGACAAACCAGTGCTAATAGAGATGTGGAAACAGAGATTCTTCTACTTCATCTTAAAGTTTGAGTTCAACTTCGTTGACAACCTTGACAAGGCAGCTGCTCTAAGTACAGTACAGATAGATGTAGAAAACGCTCAAAGGTTTGGAATAAGCTACTACAACGAGGATGGGCAGGAAGAATACCCACTACTCCTCCACTGCTCGCCAAGTGGTGCAATAGAAAGGGTAATGTATGCGATACTCGAAAAACAGGCAAAACTCATGAAGCAAGGCAAAAAGCCAATGTATCCCTTATGGCTCAGTCCAATCCAGGTGAGAGTAATTCCAATTAGTGATAAATATCTCGATTATGCCCTCTACGTAGCTGGAAAACTCGAAGGTGCAAAGATAAGAGCTGATGTAGACGACAGAAATGAAAGACTTAACAAAAAGATCAGAGAAGCTGAGAAAGAGTGGATTCCATACATAATTGTAGTAGGAGAAAACGAAAAAAGAATGGGCATTATCACAGTTAGAAAGAGGACGGATAACAAACAATATGAAATGCACATCGAGGACCTCATAAAGGAGATAAGACAGAAAACAGAAGGCTTCCCCTACAAACCGAGACCATTACCATTGTTGGTTAGCATGAGACCAAAATTTAGGGGATGAAATTTTTCTTTCTTCCCTTAAAATTTTTAAGAAAAAAGAGCTGTCATTTTCCAGATTTTTGTTCCCCAATCATGTCTCTAATGAACGCCTGAGCTTCTGGAGCAAATTTGTTCTGTGGAACCTCTTCCCCAAATTTATTGAAAACTCCACCTTCAATAAAGTTCAATTCAAAAACTTCATATTTTTCATTATCTTTTTCGGCAACATTAATTCCATGTTTAGCCATGTGCTCTGGTAAGCTTTCTATATCTACGAATTTCCCACATTTTTCGCACTTGTAAAACTGCCAGAAAACATAATCTTGACCGTTCATCATGTTGCTCTTGAGATGCCTCACTAATGGTCCTCCAAGATATTCGTAAAGGTCCTCTTGGACGAGTTTTCCATCTCTCTCAATAACCCTAAATCCTCCCCAGATTATATGGTCATTTATATCCATGAGTGTAGCTTTTAAGAATCTCTCTGACAATATAAACGTCCCATTTTTGATATAAAATGTATTAGCATCTGGAAGAACTGCAATATCAATTCCAGGTCCATCTTTTTGTTCACTCAGTTTTTCTGCTTCTTCTTTACTCTCTACTACTCTTATCCTTATAGGAAATTCGCTTTTCCTATGATATCCTATAATTTTGTCCTTATGAATATCCCAATGATAATCGTCTAACATTCTTATTTTTGCATAAACTCTTTTAACGTTCCCATTTAGCTCACTATATTTCATCCCCACCACCGATAGAAGCTCGACTTTAGGATTAATAAGTCTTCTCGGAAAAATTTAAAAAGGGTTGGAAATGCGAAAAAATCTTTTAAAGTTTAGAGAAGAGAAAAAGATGGAGTGATACAATGCTCCCTGAAGAAGTAGAAGAAATCATAAGAAGAATGGAAGAAGAACGAATTCAAGGAGCTTCTTATCTTGCAGAGATGGGTGCTAAGGCATATATAAAGCTCGCTGAGATATTTGAAGGAGATACACTTTTAGAAGGAATAAAAGAGTTAGGAACAGAGGTCATTAACGTAAATCCCACAATGGCATCGCTTTATAACCTCGTGAGATTTATCCCCCTTACAAAAAACCCGGAGTTTGTAAAAGCAAAAGCAGAGGAATTCATAAGATTAAACAAAGAGGCAAAGTTAGAAATCGGTAATATTGGAAGTGAAATAATAGATCAAAATGAAATCATAATTACTCATTCCTACTCTTCAGCTGTTCTTGAAATACTAAAAAGAGCCAAAGAGAAAGGAAAAACCTTTAAAGTCATATTAACAGAGAGTGGGCCTGATTATGAAGGTTTAGCTTTAGCAAAAAGACTCGATGAACTCAAGATATCTTTTGAAGTTATAACTGATTCACAGATGGGTCTTTTTGCAAAAAAAGCCACTCTAGCATTAGTTGGAGCAGACAACATAACAAGAGATGGTTATGTATTTAACAAAGCTGGGACATACTTACTCGCATTATCATGTTATGATAACGGTGTGCCCTTTTATGTTGCTGCTGAAAGTTTCAAAATACATCCAGAAGCAAAAGTAGATGACGTAAAAATCGTTGAAAGAAAATTCAAAAGAGACCATACAATCATAAGAAACTATCTCTTTGATGCAACTCCTTGGAAGTATATCAGAGGAATAATAACCGAACTCGGAGTGCTGGTTCCACCAAAGGAAATTTAAGGCTAAAGAGCAGCATTAATTAGAGCCCTCATGTGAATCTCGGCGGTATCAAGAACCTCGATTCTTACATCCCCTTGCTTTATCACTAATGGAAGCTCTGTACATCCTAGGATAACTCCATCTACATCTTGCTCCTGTATATATCGTTCTAGAGGTTAATTAACCATGGCTTGCTTTTGATGTTCTCAAACATGAGTTCCTCAAAAATTATTCTGTTAATCTCTTCTATTTCCTCTTCATTGGGTACGATTACTCGAAATCCTTTTTCCTTAAGTGCTTGCTTCTGACCTCCTCCCCGTCTTGAAGAGCGAGGCTTTCAAAAGGTAATAATAGAGAGTCGATTCAGGGTTTGTTCTACCAATTATACCTATTCCTTTCATAAGATCACCAAGAAAACAGAAAAAAGGAGTTTAAGAAGATTTTTCTGAGAAATTTTTCAATCTGACCTTAAATGTACATCCAGCTGTGGGAATGGAATCTCAATACATTCCCTCTTATATGCTTCATAAATGGCCTTGGTTAATTCTCCCTTTACTGTCCAGTAATCTCCAGTTTTTGCCCACGGCCTAAGCTGAAGGTTTATAGATGAATCTGCAAGGCCGGTAATTGCTACGTTTGGTGCCGGATCTACTAGAACGAGTGGATGATCTTGCATAAGGTTCATTGCGATTTTTATAGCCTTGTCGAGATCCGCTTCATAAGCAACGCCAACGTCAACATTTACTCTCCTAATTGGCATCCTTGTGTAATTGACTATCGGGCTTCCCCAGACAAGCTTGTTTGGGAGTGTTATTACAACATTATCTGCTGTAAGGAGCCCAGTTGCCATTATTCCGATACCTTCAACTTTTCCAGTATATCCTGCAATTGTAACCACTTCTCCCATATCAAAGGGCCTAAAGGCAGCTAACCAAATACCAGCAGCTATATTTGTGAGTGTATCTTGCATACCAAAACCCAAGACTAAACCTATTACTGCTGAGAGTCCTAAAACCACAGAACCGGTATGGACCCCTAATGCTCTAATAGCTAAGAGAAAGATTACTACATAGAAGAGCGCGCTCAAAAATCGTCCAAGAAACTCCACTACAAGCTCTGGAAGCTTTGTCTTTTTGAGACTCTTTTTAAAGGTTCCAACTATTACCTTCGCCACGATCCACCCGATGATCAAGATTGCAAGAGCCATTACTATCTGGATTGGGGTTATATTTACATATGGCAAGGGTTCATTTAGGACAATCACTAATGTCACCACCAAAACATTGACAATAGTAATATCCCTTTTAGCCCTTAAAAAGGTTGGTAAATTTACAAACGACCTAAGAAAATTAACCTAAACCCGTTTCGGTTTTCCATCTCCAATCTTTTTTGCTTTTAATCTTCCCGGTGATTTTTCTTCCGTGATCCACAGATGATAAACCGTTGATGTGAAGCCTTCTTCTGGGGATTTTACAAGATAAACTTTTTCCTCAAGATTCTCATTAAGCTGTGTAGAAGCTACGATTACATAATCACTTATCCCTGCTATCCATCCAATGAACCTCTTAGAGACAACGTCTTTATTTATTGGCAATATTAATACAGAATCAGGCATTTGTTTTGAACGTTGAGCAATTGTCTGGTTTAAGAGTTTAAGAGTTTCCATCTCACCGAACATTAAAGCTGTACCATCAAGAGTATTAACTAATCTTATTATTCTCTCTTTACCTGCCATTGGCAAAACATAACTTTCATAGATTATATCGATCTTTGGATTTATCAACTCTGGAGAAACCGAGTCAATATAAAATATATTCTTTCTCTTGTACTTTACGTCATATTTAGAGCCAAATATATCTATTATAACAAGCTTATCTCTTTTGAGTTCCCCTTCTATATCTAGGTCTACTTGCCTTGCAGCTCTGCAAAGCTCCTGGAGTGGAACATTATAATTAGAAATTACTCCAAATCCGTTTTCAATCTCCTTTTTGAGAATAGCAAAACCTAACATCCATGCCGAAGAGTATGCATCATAGATTATGGTTATAATCGAACCACTCAATACTTGACCCTTGAATAACTCTTTCACGATCTCAAATTCCTGGGGCATTTATCCTCCCCACTCTGAGGGCCATAAATTCAATCGAAAATTTAAGTATCATTTGATATTATAAATTTTTCCCTTTAACAAAAACAATCAACCATGATAAAAAAACTTGAAGATTGTAGGATTATGATAAAAGAGAAAACTAATTAGAGCATTGCCTTAATTTTTTCCCAAATCCTTTCTGCCAATTCTCTTTTACTCATGAGAGGCAGTTTCTCATGTCCTTCACTAGTAACCCAGTAGACCTCATTGGTTTCACTTTCAAAAGCTATTTCTCCTTTATTAGCTATTACAACGTTACTCTTTGCCTTTTCTATCTGTTTTCTGGCCCGTATAATTAGTTCCTCTTCGCTAACTCCATATTCCGCCTTAAATCCAACCAAAAACACATTTGGTTGGATTTCCTTGATCCTCTGTATTATCTTTGGAGTGGGGAGAAGCTCAAGAATCATGCTCTGTCCACTCTTTATTTTCTTTTCTGCTCTCTCTTTTGGTGTAAAATCGCTCACTGCCGCTGCTAAAACCACAACATCATACTTTTTACTTATCAGCTCATTTTCTATAGCTTCTAACATTTCCCCAACAGTTTTAACCTCTATTTGATTTTCAACAAAACTCTGTATGCTCCCCTTGGTTTTTATTAAAGTTACCTCAGCTCCTCTTAACTCTGCCTCCTCTGCTATAGCAACCCCCATCTTGCCACTACTCTTATTTGTGATAAACCTTATCGGGTCAATGTACTCCCTTGTTGCACCGGCCGTGACAAGAACCCTTTTCCCAAGTAAATCTTTTTTATGAAGCTTTTTGAGAACATGATATACAATTTCCTCAATGCTTGCTATTTTTGCTTTTCCTTCCTCAAAACGGGGCCCTATAAACTCCACACCAAGTTTCTTCAACTTTTCAATGTTTTCTTTGATTATTGGGTGTTCATACATTGTTGAATGCATAGCAGGAGCTATCATGATAGGAGTATGAGCAAAAGCAGTTGTCACTACGGTTGTTACCGGAGTATCATCAATTCCACATGCAATCTTTGATATTGTGTTTGCAGTTGCTGGACAAACCAAAACTAAATCTGCTTTGTTTTCATGCTCTCCGCAGAGCTCAACATGCTCTATGAAACCCGTAATCTCGGTGATAACTTTATTTCCCGTAGCAAATTCCATAGCATAAGGGTGAATTATCTTCTGAGCACTTGGACTCATGACAGCATGAACCTCAGCTCCATGTCTTATTAACTCCCTTGCAAGCTTCACACATTCAACAGCCGCTATACTTCCAGGGATTGCAAGAACTATCTTCTTTCCAACCAGTTTTCTACTCTTTGTTGCATATATAAGCTTGACATGATGGAGCATTTTTCTCACCAAAAGAGAATTGTAGAGTGTTGTATTTAAGGTTGCTGTTTCTAGTAAGCAGGTGAAATTCTCTCAAACTCCCTTTCTAAAAGGAATATATGCCTCCTCTCAAGAGCTCTTTCATCCACGACCACTATGAAAATTGCTTTTTTCATTAGAATATGATCCTTCAAGTGTACAAGAAACTTAAAAACCGATTCAAATCCATTTTCAAGAATTAAATACTCAATCCCATCTAGTATTAAGACCGAATCTTCTGTTACTGAATTAATAGCCCAATAATGCAGTTTTACTAGATCTGTTGGACTTATTGTATTCTCTTTTTCCACCTTGCTAATCCAAAGAACTGGAATTCCATATTTTTCAAAGAGAGGAGCATTTCTTCCAATGACGAGAATGTTTTTATCCTTTAGGAGAGTGAAAATAGGATCAAGGTTCAAAGAGGGATATAGATACCCACCAGGCTCCAATGATACCTTGATCCTATTGTCTTCTTTAAATGACCTAAACATCTTTCCAATACGCAATAGTGCAACTATCGGTAGAGAAAAGAAAACTGAATACCCCATTAACAAATCCTCTGAACTAATAAATAACATAGGTAAAAGTACATGAGGAACAACTTCCATATTTCCCATCCAACATATAAATACTGCCAATCATTTATAAAATTGTTGTTGATAACTTTTTAATAAATTAAACTAGTAATAAATTTTGGTACAGTTTGCAAACCTATTTCTCCCTGACAGCATCTTCTTCAAACCTACTTACCTCTTCTTTTGTCCCAACCCACACTACTATAACTGGCTCAATAGTTATCATACCATCCTTTATTATCGTTTTAATTTCGTTTATGGCTTTTTCTATCATATGCCCTCTATCAATTGCTTCAATTATTATTGGTAGATCCATAGAAAGTCTCAGAACATCGCTTGAGTGCACTCTACTCTTTTTTCCGAATCCATATATACCCCTATACACAGTGGCCCCAGCAAGCCCCATTTCTCTTAATCTCTCTACTATGACTTTGTACAATGGTCTACCATGCCAACTATCATTCTCTCCGATATAAATTCTCATGCGGAGAGTGTTCCAGTGTTCGATTTCAACCATAAGCTCACCTCCTTGCAAGGAAAAATCCTAAGAATACTAAGCCTATCGTTATTATAACGTTTGCTGAGATATTTAAGAAAGCAAGAAAGTGTTCTCGTTCCTTCAAGAGAGTAAACGTCTCGTAGGAGAAAGTCGAAAAAGTGCTCAAGCCCCCACAAAAGCCTGTTCCAAAGAAAGCCCTCCAATTTGAAGAAACTTCATAGCCAAGGAAAATCAAACCATAAAGGTAACCAAGCAAAAAACTGGCTACGCTGTTTACCAAAAGTGTGCCCACAGGTAGATCCTTATAAACAGGGAGCATACCAGCAATACTATAACGGGCTATAGCCCCCAGCATCCCTCCAATGCCAACTGCTAGAAGTACTTTGAGATTCATTTTCAAACCCCCTACTTTCGAAAGTTCAAGAGATCACTTAGAGTTCTAAGAGCCCTATAAGTATTCTGAAAGTTTGAGATACCCATCTCAAGACTTCTCCTAAAACCTCCATTTGGATTTTGAAGGGCCTGTATAAGTTGTATGTGAGCATCTATGTAGCGTGATTTTTCACCAAGGAGTCTTAATCCCCTCACTGCATAGAAAGTAGGTTCCAAATATGGCGGAAGAGAATAGGGAACTTCTGTAAAACCTCCACGAACCTCACACCTATGGAAATGCCTTATTGTTGGAATCTCGTATCCTAAGGTATTAAGCGCAAATATTGCTTGATAAGTCATAGTTGTCGTTGCTTGTTTTACCCCATACCCGCTTCCTTTCCTAAACATCTCAATGAATTGCCGTATTCTCTTTTTTTCTTCTGAGGAAGGCTCATACTCTATCGCATTAAATGCCCTGAGTACCCAATATGTGGCCTCAAGAGGTGTTGCAGTTCCAAATTCCTCACTCCCTCCAAGACCGATGGCAAATTTGCCTTTAAGGGGATTGTATTTTTTAAAGATGAGCTGCAAGCCTTCTTCTGCAAGATCTATTGCTCCCAAAATTGCAAGTCCTTCAATCGCCATAGATATTGCCACAACGGCTTGTTGGGGCTTTAACGAAGCATAAAGGAATTCTATTGTCTTTTCTTTTTCTGGAATTCTCGTACCCAGGGGAGTATAAGTCTTTACTGCATAATAGGTGTCGTTTATATTTGTCTCATTCAACAAAGAGATGAAACAATACCCACCATCTTCGTGTCTTCTCTCTCCAAGATACCTTAAAACTGCTTTAATATTTACATAACCCCCAAGCTCCGAGCCCATTCTACCGCCTCCTAAAGTTTTAGCGGAGAACAGGCGTCATCAGCCCTTAGTGGGCGGTTCGGGCCCGAAGCCCTGGGCGGACGCCATCGCCCAACGGCAAATCTTTAGGTAATTTTATAAGCTTTTCCTTTAGAAAGATAATAATAGCAATAAAGCTAGTGTGAGTTAACATGGAGCTCATAGGATTTGTTCACGTGGGCAATACGTTCAATGAAAGGCTCATTGCTAGAGTTTACAGGAAGGTTAATGCATATTTCAAATCAAAGTACCTCCCTATAAGGCTAGTTTATTTAGGAGAGCTTGAATTAGGACCTGGTTACTTAGTTAATATTCAAACGAAAGAGGGAAGTGTTAAAGGATACCCCCTCGAGGGGATCACCGAACTTTTACATGCAAGTCTTATTCACAAACAAGAAGAGCTTATGCAAAAAAGGAGAATAAGAGAAGAGAGGAAAGAAGATAAAAGCAAAAATACCTCGAGGATGAACAAGATTTTTGGCATAGTAAACTTCCCCCTAGTTTCAAGAAATCCCTACCTTGATTTTTACGAAAAGTTTTTGGGAATTCAACAAAACTTTCATGATCTTAGAGTAATGGTCATCTCTATAAAACCTTTTGAAGACAAAAACGAAGAAATTTTCGAAAAAAGACTATTCAAAGGCATTTTACATGAAATTGGGCATGCTTTTGGTTTAGACCATTGTCAGAATGATTGTGTCATGAATCCACCAAAACTTATTGCAGAGTGGGATCTAAGAAAAGAAGATTTCTGTAAAGAGTGCTTCTTGGAGCTGAAAGAGAATGTTGAGGGAAAAAACGATTAGTCTCATCATCCCCGCCTACAATGAAGCAAAGAGGATTGGCAGTGTTCTTTCCAAAATTCCAGATTTTGTTGATGAGATCATAGTGGTGGATGATGGAAGTAAGGACAACACTTCTGAAGTTGCAAAAAACTGGGGAGCAAAAGTGATCAGACTAAAACAAAATCAAGGAAAAGGAGCGGCTATGAAAGCAGGAATTAACGAAGCAAGTGGAGATATAATAGTTTTTATGGATGCAGATGGACAGCACAACCCTAAAGAGATAGAAAAGCTCATTATACCAATAATAAATGATGAAGCAGACTTTGTAATTGGCTCCAGACTGATAAAAACTCAGGGGAAAAGGCCACTAATTAGAAAGCTCAGTAATTTCTTGAGCACTTTCTTGATAAAGCTCAAACTGGGAATTGAAGTAAAAGATACTCAAAGCGGCTTCAGAGCCATTAAAAGAGAGTTTTTACCAGACATCGAGAGCAAACGATATGAAGTAGAGACAGAACTCCTAATAAAAGCCGTGAAAAAAGGAGCGAGGGTTAAAGAGACCCCAGTAGAGCGAATCTATGGGATTGAGACGGGCCACTTCCGATTTGAAGACATTATAAGATTCCTAAAAGTCCTTTTCAAATATTGAATTTATCAAAAATTCTGAAAATTTTAACTAACCCCCACTTAAAACAGGCATAACCTTTATTTCATCCCCTTCCTCCACTAGCGCTGTCCCTTTTGCTGGTTTACCGTTAATGAATACTATTTTATCATGAAATTCGTCATACCTAGGAATAACTTCCCTGAGAATTTCATCGACGGTTTTTTGACCTTCAAGCTTAACTTCAAGTTCTCTTGCCTTTGCAAGATGAGCAAAAGCCCCCATAAGTCTAATTCTAACCATGATCACCACCATAGAAACTTAATCTCAGGGTGTTAAAAATTTAATTGAAAGAAAAGAAAAAGCTTCACTCGAGCTGTGTAACTTTTTCAAGTTCTGGAATAACAAAATCAAGCTCAAACTCTTTGAGTGTCTCCTTCTTTGGAATACCTCTTTCATCCCAGCCCCTGAGCTTGTAGTACTCGCTAAGTAAGGCATCGTATTTGTCTTTTTCAAGATGTTCTCCTTTGTGTGGCCCAGTTTTAAGTCCTTCTTTAAACCATCTTTCTGGTGGATAGTCCATCTCCCTGTTCCAGTTGCCATCGTATTCTCTAACCCAGTAAGCCCTGATAAGAGCGTAAACTCTATCAGCTGCTTTGTAAAGGTCGTCCCATGTGTATTTAACTCCAGTAATGGCCTCAAGAAGCTTTGGATAGTAGTCTAAGCTGAGCCCAACCTCAACCCATGGAAGTCTGCACGCTGTGAGCATCTCGAAGAGACCACCTCTAAGTCTCTGTAGCTCAATAACTTTAGCAGCCTTTTCTGGATCATAAGTAATCTTGTACTCAACTTTCTGAGCCTTTTCACCCTCAATTGGCGCTGTACCAATCTCCCAAGCAATAACCCAAGCTTCCTTGTGGTGGGCCCCAATAGCACTTGTTCCATAAGCTAAAGCCATTGCTGGGTAGATGAAACAGTTGTAACCACTTACTTCCAATCCTTTTACGTGCATTGCAAAGTCCTTAGCCCCAAGTTTCTCGGCCATTGCCTTAACACCTTCAGCAGCGAAGTTTCCAAGTTCTGTTCTTCTGTAAGCAATATCCAAAGCTAGTTGTTTGGCCTTTTTGAAGTCACCAAACTCTGGGGCAGCGTCATCTTTTATGAGGCCCTTTTCTTTAGCCTCCATTACATATGAGATTGCCACACCCAAGGATATTGTATCAAGGCCCATCTCATCAGCAATTCTATTTAGAACTGAAACCTCGTTGAGTTTTCCGAGACCTAGGTTTGAGCCAAGTAAAGCAACGTTCTCATAGTCAAGTTCACTTTCCTGACCCTCTGCATCGAGAACAACGTTTCCACATGGCATGTTACAGTAAGGACATCCTCTTTGCTTAACTTTCATGCCTTCCATTGTAAAACCATCAATAGAACGAGCAAACTCAAAACTACCATCACTAAAGTTCCTTGTTGGAAGGGCTGAGTTTTCATTGGTCCATTCAAGTGCGGCCATTGTTCCTTGTCTGTGCCAGAATGGATAACCAGGTGAATTAAGGATTTTATTATATGCTTCTTGAGAGAGCTCTCTAAGCTTCTCTTTATCAGCAACTGGGATCTCTTTGGTTCCTTTTATCACCACTGCTTTTAAGTTCTTACTTCCCATAACTGCACCCATACCAGGTCTTCCAGCTGCTCTTCCCTCTTGAGAGATAACAACTGCATATTTAACGAGATTCTCCCCACCAGGGCCAATGCTTAGTACTCCCACATTCTTCCCGTGGATTTCTTTAAGTTCTTTTTCTGTTTCAAAAGTAGTCTTGCCCCATAATCCCTCTGCACTAAGAATGCTAACGTTATCATTCTCAATATAAATATAAACCGGCTTTTTGGCCTTACCTTCAACAACAAGTGCATCATAACCAGCCTTTCTTAAGTGGACAGTTGCCATTGTTCCAAGGTTACCATCACCATAACCACCTGTTATGGGACTTTTAGCAGCAATGACCATCTTTCCTCCACTCGGGGTCGGGAGTCCGTTGAATGGACCACTTGCAAAAATCAACTTATTATCGGGACCTAATGGATCTACATTCTTAGCTTCGTTCCAAAGAATCCAAGCTGCTAATCCTCTACCACCGATAAAGTTTTTCGCAACATCTTCAGAATATTCTTGCACCCATACCTTATTGTTCGTTAGATCAACTCTTAATATTCTTCCCCACCATCCTTTCATAAAAGATCACCAAAGTTCATTAATGCGTGAATTTTAATAAAATTTTGGGTTCACAAAATATTTTACTCCGAATACACTATGAAAACGTGTTTATTTAACGCAAACTCGACAAATAAGCTCTTTTGTTTAGCAACGATTTTCGAAAATTTTACGATGAAATGCAACTAAAGCAAAGAGTTTGCTAAATTGCTTTGTATATGCAAAACCTGAAAAGAATTTAAAGGCTCAATTAAAATTTCTAACTGATGAGTTATGTGGTTTAGGAGAGTTGAGATTAGGGAGATTGAAAGAGCAAAGAAAGCGTTACCCCATTATTTTTCAGTTTTTAGTGGAAAAGAAAAACCAAATTTCTTTTACGTGAAACAAGTAGAAGTATATTTCGATGAGGAAGAGGAGCTCAAAGAGCTCTGGAAAATACATGGAGAAGGCCTGGAAAAGCTGAGAGAAAATGACTTAAAAGAAAATCCAGAGAAAAGTCTCCTTGATCTCAAGGCCCTCATTGCCCATAAGATCCTAGAAAAGTGCGAACTTTGTGAGATTAAATGTCATGTTAATCGTTTTGATGAGGCAGGATACTGCCGCGTCAAAGAGAGTCTCATTGCAAGCGATTTTCTGCATATTGGTGAAGAACCAGAACTTATTCCATCATACACAATTTTCTTCTCTGGATGCAACTTTAGATGTGTTTTTTGCCAAAATTGGGATATAAGCCAGTATCGAGTGGGCGTAAGGTATTCTCCAAAAGATATGGGAACAAAAATAGGAGTTGCCTATGCAAGAGGGGCTAAAAACGTTAATTTTGTTGGTGGTGAGCCAACGCCAAATCTTCCTTTTATATTAGAGAGCCTAAAATATGTTGAAGTCCCAATTCCGGTGATATGGAACTCCAACATGTATATGAGCAAAGAAAGCATGGCCCTTTTAGACGGTATTGTTGATGTTTATTTGGCCGATTTCAAATGGGGAAATAACCAAGATGCCCTTAAGTATTCAAAAGCCCCTAACTACTGGGAGACTATTACAAGAAACTTTCTCTTGGCAAAGAAACATTACAAGGCAGAATTTCTTATAAGACACCTTGTAATTCCTGGTCATCTAGAGTGCTGTACACAGCCAATTTTAAAGTGGATAAGTGAAAACTTAGGCAAGGATATTAGAGTCAATGTAATGTTCCAATATAGACCAGAATATAAAGCACACAAATATCCTGAGATCAATAGAAGACTCACAAATGAAGAGATGACACGAGCAGCCGAACTTGCAGGAGAATTTGGGCTAAGAAACGCGTTAGTGGGATAAGATGCCCGTCCCAAATAGAGAAATCACTGATAAGGACTTAGCAACCTCCTTAATGGTAGGAATAATAGTTTATGTACTCATCCAAGTGTACACAAGATGGTACTCTAACTATCTCAAGAAAAAGGAAGAAGAGCTTAAAGAACATGAGAATATAGGAGAGCTCTACTAACCACCAGCCCTAGCTTTCATGAAAACCTCCATAAATTTTTCTATTTCTTCTTTGCTTCCTTTCAAAACTACTTTCCAACGAGGAGCCCCATAGAAAGGCTCACCTTCTTTAATACATAGATATAAGTTCGCTTTTGATTTTTCTAGAATCTCCTGTATTTCTTCTGGAGGTACCGCGGTGACAAGTTCTCGTTTCATGTGAATACCTTCACCCAGAGATCTTATAATCATTACCAAAAAGTTTATAAACATGATATGCATATGTAATATTGAACTTACATATGGAGAGGTGAAAGTACATGAGAAAGAAAATATTGGGAATTGGGTTGTTAATGTTGGGCCTCTTTGGCCTAGTGTTTGGAGCAGTGGCAGCGTATCAAGGAGAACCAGGGCCAAACCCTGATGCAATGCTTTATGCCCAGGAGGAGATGCAAGCTGGAGCTCAAGCTATGGCTATGCAAGGTCATGGCCACGGAAGGAGCGTTGAAGAGAGGGGCCAATACATGGGACTTGGAGTAAACGGTCAGTACTTGGAAGAAGTTGACGTTGACAGCGGTGAAGTGCAAGAGTACTTGAGCCAGCTCAGCGTTGAAGAGTTTACAAACCCAAGGGGAATTACAATTCAAAAACTCGTCTACGATGGCAACTACGTGGGCAAAATAGTCGGTGACTATGACCTAAACGACCTCAGCATCTATAAGGCCTACGAGACAGTTAACGGCATTAAAGTATTCCTAAGCTACGGTGATCAAATAGTGGGCTTTTTCAGGATGGCCTGAACCTTTCACTTTTTTCTTTTTTAAGGTGATGAAAGTGAAAATTTGGAATAGAATTAGAATGTTGCTTTTGTTAATTATAGACAATAAGGATAGCGGGAAAAATGTCGCTTCAGCAGTTCCTGTAGAATGGAGGGATAAGGAATGATGGAAGGATTTGCAAGACCAGAGTTCGCGCTCATAGGAGGATTTACTTTAGTGATATTGTTATTTGTGGTTATGTTTTTTATCGTTGGAGCATATTTTAGGGATTATTATGAAAAAGAGGAAGTAGAATGCTCGAAAGCTGATTGTGGGTGATGCTCATGAAAGTGCCAAGGTGGATCAGACCCACAATCGATGTTTTGCTGACGATTGACTTTATTGTAGCAGCACTCTCTGGAATTGCATTATACTTCGCTCCAAGCGGTAGGATTGCAGAAGTGACAGGATGGACGTTCTTAGGAATCAGCAGAGCATTATGGGACGCTTTGCACATATACTTTGGAATTGCAATGGTTCCTTTAGTAGGGATTCACATACTCGTGAACTTAGCTCCCCTTGTGAATCAAGTTAAAGCCATGGTCAGGGATAGGAAGACCAAGTCAATAAATGTGAAAGCCACATTAGGGCTAATCCTCGTTGTGATGGTGCTCATTGGAGGAGCTACTGCTTACACATGGAACTCAATAGAAGGAGAAGATGACACCTCCGAGATTAGTTATGAGGACACCAGCACCACGGTGAGCTACGACAACACCACTATTGAAATTACCGGACCCATGTTGAAGAGCTACACTTTAGAGCAGATTGCTCAGCTCTACGATGTCCCTGCAGATGAGCTCATACGGGTTCTTAAGGAGGACTACGATGTTGAGGCCCAAGCAGATGAGCTATTGGAGAGCATAGAGATTAAGAATGAACTTGATAGAGAGGTGTTTAAGGAGATGCTGGCTGAAGCAATAATCAAGGCTAAGACACGTGGTAATTTTGGATGAGGGAAAATTAGGAGGGAATAATATTTATTTATCATCCTGTCTAGTAATATATTCTTAGAGGTGATACGATGAAGCAGTTCGTGATCTTTATTGTCATTGGAATATTACTAGTGAGTGTTGGTGTAGGATGTATCCAAGACCAAAAAACATCAACGACTTCTCTAACAGAGGAAGAAAAGCAAGGAATACTTTGGATGCGCGAAGAAGAGAAATTAGCAAGGGATGTCTATTTAACACTCTACGAAAAATGGCATTTGCCAATATTTAATAACATAGCTGAAAGCGAGCAGACACATATGGACGCCGTAAAGAGTCTAATTGATAAATATGCCCTTGAAGATCCAGTTATTGACGAAGTAGGAAAATTCAATAACCCAGAACTCCAAGAGCTTTACAATCAACTCGTTGAGAAAGGAAGCAAGAGTGTTGAAGACGCTCTCATAGTGGGAGCAATGATTGAGGAACTTGACATTGTAGATCTACAAAAATGGATTTCAAAAACAGATAAGCAGGACATAATAGGGGTATATGAAAACCTAATGAAGGGATCAAGAAACCATTTAAGATCATTTGTATCAAACCTCAAGAACTATGGCGTCACGTACGAACCTCAATATTTAAGCAAAGAGGAGTATGAGAAGATAATAAACAGCCCCATGGAGAGTGGGACTTAAGGTTGAAATACTTCTCTATTTTAGTTTATACCAAATATTACCAACCAGAAACCATCTAATAATGCTAACCATATATCCTCTAACTCATATCCCTCACTTTATAGGGCTTGTAGGTAATTTGAGCTTCCAGAGCTCTTATGGGTATCTCCATGACCTCCAACACTTACACACTAGTTTTGATGGTTGCGAACACACTCCAAAAGTCAATATCAGAAATATATTAAAATGGGGTCCCCAGACAAAAAGATTTTTATCCCTCTTTCACAACTATTTATGTAACTGAAATCTGTCTTATGTAATAAATTCCTATGTGATGATCATGGTAGAGACAGTGAATGAACTGGCAATAATAGGAGAGGCCTTAAGTTCACCTATAAGAATTAAGATACTTAAGATGCTCTGCGAAAAAGAGTGGTATGTCTATGAGCTTGCCAAAGAACTTAGCATATCTCGCCAATTACTTTATCTCCATTTGAAAAAGCTCGAGAAGGCCAAACTAGTTGAAAGTGAGCTTCGATTAGAGCCTGGAGATCCAAGAGCTAAAAAATATTACAAGGCAAAAAATTTTAGGATCTTGATTAATAATAATGTTATAAAAAATCTAAAGGGGGAGTAAAATGCCATATGTTGGAACGCCAAGTGGGTGGATTTCAATTATCTTAGGACTCGTGTTGATAGTAATAATAGTCTTTGCATTTTATCAAATGAACAAAACTCTAAATGACCTCAAAATGGAAGTCAACAACTTAAAGAACGCCCTTAATGAAACACAGAAGAACACTGAAGAAATTAGAAAAAAGCTTGAGGAAGTTTAGATACTCTCTACTTTAAAATAAAAAGATAGCATTGTATTCTCTTCAAAAAACAAGACTTTCAAAAGATAAACATATTACACATGAAAATGAACAAGGTTATATAACCTAAGATCTCTACATAAACAAAAGGTGAGAAAAGTGAGGTTTCCTTCTCATAAGACAAAGATAATTGCCACTATAGGTCCTGCATGTAGAAACAAAGCTATCATGAAGAAAATGATAGAAGCAGGAATGAGCGTCGCTAGATTGAACTTTTCCCATGGTAGTTTAGAAGAACACGCAAAAACGATAGAATTAATTAGAAAAACTTCTGAAAAGCTTGATAAAAGAGTTGCCATCTTGGGAGACCTCCCCGGAGTTAAGATACGGGTCGGAAATCTAAAAGAAAACTCCGTAATCTTAAAAAAAGGAGAAAGGGTAATCCTCACAACAAGAGAGATCGAAGGCGATGAAAATACTATTCCTGTCGAATTTAAAGACTTCCCAAAGCTAGTTTCAATAGGAGATATCATTTACTTGAGTGATGGGTATATTGCATTAAAAGTTGAAAACGTCCGAGAAAATGATGTAGAATGCCTTGTAATCAATGGTGGAGTCCTATTCTCTCATAAAGGTATAAATATCCCAAAAGCCAACCTTCCAATAGAAGCAATAACCAAAAGAGACCTCGAAATCATAGAATTTGGGATTGAACATGGGATCGATGCTATAGGGATATCCTTTGTGGGTTCCGTTTATGATGTCCTCAAAGTTAAACGGTTTATAGAAAAGAAAAAATCCAAGATGTTTGTTATCTCCAAAATAGAACGGCCTGATGCTGTAAGAAACTTTGATGAGATCCTTAATGCCTCCGACGGTATAATGGTTGCACGAGGAGATCTTGGGGTGGAGATGCCTATTGAAAGTTTGCCAATTCTTCAAAAACAACTAATTAAGAAAGCAAATATGGCCGCAAAACCAGTAATAACCGCAACCCAAATGCTCGTTTCAATGACCCAAGACAGATTACCAACAAGAGCCGAAGTCACCGACGTAGCCAATGCAATACTTGACGGAACGGATGGTGTAATGTTATCAGAAGAAACTGCTGTTGGAAAATATCCAGTGGAAGCCGTTGAAATGATGGGCAAAATTGCCAAAGTTACAGAGGAATACAGAGAATCATTGGGCTATTCAAGAATACGGTCTTGGATAGAGGCTTTACCAAAGAAAAGTACAATAAAAGAAGCAATAACTAGAAGTATCATAGATGCACTGTGTACAGTAGAGACAAAGTACATATTAACCCCTACAAAGACTGGTTTAACTGCAAGACTTATCTCAAGATTTAAGCCAAAACAATGGATCCTGGCATTTTCCACTGACCCATGGGTATGTAATACATTGATGTTCTCTTATGGTGTGTATCCATTCTGCATGGAAGAAGAATTCAATGAAAATGACATGATATCACTAATAAAGAGCCTCGGATTAGTAGATAGTGATGATATTGTCCTCCTAACGGAAGGAAAACCCATAGGAAAGACCGTTGGAACAAATGCAATGAAAATATTCCAAATACCTTAGACATTCTCAAATCTTAATCCTCTCTTTTCCATAAATTTTTTCGCCCTTTTAATTTCCTCCTCGGATTCACCAAAGATTATTATTCCAATATACTTTCCAAAGCCTTTTGGAGAGGAGTGGATTTTCACATTAAATCTTCCTAAAACTTCATTTAAAAGTGGTGCGAGTTTTGATTCATCTGTTATCTCTGCGAGAAGCTTTTCTTGAATAAACTTTCTTTTTCCAAGTCTTGGAAGAACTTCGTTCTCAAGCATAGTTCTCATTTCCCTTGGCATCCCAGGAAGAACAAAGACTTCAGTAGAGTTATATTTAAAGTAGGCCCCAGGGGCCGCGCCTACAGAATTATCTAACACTTCTGCCCCTTTTGGTAAGTAAGCCATTTTTATTCTGGCTTCATTTAAATTTGGATCATCTACAACACCTTCTTCATAAAGCCCACGGTAAAAAACCCTGATTTTCTCTATCACCTCTTCCCTAAGCTCAAGTCCCACATTTAAGGCTTGGGCCACGGCCGCCATTGTAACATCATCATGAGTTGGGCCCAGTCCTCCAGCTATAATGAGAACCTCCGGTTCTCTTGAAAGGGCTTCTTTAACAGCACTCTTTATTTCCTCAATATCATCACCCACAGTGGTTATCCTCCTAACCCAAAATCCCCTTTCTGTGAGCTTCTGAGCAATGAAAGCAGAATTGCTGTCTACAGTGTTCCCAGTTAGAAGCTCGTCACCCACTGTAATTATCTCCGCGAACATTTTTGCTCACCTTTTTAGTTTACTCTCTCGAAAATTTTAATCTTTCTCACTCATAGAAATCCTTTAAAATAGTATACCAAATCAATCTCCGATGATAGAGAGAATAAAAGACGATTTCGTAAAATCCTACCGCTTGCAACAAAGCCTAGAAGCACTCGAACAGGTTAAGGGAGATATTAGTGAAGAGGCATACCAAAGACTAGGAGATCTCCTTCGTTATCGACTTTATGGGGAAGAATTTGAGAGAAGTAAAATTGACGAAAAGATTGCTCTAGCTTTTTCAATGGGTAGTGATAGCACGGCCTCTCTTTTGATCCTTAGATGGGCAGGATTCGAAGTGATTCCAGTAATGGTAAAGCTCCCTCAAATGAGAGATGTAGTTCTTTTTAGAGCCCAAAGCTATGGAGCTGTCTTTGTTGAGATCCCCAACTATATGGAAATTATAAATGATCAAATTCAAAAGAGAGCTCCGATCTGTGGAAAGTGTCACTCCATGATAATGGATGCAGTCAAAAATTATGCCAGAAAAAACAGGATAAAAATAGTGGCTTCGGGAGATCTTTTAAGCTTTGGTAGCATATCCATATACAAAGATGGAGATTTGATAAAGCTAAATCTCCCAGCCTTTCTCGCAATCGATAAACGAGAAGCAATAAAAATACTTAGCAGAAAATATGCACTTGGATTTGGATGTTCACTTTGGAAAGGGGCCATCAAAAATGCACCAATATTAAAACGCTTTGGTATCCAGAGGGTATTGAGGGAACTTAGAGCCGGAGCAATAGATAAAGAGATAGCCAACACACTTATTAGAGATATACTAAAGAATTAAAACGAGATGGAGGAAAAAAAGTTGCTTTATGTTGAGATTCTTGGAAATTTACCCCAAATGGCCGAAGGAGAAGTTAAAGCATTATTGGAACTCAATAACAAGGAATTCAGGATTATTGAAAGGGATTATCTATTCTTGGCATTAAAAGCGAACGAAGAAGCTTTTTCATATCTCAAAAGACTTGGGATGGCTCATGAATATGGAATTTTACTCTTCTCAGCTGAAAGTCTGGAGGAGCTCTACTTAAAAGCAAAAGCTCTTAAATGGGGGGATTTTATCAACACTACATTCAAAGTGGACAGAGAAACAATGTTAAATTGTTCTTATAATGTAAAAGATTTAGAGAAAGAACTTGGTGCGATCATAGCACAACAAGGCTTTAAAGTCAATTTGAGCAATCCAGGCACCCTGATTAGGGCCTATTGTGGAGAAAAACTTTGGGTTGGAGTAAGAAAAGAAACGTTTTCAGCTAAAGAGTTTGAGAAAAGAAAGGCCGATAAAAGACCATTCTTTAAACCAATAGCATTACCTCCTCGACTTGCAAGAGCAATGGTAAACTTAGCAAGGGCAAAAAAAGAGGTTCTTGATCCATTTATGGGGACTGGAGGGATACTAATCGAAGCAGGCCTTATCGGCCTAAAAGTTTACGGAGTAGATCTTAGATCGGATATGGTGGAAGGTGCCAAAAAGAATCTCGAATATTATGGAATAAAGGAATACAAACTACAAAAAGGGGATGCCACCAAGTTAAGAGAACTCTTCCCTGATAAAACATTTGAAGCAATTGTCACTGATCCCCCCTATGGAACTTCTGCAACACTAGGAGGGAAGAAAAGAGAGGATCTCTATGAAAAGGCCCTAGAGAGTATGTATGAAGTTCTAGATGGATATTTAAGTATTGCATTTCCAGCTGAGTTTAATGTAGAAAAAACTGCTGAGAGAATAGGATTTACAATTTTAGAGAAATATTATCAAAGAGTTCACTCTTCACTAGATAGATATTTCTATGTGATGAAAAACTAGCTCATTTCTCTCTTTTTCCCTAAGCTCCCTGAACTTGTTCTTAGATTTTTTATAACTTGGTTTTAAATTTTAACAAAAAAGTTATAAAACCCCCAAGAGAATGAAAAATGGGACAATTAAAAGGTGATGGACATGGAGGGAGGATATGACATAAAACCTGTAGAGAGAGATAGGAGAACTTTTAGCCTCCTAACACTTCTTGCAATATGGTTTGGAGCAGGAATAAGCATTGCAGAATTTTGGGCCGGAGCACTCCTAACACCAGCTCTCTCATTAGGTATGGCACTCCTTGTAGTGCTCATCGGTCACATTCTTGGGAACACCATAATGGGATTAATAGCTCTGGAAGGAGAAAAAACAGGCCTTCCAACAATGGTGCTTTCAAGAGCTTCCCTAGGAATCAAAGGGTCGATCCTACCTTCCATCCTAAATTATCTTCAGCTTATAGGATGGACAGCAATAATGCTCATTGTAGGAGCCAACGCCATGAACACAGTCGCAGAAAGCCTTGGAGTTGATAATTATGCTCTTTGGGTAATTTTGCTAGGCCTCTTAGTTACAGGATGGACATACATAGGACCCAAAAACTGGGAAAAATTAGAAAAAATTGCGGCCCTTCTTTTACTCGCACTAAGTCTATGGCTCACGTATGTTACTCTCCAAAGGTTTTCATTCACGCAGCTTCTCTCTAAGCCTAGCACTGGCGAAATAGGAGCTATGCTGGGACTAGATCTGGTAATAGCAATGCCTCTTTCTTGGGCACCATTAATAGCTGATTACTCAAGATTTGCCAAAAATAAAAACGCAGCATTTTGGGGTACTTATCTTGGGTACTTCATCCCATCGAGCCTCTTCTATTTTGTAGGAGCCCTAACAAACATGGCAATTGGAGAAGGAGACCCAATCGGAATCATAGCAGCGTATGGAATTGGGATCCCTGCAATGCTAATAATTATATTCTCCACGGTAACAACCACTTTCCTCGATGTTTACTCTGCCGCAATAACTTACAAAAACATTTCTCCAAAAGCCAATGCAAAGAAACAGGTTTTACTTGTTGGAAGCCTTGGAACTATCCTTGCTCTAGTCTTCCCAATGGAACAATACGAAAGCTTCTTACTTCTTATTGGTGGCGCCTTTGTTTCGCTAGCAGCAATAATGATAACAGACTACTTTCTCGTTAAAAAAGAATACAACGCAGCAGAACTTCTCGATGAAAATGGAAAATTCGCAGGTTATAATACCAAAGCTATACTCATATGGGCGATTGGATTCGCATTTTACATGGGACTTGCCATAGAAGGTCTTTTCGGGATTTACATTCCCCTGCTAAGTGAACTTGGCTTTAAGTTGGGTTCAAGCATTCCAACCTTCCTCTTGGTAAGTATTCTCTATTACATATTAGAGGGGTGAAGAAAAATGAGATGGATTATTGAAGCGTTAGAAAAAGTTAGGGAAAAGAGACCTTTGGTGCATAATATAACCAACTATGTGGTTATGAATACCACGGCAAATGCTCTCCTTGCTATAGGAGCTTCTCCAGTTATGGCCCATGCAATAGAAGAACTTGAAGAGATGGTTGCCTTGGCCAATACACTAGTAATAAACATCGGGACCTTAGACGAGCACAAAATATACTCCATGATGAAGGCCGTTAAGACTGCAAAAGATCTCAAAAAGCCTGTTATTCTAGATCCAGTAGGTGCCGGGGCCACAAAACTTAGGACAAAGACATCTCTAAGAATTCTAGAGGCAGGAGAGATAAGCGTTATCCGAGGGAACTTTGGAGAGATTGCAGCTCTCCTCGGTGAACATGGAAAAACAAGAGGAGTAGATTCCGCAGTATATGATGAACAAGTTGCCAAAAAGCTCGCAAGGGATGCCTCAAAAGAATTCAACACAGTAGTTGCTGTTACAGGCCCTGTAGATTATGTAAGTGATGGAGAGAAAGTTTATGCTATAGAAAATGGGACTCCTTTGCTTGGAAGGGTAACTGGAACCGGTTGTATGGCAACAGCAATAATCGGTGCATTTTTAGCCGTTGAAGATCCTCTAAAAGCCACCATCGCAGGATTGATTTCTTTTGAAATTGCTGCTGAAAAAGCCTTTGAAGACTCCCCATACCCCGGGACATTCCACACAAAGTTATACGACTGGCTTTACAGAATTGATGGAGATCTCATAATGAAGAGAGCGAAGGTGAAAGAAGTTGAACTTTAGAAAAAAGCTCAAACTATATGTAATAACTGATAGAAGGCTGAAAGATGAGATAAAAAGTACCAAGCAGGCTCTGGAAGGAGGGGCAACTTCGATTCAACTTCGCATAAAAAATGCACCCACAAAAGAGATGATCGAAATTGGAAAAGAAATAAGAAAACTAACAAGTGAATATGATGCCCTTTATTTCGTGGATGATCGTTTAGACATTGCCTTAGCAACAAACGCTGATGGAGTTCAACTTGGTCCTGAAGATATGCCAATTCCCACTGCTAAAGAAATTGCCCCAAATTTAATCATTGGAGCCTCTGTATACAGTCTGGAAGAAGCTTTAAAGGCTGAAAAAGAAGGGGCAGATTACCTGGGAGCTGGAGCTGTTTTTCCCACCCCTACAAAACTCGATGTTAGAGTTATCGGAATTGATGGACTTAAGAAAATACTTGAATCAATAAAAATTCCAGTCGTTGCAATTGGTGGAATAAATCATGAGAACGTCAAAGAAGTGCTAAAAACCGGTGTTGATGGAGTTGCAATAATTTCAGCAATAATTGGAGCAGAAAATGTAAGAAAAGCCACAGAAGATATGAGAAAAATCATAGAAGAGGTGATTAAATGAAACCCGAAACTAAAACACAAAAACTTGCTTATGTTGGAATTTTCACGGCTTTAGGAGTTGTTCTGGGAACAATTTCCTTCCAAGTTGGGCCAACGAAAGTGGCCCCCTTTCAACATTTTATAAACGTAATAACCGGTATCATGCTCGGCCCATGGTGGGCTTCCCTAACAGCCCTCTTTATAGGACTCCTTAGAATGTCTTTTGGAGTTGGCACAATATTTTCAATACCCGGCGGAATCCCAGGAGCTTTTACAGTGGGAGTAGTTTATAAAGTCATGAGAAAAGACTGGGCTGCCTTTAGTGAACCTCTGGCTACGATTTTTATAGGAGGAACGTTAAGTGCCCTATTATTTGGCCCCCTCATAAATGTCCACAAAGGAGTTACATGGTTCTGGCTCGCTTTTGCCCCAAGCACCTTAGTTGGAACAACTTTGGGGTTCTTAACTCTTAAAGCTTTGAGAAGGATGGAGGTGATAGAGTGATTAGAAAGGCCTTAACTATAGCAGGAAGTGATAGTGGAGGAGGGGCAGGAATAGAGGCAGATCTAAAAACTTTCTCTGCCTTTGGAGTTCATGGACTTGTAGCAATAACCTCTGTAACCGCTCAAAACACACAAGAAGTTAGAGCAATTTA
The DNA here is from genome assembly GCF_023746595.1 of Thermococcus argininiproducens. Classification (NCBI taxonomy): domain Archaea; kingdom Methanobacteriati; phylum Methanobacteriota; class Thermococci; order Thermococcales; family Thermococcaceae; genus Thermococcus; species Thermococcus argininiproducens. The sequence goes on along the minus strand of NZ_CP080572.1, from coordinate 1,029,917 downwards.
TGACATCTCACCAGAAGTTGTGGTAAAACAAATTGAAGCTGTTGTAGAGGATATAGGTGTTGATGCTGCAAAAACTGGAATGCTGAGCAATTCAGAGATTATAAAAGCTGTGGCAAAGACCGTGAAAAAATACAACTTTCCTCTAGTGGTCGATCCTGTGATGATAGCAAAAAGTGGAGCTCCCCTTCTAAGAGAAGATGCCATGGAAACCCTAATTACAGAAATAATTCCTCACGCTACACTTGTCACCCCCAATAGGCCGGAAGCCGAAAAATTGAGCGGATTTCAAATAAAAAATGTTGACGATGCCAAAAGAGCTGCAAAGACAATTGTAGAAGAACTTGGGGCCAGAGCAGCAATTGTAAAAGGTGGTCATTTAGGATTAAGCGAAGCAGTGGATATTTTATATGTCAACGGAGAGTTTAGAGAATACCGTGCGCCTTTTGTTGAAGGCTGCACCCATGGTACAGGATGCTCATTTTCTGCAGCAATTACTGCAAATCTTGCAAAAGGAAAGTCCCTAGAAGAGGCTGTGGAAACGGCAAAGAAGTTTATAACCATGGGCATTTATTATGGTGCGAGAATTGGCCACGGGCACTGTCCCGTGAACCAAAATGCATGGATTGAAATCCCAGCTGAGAAATGGAGAGTGTACGATACATTGAATAGAGCTCTCAAAGAGCTTGTATCAATAGAAGACCTTCACAAATATGTACCTGAAGTAGGAATGAACTTTGTTTACGCGCTCCCAAAGCTTTATGCAAGGGGCCGAGAAGACGTTGCTGGAGTTAAAGGGAGAATCGTAAAGTTTGGAAATACTATAAAGCCCGTAGGTTGGATAGAATTTGGTGCTTCTGATCACCTTGCGAGAGCAATATTGACCTTTATGGAGGTTTTCCCCGAAGTTAGGAGTGTTCTCAACATAAAGTACAATGAAGAGCTAATTTCTAAGGCACAGAAACTCGGCTTTAAAGTATCCCTCTACAACAGAACAGAGGAACCTGAGGAAATAAAAGCAAAAGAAGGCGGGACTATTCCATGGGGTGTAAGAACAGCAATCGAGAGATTAAGAGACAAGCCTGATTTAATATATCACCTTGGAGACTGGGGTAAAGAAGCAATGATTCTAATATTTGGAGAAACTCCCAAAGCGGTGATAGAGAAACTTAATAAGCTCCTCGAATAATTTTCGGTACTTATTTACGAGCTTTGTTTTTGAATTTTCTCTTTTTAAACAGTTTGTTTCTTAATTTAAGACTTTTTCAGAACTTTGGAAGTCTTTAGTCACCATTTGTTACTATCACCCAAATGGTTACAAGAATTCTAAATTTTTGTAACGAATTTTTTTCGAAGTTTTGAGCGGAGGGTTCTTGAGACTTCTTTAATACTTTCCCCTAGTGAACATTTGATCTTTTGTGTTTTAAGGTTTTTAAATTGGCCTGATACTGTTTTTAAACTCTCTTTGGTCTCTGGAAGTCTCGTGTTCATGCTTATTCATTACCACAATAAAGGTTAAAGCAATCTTGTCTTGGGTTAATTTTGGTTGCGAGGGTTTTAATTGGTGACTCGCGAAGGCTCAATTATTGACCCTTTGGAGAAAACCTTATATAATCCAAGCATTTTAATGGTTTTATAGGGGATTCAGAGGAAAATTCACCCCTGTTCCAATAAGACTTTAGAAGAATTGAAAGAGAGCTTGATTCAGCTCATAGTATTTGCGCTAATAGGTTCCAATAAGACTTTAGAAGAATTGAAAGAAAAAATTATTGCTAGTGTGATGAAGATTCTCGAAGTTCCAATAAGACTTTAGAAGAATTGAAAGCTTTATTGGGGAATTCTTCGAGTAAGGCCGTCTTGATTGTTCCAATAAGACTTTAGAAGAATTGAAAGATTAAAAACGCCCTCGTTGGTAATTTAACAACCAGTGTTCCAATAAGACTTTAGAAGAATTGAAAGTACGAAAGCGGTTTTGCGCTTAGGTTCCCACGATATATTTGTTCCAATAAGACTTTAGAAGAATTGAAAGCTTGATAGATCTGAGTTTAAGAGTGCAAAGAAAAAAGTTCCAATAAGACTTTAGAAGAATTGAAAGAAAATCACGAGATAACGGCTTTGAGTAAGGATAGTTGTTCCAATAAGACTTTAGAAGAATTGAAAGTATATCTTTGCTATCCTGTCTAGCGTCTCAAGGAGGTTCCAATAAGACTTTAGAAGAATTGAAAGTGGGTTATCGTGTTAGGACTCTTATGGACAATAATCGTTCCAATAAGACTTTAGAAGAATTGAAAGTTGGTACATAACAGGAGCTCTCATTTTTGCTTCACGAGGTTCCAATAAGACTTTAGAAGAATTGAAAGAGACGTAAATAACTTTTAGGCCAAGATCTACATTAAGTTCCAATAAGACTTTAGAAGAATTGAAAGAAGAAAGTTGATAAGGCCAAACTTATCGAGTTGGCCAGGTTCCAATAAGACTTTAGAAGAATTGAAAGTCCAAACAGGTATTTCTATGGAAGCTTACATAAAATTTGTTCCAATAAGACTTTAGAAGAATTGAAAGGTTGCTACCTGTTCTACATAACCATGCTTTTTTAGCAGAGTTCCAATAAGACTTTAGAAGAATTGAAAGCCTTTAGCCTCTTTTTCTTCTTTTTTAGCTGCAGCAAGTTCCAATAAGACTTTAGAAGAATTGAAAGACAGGAATCTGATATTCTGCAATCTGTGTCCAAACGGTTCCAATAAGACTTTAGAAGAATTGAAAGTCTTAACTAGCCATGCTGGATAGTGTATCTGAGAACGTTCCAATAAGACTTTAGAAGAATTGAAAGGCAAGACATTTACAATACAAATCGATGGACAAGTCTGTTCCAATAAGACTTTAGAAGAATTGAAAGTCTTTTCAAAATAAAATAAGGTAGTAGTTCAGCCCAGTTCCAATAAGACTTTAGAAGAATTGAAAGAAACTAAGAAAGAGGACTTTAAGGGGATTGATTGAAGGTTCCAATAAGACTTTAGAAGAATTGAAAGACTGGTGGGGAGCTTAAAATAACGCTCCCAGAGCTTAAGTTCCAATAAGACTTTAGAAGAATTGAAAGGTTGTTGGAGAATCACAAATACCATTAGCTTTAGCTAGTTCCAATAAGACTTTAGAAGAATTGAAAGGCAAAATTTAGAGACTAAAGTTTCTTCAAAATTTCCACCAAATCATTTAAAAAGCTCTTCAAGTGTTCTCTCTTTACATGCGGCATCATAACTATCCTTATATATCCCCTATGGGCACTTATTCCCCAACCTCGCTTTTTAAGGTCTTTCTCAATTTTTTTAAGCTCCTTTGACCCAAATGACACTATGTTAAGCATAGGTTCTCTTATTAAATAAACACCATTTAAAGCTTTTATTTGCTCTGCAAACCACTTAGCATTCTCCATAGCCTCCCCAACGACTTCTTTATAGCCTTCAAATCCAAGATGTTTAAGAAGAGCCCAAACTGCTATCGCATTTGCCCCAGGCCTTGTACCTGTTATTGTGGCTTGGAATATTTCACCCCCTGCCAAGTAAGGGGCTAAGACATTAATCGCGTCCATGTATTTCTTCTCTCTAAATATTATCCCGCCTGCAGGAATTGGGGCCATTCCCATTTTATGTGGATCTATCGTGACACTTTGAACTCCCTTAAGCTTAAAATCAAAATCCGGTAGATCATACCCTAAGGCCTTTGCAAAGGGGATTACAAACCCCCCAAAAGCGGCATCAACATGAAGAGGAATTCCATAATCAACTGCTATATCAGAAAGTGAAGGAATGTCATCAACAACCCCCAATCCAGTTGTCCCTGCTATTCCTACTATTCCTATTGTATTGTCTGTTATTTTAGCCTCTACATCTTTCACATTGACAGAGTAATCATCATTAAGTTCCGCCCAGACGAGTTTTACCTTTAACAAATCTTTTGCCTTTAGAAAAGAGAAATGTGCACTCCGAGGTAAGATAAGTTCTGGTTCCTCAACACCAGAGAGATTCCGAAAAGCCCTTACAGCTAAAATATTTGCTTCTGTACCACCGCTAACTATATTGCCCCAAGCCCTTTTCAGATGTAAAAGTTCTCCAATCATTTGAACGGCTTCCTCTTCGATCTCTTTGCTACCTTTATGCAACCCTGGATCTCCTAAGTTCCTATCTATGTACCTTTGAATTACTTTTTGAGCTAAAGGATGGGGATAAGTACACATAGATCCAAGAATTTTACCGGAATTAAAAGTTAAGTCTGACCTAAGCCTTTTTTCAAGTTCAGCAAAAATTTCATCTTCACTCATGCCTTCTTTTGGTATCATGCTCCCACCAGCCAAAGTTATTTGCATAGCATTTAAGCTTTTGTTATGAGCTTGAAGACATTGCTCTTCAAAGTATATGTTATTCCTCCCGAATGTGAGTTAAGTAAAGCTTAAAAAACTGCGGTGTTGTTACAGCGGTAAGCATTGAAACTATGACCACAGCTGCAAAAATCCCCTGATCTATTAAACCTTCCTCAATCCCAAACTTTAAAATGGCAAGCTCTAGGCTACCTCTCCCTCCCATTCCAATACCGACTAGTGCTGCTGATTTCCAATCAAACTTGAAGAATTTCATTCCAAGGCCACATCCCAAAAACTTTCCTGCAACGGCTGCTAAATAAAGAATGAATACTAATGCTATATTAAACTCATTTAGAGGAGGATTAAACATTAATCCCACATATATAAAGAACAGTGGAATGAAGAATTCTGTGAGAACTACTTGAAGATCTCCGATGAGTTCATTAAGTTTTATCTTACTTAGTACAAGAGGATCTTTTCTCTCTCTAAGTCTACTAATTGTTAATCCGGCAAGATATGCTCCAATTATCTGGTGTAGGCCAACTCTTTCTGCAACTATTGCTAAAAGGAAAGTGAGAATTATCGTAAAAGTGAAGAATATGTTAAGATTTCTCAGAATACTGTAGAATCTTACAGAGCGCTTGAAGACATACTCAGAAATTAGAAGCACTACAATTATAAAAATCGCAATTTTGATCGTCAGTACCCCAAGAGGAAAAAGTGCTAATTCTCCTTTTGTCATTGCAGTTATTATGCCTATCAAATAAACAGCCATAATATCATCTGCGAATGCAGCTCCCATCAATATAGATGAAATCTCCTTTCTAACCCGAGACTTTAAAATTACTCCACTTGTTACCTCTATTGCAGTGTTTCCAAGAGTTACCCCTACAAATATCGCTGCTGCTAAACCTTTACCGAAGAGATAAACTGTCAAAAACCCGAATATAAAAGAGAATACCACACCCAAACCTGCAACTAAAATTGCCTTGCTCTTGTTGGATGCTATAGAAGAGAAGTTGCTTGTAAGTCCCATGTAAAGCATCATCATTAAGAGACCAAATTCAGAGAGAACCTTTAATGGTTCAGAGGGTATGACTACATTAAGGAAAAATGGGCCAAGTACCATTCCAGTGAGTATATGAGCAATTATTGGGTGAATTTCCCTTTTCTCAAAAAGCCACTCTAATGTCTTTGCAAGTACAAGGAGTATAGAAAGATCGAGAATATACTCCACATCACACCCTCCTGCTTATCAGAGTCCCAATTATCCAGAGAACCATTAATAGAATAGCCAGTATCATCGCAAAAGTGGCCCCTCTACTGGTTCCAAATACTATTGGAATGGGGCCTATCATTATAACTCCTCCTCCTTCTACCTCGGTCTCTCCACTCGAGGCACTTATTAGAGTACCCATAAAGATCAACATGAACCCTATAAATATCAATCCCATTCCCACTAGTACCAACAATTCACCTCTCATGGTCCCTCATGAAAAAACTATATCCAGAGTTTTAAAGCTTTAACGTTAAAGTTATTAAAGTGGAGGGCACAGTTATTACATGCTTGTACTTGTGGATTTAGATGATACTTTATGCAATACGTGGGAAGCTGCTAAGTGGAGTGTCCTTCGTCTTTTACCCCATTTAATCAGAAAAAGAAAGTTCCGAGCTTTACTTTATATCCTCACACAGCGCTACAAAGAGTTAGAACAATCTAGAGAGTTACATCTGCTTGATCTAGACGAGTTGGTGGAAAACTTTATGGAAAGGGTATACAGAAAAATTTCAGAAGAAGACCTGAAAGAGATGTTTGAATTAGTGGATAGAACATTCTTCTCAAACTTAAAGCTCTATCCGGATGCAATTGAGTTTCTAAAGGGATTAAAAGCAATGGGCGCAAGGATAGTCCTCATAACAGATTCCTCATCTGAATGGCAAAGAAAAAAGCTTGAATATCTAAATCTGAAGGATTACTTCGATTCACTTATAATAAGTGGAGAAACCGGTTACAGCAAACTTGAGCCTTATAACTTTATATTAGCAAAAAGAAGATTCCCCAAAGAGAGTGAAATATACGTGGTAGGAGATAGAGACGATACTGATATGCGAGGTGGAAAAGAGATAGGAGCAACGACCATTCTGGTTAGACGGGGTTACTTCAAGTCTCTTATGCCAAAATACGCTGACTATATAGTAAAAGACCTTAATGAGGCCTTAGAGGTGATAAAACGTGAGCATAAAAAGCGAGCTTAAAAGAAAAGTACTTCATCTGACGGGGTTGAGTGTTCCGCTACTTTACCTTCTCTTTGGCCAAAAAGTAACAATAGGATTCGTTGCCACAGCTTTAATCGTTTTCATAATATTGGAGCCTTTTAGAATAGTTGAAGACTTAAGAGACAAAGTCAAACGAAAACTTGGCCTTTATGTAAGAGAAGAAGTAATTGCCCTAGTTGAAAAGGAGCTTGAAGCAATATCCAGAGAACACGAAAAGTACTCTATTGGAGCACATATATACTTTACAATTGGAGCACTAATAATAGTCTGCCTTTTTCCGAAAGATATTGCCATTGGCGCCATAACTGTTGCAACGTTGGGAGATGCCATAGCCGCAATAATAGGAAAGCCTTTTGGAAGACATAGGTTTAAAAATGGCAAAAGTGTCGAAGGAAGTTTAGCATATTTTGTGACAGCGTTTCTGACACTTTTCGTGTTGATAGATTTACCACATGCTCTCGTCGGGGCCTTAGCCGGAATGTTGGCAGAATTCTATGAGTTACCCCCTGATGATAACTTCTCTAATCAAATAGCAGTAGCTATCGCAATATACGCATTCAGAAGAATATTATTTTAAAACAATAAAATTAAGAAAAGTGGAATTAGCTAACTTCTATCTCAGCAAAAACTGTTATTAGGTCGAAATCTGTCCATTCACCATATCCCTTTACATCATCAGTGAGCTCGTGCATGCTTGGGTTGTCTGGAAGTGCTTCAACTGCTGAGTCTTCGGGATAACCTCCGGTGACGAATGCTACAACTCTTACGATACTTGGTTTACCTCCAAGAGCATCCCAAGGTATTGCCAACTCAAGGACTTTCAGACCTTCAGAACTTCCAGTAATGCCACTCCAAATACCCCACTCTTTTATAGGTCTCTCGTCCCAAGTACTGTTAGTCTCAATCCACTTGCCAAATTTCTGAGCCCCTGCTCCTCCTCCACTTGTCCATTGTAAGTAGTATTCAAAGTCTATTGGTGGATCAAAGCCCATTCTTCTTACCCACATATCCAGACCCTCACTGTAACCACTTTCTTCTCCATTTACATCAATTCCAATTCCATATGCAATGTCCCAGCTAGCTTTATTGTCGCCTACTAACGCTATGTAGAGGTAATTATCATCGTAGTCCACATAGAGAGCCTTTAAGTTTGCACCATCTTGCCCAAGCCCCATTGTGTCTTCAGCCATTTTTGTGGATTCATTCCAATCTGCTAAACTTCCATCGATCTCCTTTGAAAGGCCACTTTCTATGAGTACTTTTAGCTCCTCAATATCCTTTTGAACTCTCTTCAATATGGAGTAGCTTCCATAGATCCTAAGGGCTCCAATGTAAGAGTAATATGGGTGTCTGTATCTTAAAAGTCTCTGACCCGTCTCAAAGAGTTCTTTACTCTTGTTCATCTTTACTTCAAATCCAGGAACTTTATCCTTATATTTCGGAGGAATGACTAAAGAAGACAACTCATCAAGCATTGAAAGGGTTTTCTGATATTCACTATCATACATTGGTTCCAAGGTATACCCCGCAGTAACAAGCCTGTTTTGGAGCATTACGCTTGCTCCTACAGTCAATAGTTTGGTAGCAGTAACTGTTTTTGAGACCCCGTCTGGATCTACAAAATTAACTTCTACTTTTAATGTGTGTAGTCCGACTAACCCAGGAGAATATGTGTATATATAATTCAAAACTTTTTGAGTGCCTGCTACTGCATTAATAGTCCAATTTTGAAGTTTTTTCCCAGAGTCATAAAGAATTACCTGAACACCAGTAAGATTCACAGCACCTTTATTCTCCACAGTTATTGTAATATTGGCAGGGCTCCATTCTTCTACACTTGCAACATCATAAGAAATTGAAACTGTAACTATGACTGAGCTAATTTCCTTTAATTCTCCCGTTGTAGTGTCAAACTGTAAAAACTTCCATAATATAGCTGGAGCGGGGATATCTCCACTGCCACCCCAGCTCGGTAATATGTCCTGATCCGGAGCTACATCAGAGACCCATTGCTTACTACCATCAAATCCCCCGGTTAACGTTGCTACCCCATTAACCTTCAATCCATTTACCTCAACGTTTCCAAATGCCGAAAGTGGAATTGCAATCTCAACGACTTTCCATCCATCAGGGGTAGTGGAACTTGCAAAATTCACTTGACTGCTAATATCATTAAAGCTACCGCTACTGCTTACTATCCACGCAGAATATCCATCTCCCCAAGTCTCTAAAACAAAATCAATGTCACCACTTGCAAATTTGTACATTCTTCCCCAATCATGGTGTTCTGTTGTGGGATATCCTTGCCTAGTCGACAAGTCTAGCATTATCATGAAATTGTTCCAGCCATCTTTTTTAAAGATTCCTGCGATGTAAAGAGTATTGTTGTACACAAAGAATCCAAAAGTTTCTATTTCATTATTTGCTCCCCACTTGGCGTCCCCCACTGGATCACTATATAAAAGACTCGCAGACCAGTCCCCTAAATCCCCATCTAAAGTAATCGAACCCTGAATAGCACTGACAAACTTCACTGTAGGCACTACATTAAAAAGCACCAAAACAGCAATAACTAAGGGTACACTCTTCCGCATCTTTATTCACCTCGGGTGATATTTGTTCACCCAAGTTGGTATATATGCATAAAATATTTATATATCTTTTCCACTATCACTCTTAGTGATAATGTTCACGGAGGTGTAAAAATGGAAAAAATCAACTTCATATTTGGCATTCACAACCATCAGCCTCTTGGAAACTTTGGCTGGGTTTTTGAAGAGGCTTATAACCACTCCTATCGACCATTCATGGAAATTCTTGAAGAATTTCCAATGATGAAAGTAAATGCCCACTTTAGTGGCCCTCTTTTAGAGTGGATTGAGGAAAATAAACCCGATTACATTGATCTTTTAAAATCTCTTGTAAAAAACGGTCAGCTTGAAATAGTAGTTGCAGGATTTTACGAACCTGTGCTAGCAGCCATTCCAAAAGAAGACAGAATAGCCCAAATAGAACTGCTTAAAGAGTACGCAAGAAAACTTGGATATGAAGCGAAAGGAGTGTGGCTTACTGAAAGAGTATGGCAACCAGAACTCGTAAAATCTCTTAAAGAAACAGGAATTGAATATGTGGTGGTTGATGATTACCACTTTATGAGTGCTGGATTAAGCAAGGAAGAGCTCTTCTGGCCATATTATACCGAGGACGGAGGAGAAGTGATAGCAGTCTTTCCAATAGATGAAAAACTTAGATACCTGATTCCTTTCCGACCCGTAGGAAAAACCATTGAATACTTAGAAACCCTCGTAGACAGTGACCCATCTAAAGTTGCAGTCTTCCATGATGATGGGGAAAAGTTTGGTGTCTGGCCTGGAACCTACGAATGGGTCTACGAGAAAGGATGGTTGAGAAACTTCTTTGATGCTATTACAAGCAATGAAAAGATTAATCTACTAACGTATACCGAGTATCTAAAGATGTTCACTCCCCGCGGGTTGGTTTATCTTCCGATAGCATCCTATTTTGAGATGAGTGAATGGAGTTTACCAGCTAAACAGGCGAAATTATTTGTAGAATTCGTTAAAGACCTGAAAAAAGAAGGAAAATTTGAAAAATACCGTGTCTTCGTAAGAGGAGGCATATGGAAAAACTTCTTCTTCAAATATCCAGAGAGTAACTTCATGCACAAAAGAATGCTCATGATAAGTAAAGCTGTTAGAAACAACCCAGAGGCAAGACGCTATATTCTAAAGGCCCAATGCAACGATGCATACTGGCACGGGATTTTTGGAGGGGTTTATCTACCTCACTTAAGAAGAACTATATGGGAAAACATCATAAAAGCCCAAAGCTATCTAAGACCAGAAAATAGAGTCATTGATGTTGACTTTGATGGGAGAAAAGAGGTTATGCTTGAAAATGAAAACTTCATTGCCACAATAAAGCCTCATTATGGAGGAAGTATATTTGAGTTGAGCTCAAAAAGAAAAGCCGTGAACTACAACGATGTACTTCCAAGAAGATGGGAACATTACCACGAAGTACCAGATGCGGCAACTCCAGAAGAAGAAAACAACGAAGGAGTGACAAGCATACACGAATTTGGAAAGGCCATTCCAGATGAAATAAAGCATGAACTGGCATATGACTGGCAACTCAGGGGCATTCTTCAGGATCATTTCATTGGAGTCAATGAAAGTTTAGACAGTTATAGACTCGTCAGATATCACGAGCTTGGAGATTTTGTTAATCAGGCCTATGACTTTAAGATTAACGAAAACTCCGTGATGCTCTGGCGCAATGGGGGAATATACGTAGAGAGAAAGATACCAGTAAGAATTGAGAAAAACATTGAACTCACCAAAGAAGGTTTTCTCGCCCACTACAGAGTCAGCTTAGAAACTCCGTATGAGGTGCTCCTTGGAGTTGAGCTAAACCTTGCAGTCCACAGCGTTATGGAAAAGCCAGAAGAATTTGAAACAAGTGAATTTGAAGTAAACGACCCATATGGAATCGGTAGAGCAAAAATAGAATTAGATAGGAAAGCCAAAGTATGGAAGTTCCCAATAAAAACGCTTTCACAAAGTGAGGCTGGATGGGACTTTATACAACAAGGAGTGAGCTATACTCTGCTTTTCCCAATTGAAAAGGAGCTCGAGTTTGAGATAAAATTTAAAGAAGTTTGATATTTTTCTTTTCCAAACCTCACCCTTCAAGCCAGGGAGGAGGTCAGTTTAATTTGTTTCAATTCTTATGTTATTAATCTCATAACTGCTCTTGCCTCCCCATGCTCCACTTCCCCCTTCATTTATCATCCATTCGTTAGGGTCAATTATGACTGTTTCAGGCTTGTTTTCGAGTTCAAATGTTAAAGTTGTGTTTTTATCAACAAATATTCTCTTCAAATAATTCTTTCCTTGGGAGTCAACAACCTTCACTTCCAATGGCATTTTAAATCCATTTGCTTCTACTATTTGGAGAGTTAAGAGATATATCCCATCTTTTTTCTCTAAGATCGCATTAGAAACTTCAAAATGTGGATAACCCGTTTTATAAAACCACTCACTAAAGAACCATTCTAAGCTTTGGTTTGAAACCTCCTCAAAAATCCTCTGAATTTGCTTTAAAGTTGTCATAGTGTCTTGGACACAATTATGTAAATGACAATACTCCAGCAAATTCCTCATCCCCCTGAAGAATACTTCATCCCCTAAAACAAACTGCAAAGAACGAAAGACAAAAGCGTTTTTATAATACAATGTTACCATGTTCTCCCCAGTATTATCCTCAATTTCTGCGATTGGAATTGTATCAGTCGAACTCAAACACATTCTTTCAATATCGTCATATTTAGTCAAATTGTTCTCATAAAGCAGATCCGCATAAGTAGCTATACCCTCATGTATTGGATAAATGTTAGCATAGAGACCAAACCAATTATGTGCAGTCTCATGGGCAATCAATGGAATATATAACTGAGTTGCTATTATTCCTCCGTCTAGTCCATGTCCCCTGTACTCACTCTCTGAGTACTTGATCTGTATATAGAAGTATTCGTCATTGGGATAAGGCGTAAAAACTTTTGAGTAAAAAAGTAAGATATCTTTAATATTCTGCAAAACCCATTCGCCTTCATTTGTAAGAGCTATTACTCTAACAGTCCTATTTCCAACGTTTATGCTCCCCTCATAAAAATCCCACTTTCCAAAAATTAAATAAAAATCATTTAGATTCTCTTTTTCAAAACTTCCATTATAGAGTAAAGGCCTGAATCTCCAGAATTCTGTCTCAGATGGCTGATCCAAGATAACAAGAATATAATCTTTTGGGTAGTTAATGTCGACCTTAATTCTCTCTTCATTACCCTTTAAGTTATTTGAGATAGTAAAGTATCTTTTTGGTATATAAATATGCAGAGAATCCTGATTTAAGTGGTAATCTAGATAACTTTTTGGTTTTTCGCGGAAAGGGTTATACCTCACTTTAAAATGGACTTCAACAGTTACATCTTTAGTTTTTGGAGTTATGTTAAGCAAGATCAGTCCGCTTTCTTTGTCTTTGAATGCTCTATATGTAACTGATGCATTGGACACTATAATCCTATCAACCTGCTTGAAATCTTCAAAGAGTATTGAATATAAAGCAGGATATGTCAAGGGAAAGGTGACCCTTTCAAATCCTACAATCGATACACGTTCATCCTCTATGCTGATATTTAAGACATAATGATAAGAAGCATTGAGTGTAGAAAGCTTATTTTCTTGATAAAGTTCATCCAATTTTTCTTTTTCTATTTTTTGAAAAATTATCTCCTGAGTAATGTTTTCTATTATTAAAACAGTTTTTGGATTTGCATTATTCACAATAAGAGCATAGAAAAAAAGTGTTATGATGAGTATCATGAGCAAGAGCATACTCTTTTTCATGACTATCACCCGGGATAAATTTTATTCTAATATATTATTCTATGTACGGTGAGAAATTTTTAAAATTTCACTAAAAACAAAAGTCTGAAACTCTAAATTTTAAAGTTTATAGGCTCATCCAAACGCCAGAACCTGCAAAAAGAACATTTTTCTCTCTGAGCTGGCATTCCACAAACTTCACAGGCATGCAGCTCGGCTTTTTCTAACTCTTGACCAAAGAGGGATTTTTTCCTTAGATAACCTTTTACAAAGTTTATCTTTGTTCCAGGTCTTTCCTCTTCCATTTGGTTCAAAATCTCCTTATATTCTATTGTTGTCGCACCTCTTGCATAGGGACATTCCTCAATAAGATATTCTATTCCCACCGCCAAAGCATATGCAACAACTTCTCTTTCTGTAAGTTCATAAAGAGGTTTGACTTTTTTCACAAAAACTCCTTCACCTAGTAAGAGAGGACCTTGTTTGGCCAAGTACTCTGTATTCCAGTTCATCAAGTTGGAGAAGATAAAACTCGCTTCATCATCCAAATTGTGACCGGTGGCTATTACGTTAAACCCATTGTCATAAGCAAACTTATTAAAGATATACCTTTTTGTCAGCCCACAATATGAGCATGTAGGCCTTCTGGTTCTGACTTCTCCAATACCCGCGCCTAAAATCTCCTTGACTCTGACTATATGCAAAGGAGCATCTATTAGTTCGCATTGTCTTTTTACATATTCTTCACTTTTCCTGGAGTATTCTCCTATGCCAAGATTTATATAGAGACACTCAATGTTGTACCCAAGTTTCTTGAGAATATAAGCAGTTACTGCTGAATCTTTACCGCCACTGATAACCACAAGAATTCTCTCGGTAGGTTTGAGGAGCTTATATCTTTCAATAGTTCGTTTAACTTTTCTCTCAAAGTATTCGATAAAGTGATCAACACAAAGATACATTTTGGGATAGTGAATTTTTATGTAAGCCTTGTTCTCACAAAACTTACATCTCATGTTCCCACCAAAAGAAGAAAATAGGAACCAAATTTAAAGCTTGCTCCTATTCTTCCAAACTTTCAACAGACTTTTTCCAATTACCTGATTTTTTGAAGTCTCGTTCTCTGTAAAACCCTTCTTTAATTAGTATTCCTCTAGCTGCTAAAAGACCAGTTGCAGCGGCGTTTACTATATCCCTTGAAAGTCCTGCACCATCTCCAGCCACAAAAATATTCTCCATGTTCGTTTCAAGCAGATCATTAACTTCCACTCTCATAGCATAATATTTAATCTCAGGAGCATAGAGAAGCGTATGGTCACTGGCAACACCTGGAATTACTTTGTCAAGCTTTTCAAGTCCTTCGATTATGTTTGTAACAACTCTATGAGGCAAGGCCATTGCTATATCTCCTGGAGTAACATGTTTCAAAGTGGGTTCAACATCACTTTTCTTAATCCTACTCCATGTACTTCTCCTTCCTCGCCTTAAATCCCCTAACCTCTGCAATATCGGTTTCCCTCCACCAATAGTCGTTGCTAACTGAGCTATACTTTTTCCATATGCTGTCGTATCTTCTACTGGCTCTGTAAGCTCAATTCTTGTAAGAAAAGCAAAATTTGTATTATTACTCTTTTTGTCCCTCATTGAATGCCCATTTACTCCTACATAACTATCGTATTTCTCTTCAACGACAAAACCATTTGGGTTCGTACAGAATGTCCTCACGAAATCATCGTAAGTCTCAGTGTATATATGGAACTTGGGATCATGGTTTATTTTCGTTATTGGGTCCATTATTATGGCTGGTACCTCAACCCTAACCCCCACATCAATCGGCCCATGCCTTGAGTGTAAACCAATCTTTTGCGCAACTTCTTGAAACCATTCTGCTCCTCCTCTTCCTGGAGCAACTATTATGTAGCGTGTTTTTATTGCAAATGTATCCTTCCCTTTCCTAGCAATAACTTCCCCCTCTCTAAATTCTTCCACTTTTGTCCACAAGAGGAACTTAACTCCTTTATTCTCTAAGTGATCCTTTATGCTCTTTATAACTCCTTTAGTATGATCTGAACCTATGTGGCGCTGGATTATTGGAATAAATTTCACTCCAGCTTGGGCAGCTCTCCGTTCCCACATCCGTATTTCATCTTCGTTGCCTTTGTAGACCCCTCTAGGAGCACCATGTTTCAAGAGAATCTGATCTACTTCCCAAACAAGCTGCCAAGAATACATCTCATCCCTTGTAAATTCTGTTAAATCTCCTCCAATATCTGGTCTTAAGTTTATAGTCCCGTCACTAAGTCCTCCTGCTCCACCCACACCACTCATGATATGGCACGGTTTGCACTCGATACAATAGCCAAGTTCATCCATTGGACATATTCGATTTTCAATGTCTCCTCCCTCGTCAATTACTGCAATCTTCAGGTCACTCTTTTCTGAAAGCTCATAGGCCGAAAAAAGACCTGCCGGTCCAGCACCAATTATGACAACATCAAACTTTTCTTCAAAATTCATATTTCCCTTGTCTATGTTTGTAGTCACCGTTCTTATAAACTTTTTGCTTGTTACAAGACTAATACCTCATGCTTTTCTCTAAGTTTTTGCCTTAAAAATGTATATTTTTAGGGTCCATAATAGAGACCTTGCTCAAGAAGAGAAAATTTTAAGTTGAGAAGAGAGAAAAACTATAGGGGATAAATGTGGAAGACGCCTCCCTTTCAAACAAACCTAAAGAAGCTAAAAATAAAAAAATAGCAATAATAATAGGCAAAAAGAGACATTTACAACTTCAGAGAAAAGAGGAACTAAGCCACAACCTTCGATATATTTCAAAAGTTCCCGTAAAAATTGTTATGGATAAAGATTTTCTAACAGTTCATCCCCAAGATTCACTTACTGTTTTGATAGGAAAGTTCACAAGCGAAGAAACTTCTGCAATAGTTGTAGACGATGAAGGGAAGCTGTTAGGGTTTATCACAATGAAAGATCTTCTCCAATTTTTCACAACCCCTAGAAGGTACTCTGTTGTGGGGTTGGGATTGCTAAAAAAGTACACAATAACCCGAGCCTCTAGAGTAGAAGATATAATGGTGACAAAGCCAATAACAATTCATGTGGATGATAATCTCGGACACGCGATCAAGCTCATGGTAGAGACGGGGAAACATCATCTTCCGGTTGTGGATAGTGAAAAAAAGGTCCATGGGTTGTTGGAGGTCAAAGACATAATCCGGCTTATTAGACTTGTCGCTCTTTAATCAGCAGGAGATGAAAGTATGGATGTGTTCCTTGAACTTGCAGTGATCCTGATAGTGGCCAAACTATTTGGCTATATTGCTACAAAAGTAAAAATGCCTGGAGCTCTTGGGCAACTTATTGGAGGAATGCTTATTGGCCCTTCTATTCTTAGTATAGTAAGCTATTCTGAAGGGGTTCATTTAATAAGTGAAATGGGAATAGTTCTATTACTTTTCCTTGCTGGCCTTGAAACAGACGTTGAAGAATTCAAGAGCGTTGGACTTCCCGCTTTTCTGGTGGCCATAGGAGGAGTAACAGTACCTTTCGCACTAGGATACTTTGTTTCTGAAGGGTTTGGATATGAAAAGATGGAGGCATTATTCCTAGCAGGTATTTTAACAGCCACTAGTGTTGGACTAACTGCAAGTATTTTGATGGAAATGAAAAGACTCCGAACAAAAGAAGGAACAGCAATTTTGGCTGCTGCAGTTGTTGATGACATATTAGGAATTATAGTGCTTACCACATTGATAGCCATGCATAGAAAAGGACATGTATATGTAGAAGATCTTGGAATATTAATCGGAGAAATAATTCTATTTTTCATAATAAGCTGGCTCGTTGGAAAACCTGTTATCAAAGAAATTTTAATGCTTTCAGAGAGAATCGACTTGCCAGAAACCTTAACAGCATTTGCTCTTGCTTTAACACTTATCTTCGCCTATATAGCTGAACAGTTTAAAATAGCAGGAATAACGGGAGCTTATTTAGCAGGAGTTTTAATAGCCCAAACAGATGAAGCAAAGAGAATAACCGATAGAATAATAACCCTTTCATACTCCCTGTTTGTCCCTGTTTTCCTCGTTGGGATTGGAATTAACACTGACCTGAGTATTCTCTTACATGCAGGATCCTTCGCAATAGTTTATTCAATAATAGCAGTCGCAGGGAAGATATTCGGCTGTGGTGTTGGAGCCTTAGCAGCCAGATTTAGTCCAAAAGACGCTCTTAAAGTGGGTGTAGGAATGGTTCCCAGAATGGAGGTTGCTTTAATTATGGCCAATGTCGCACTAACAGAAGGGGTATTTGACAAAGGTATCTTTTCAATTCCGGTTACGATGGTAATAATTACCACATTTGTTACACCACCCCTCTTAAAATGGGCCTTCTCGAGGGATTAGTATGGAGACAATACTTGTGATTGCCCTAATGCTTGCAGTGGCTAAACTTCTTGGGTGGGTATTTGAAAAAATCGGCCAACCTGTAGTCCTCGGACAAATTTTAGGCGGATTACTCATAGGGCTTTTTGCAGAAAGCAATGAAATAATTAGAGAGTTCTCTAACCTTGGAGTTCTCCTGCTCTTATTCCTAGCAGGAATTGAAAGCGACCTTACCGAATTTAAGCGAGTTGGAAAGCCAAGTGTCCTCGTAGCTGGAATAGGAGTAGCATTCGCCTTTATACTTGGATTTTTAGTTGCATATCCATTTGTAGAGTTCCACGAAGCTCTCCTTTATGGTGCAATAATGACCCCAACAAGTGTCAGTATAACTGTGAAAGTCCTAATGGAGCTTAGGAAACTTAGAACTAGAGAAGGTACAACTATTTTGGCTGCTGCAGTTGTTGATGACGTATTAGGAATACTTGTCCTAACTGTAATAATATCTCTCCTCCGTGAAGGAACTATCGATTATAAAACTATCCTTGAGATTATTATTGAGGTTAGTGGATTCCTAGCAGTTTTTCTGTATTTCGGCCCCGTTTTTGCAGAAAAGGCTTTTAGAAGAATCTCCCGCATAGACTTGCCTGAATCTACGACAGCATTCGCAATAGTCTTTCTAATAATCTTTGCTTACATGGCCGAACATTTAAACCTAGCCTCTATTCTAGGAGCATATTTAGTAGGACTAACTATTGGGCAGACAAACTATCGAAAGCAAGTTGAAGATCATGTAAGCATTCTTGGTTACTCTCTGTTTATTCCCCTTTTCTTTGTAGAAGTGGGAATGAGAATTGAACTCAGTTATATTTTACATGCTAGCCTTTTCGCGATTTTATACACTATTGCCGCAATAATGAGTAAAGTCATTGGGTGTGGAGCCGGGGCGTATCTAGCAGGTTTTGATTTCAGTGCTTCCCTACGAATTGGAGTTGGAATGATCCCTAGACTTGGTGTTGAGCTTGCAATGCTTACAATAGCCCTAGCAAGTGGTGTAATTGGTACAGACGCCTTAACAATAGCCATATTCATGGTATTCGTGACTACGATTTTAACACCTCCCCTACTAAAATGGGTTTACTATTCAAAAGCCCCCTCTATCAAAACAGTTAAGACGTCAGAAAAATGAAATAAAACTCTTATTAACAGAGACTCTTCTTCAACTCTTTTGAAAGAAAATTATTTATATTTGAAGAAACCATAAAAATTGTGAATGTAATATGAAAAGATTCTAGGTGTGGTATATGGTCTATGTAATCGTCAGGGAGGAGATAGTCAATGGGAAACTCAAAAAACTTACTCTTCTAATAGGAGATAAAGAACAGTTGAGTAATTTCATTTACGAAGAATTAAACAAATTTTATAAAGAAGGAGGAAGTTTTTCAAAGAGGCAAGAAACTGAAGATAGACTTTATGAAGTTTGGGAGCTACGCAAGTCTACTGGAGAAATCATCGAACTAAGATTCTATGTGTTTGGGAACGAAGATACGGATGTCATTGAAATGGTAAGCTAATCCCTCCAACTTGCCCCCCTTCTCCAGAATAGAAAAAGTGCATGGTGCGGTGGCCGGGATTCGAACCCGGGTCACCGGCTTGGGAGGCCGGTGTCCTAGACCAGGCTAGACTACCACCGCTCAACGAAGAATAATACAAAAAAGGTTTAAAAGCTTTACTTTAGGCGCTCTAAGATTATGGAAGGACAAACCTTTATAACCCCGTCAATTTTTCCTATTTTATTTGACATTATATCTGCTAAGTCTTCCCCGTCTCTTGCCCATATTTCTGCCATAATCATGTGGTCCCCACTTGAGAGGTATAATTCTCTAACAAACTCAAAGGCTTTCAGTTTTTCCGCAACTTCAAAAAGTTTTTCCGGTTTTGTATCAACGCCAGTAAGGCTTATCAAATTATAACCGAGTTTTTGTGGATCCACTTTAATAGTATACTGACGTATAACCCCCTTCTCCTCTAATGCCCGTACTCTTTTCCTGACTGCCGTTTCACTTATACCCAAGGTCTTTGCTATTTCTGTGAAAGGCATCCTTGCATCTTTTGTCAACATTTCAATTATGACCTTATCTCGTTCGTCTAACATAAACTCACCTCACCGTTGTTTTATCAAACATGTATATTAACTTTTTGAACCCTATATTTTGCTTTTCAAATTTAGTTTTGCAATAATTTCAACATGGGGAGTATGAGGAAACATATCAAGGCCCACTATTTGCTCAATGAGATAACTCTCTTTAAGCTTTTCCAAGTTTTCAGAGAAGGTTTTTGGGTTACATGAGACATAAACTAGTGTCTCAGGAAGATCCCTTAGCAGTTTCTTTATGAGCTTTGGATGAAGACCCGCTCTAGGAGGATCCACAATAACAGTATCATAAACTCCCAGATTTCTCACATCTTTGTCAACGCCCACTCTAAATTCAGCATTCACATTGTTTATTCTAACATTTTTATTGGCCATTTCTACGGCAAAAGGATTCACTTCAATCCCTTCCACTTGAAAACCCCTCTTTGCTAAATAAACTCCAAAGGTTCCGACTCCAGAGTAGAGATCAAGAACTCTCTCCCCCTCTACAAATTCACTAACCTTTTTTACAAGATTAACAGCCTGATATGAATTTGTTTGGAAAAATGAATTTGGATGGATAAAGTATGTAACATCATCCAACTTCTCCCTAATAAACTCCTCTCCCCAAAAGTTCCTTGGTTCTCCATAAGACACATCACTTTTAGTATCGTTAACACTCCAGTAAAGAGAAGTCGCAAAATCAAAGTATTCAAAAATTCTTTCAGGAAGCTCCCCTTCGGATGTCACCAAGTTTATCATAAGCTCTTCGGTGAATTTGCCCTCTCGTAATACAATATACCTTAGAAAGCCCGTATTTTTCTTTAGATCCCATACTGCCAATTTATAGTCTTCAATGAGTTCTCTTAGGGATTTTAGAGCTTTTTTACTTTTACTCCCAAACACATCGCACTTCTCTATATCAACAACATTCCACCAAGTACCTCTTTTTCTAAACCCAATACCCCTGGTTGTTATTGCAATATCAACCCTGTTCCTATATCCATATATCTTAGGAGATGGAATCACATCAACTTGAATCTGTAAAAGCTCGAATAATTTCTGTTCTTTAAACCCTATCTGCTCTTTATAAGGAAGATGTTGTAATAAACAACCTCCACAAATGCCAAAATATCCACACTTCGGTTTAATTCTAGAAGAAGATGTCTCGACTATCTCATAATCATGGGCTACAAGTTTTCTTTTTTCCCTATGCCACTTCCTAATATCAACTATATCCCCTGGAACAGTGAAAGGGACTAGTATCTTCTTTTCTCCAACCTCAGTTTCCCCAAATCCATCGGGACTTAGCCTCTTTATCTCCACTCGCATGTGTCAAAGTTTAAAATATCCCTATAAAAATGTGCCGTCTAAAAAAGAGAATAATTTCTCCTCTAACTTGTCAAAATGTCAACACCATGGCAAGAAATCTTTATTAGAAACAAAAACAATATATTATTTGGTGTCTTCAGAATGGTTGTCAAAAAAGACATTATTTACAAACTATTAGTGACAAAAAAGAAGGCGACTTCTTTACAAAAGTTGAGTGAAGAACTGGAGACCCCAATGCCATGGCTTCTCTATACATTAAAAAGTCTGGAATCAGAAGGACTTGTTGAAATATTCTACGGAAACGAAAAAGCCGCAATAATGATTAAAGCAAAAACTCTTGAAGATTATTTTTAGTCCCTTATTTACTTCACTTTTCTCTATATTTAAAGAGCTCTCCAACTGTTACCAAGGGAATTAACATGTAACCTTCTTTTTCCAGAGTTTGCTTGGCACCTTCCTCCCGATCAACAACCACAATGATAGCCACTATATTAGCACCCTCCATCTCCAAAATCTTAGCTGCTCTAAGTACACTCCCCCCAGTTGTTGTAACATCCTCTACAAGAAGGACCCTATCCCCTCTTTTTACATCTCCCTCAACTTGCTTTCCCGTTCCGTAATCCTTCTTCTTTTTACGTACTATTAAAAGAGGTTTATCAGTTATTAAAGCCAATGAAACTGCAATGGGGACTGCCCCAAGTTCTGGACCTGCTATTTTGTCATACTCAAGACTAAAACTCTCTGCTTTAGCTTTTATAAGAGAAGCAATTATCTTTAAGGCTTGAGGATTTGTTATAAGTTTTTTAATATTAATATAATAGTTGCTTTGTTTTCCTGAGCTAAGAACAAAGTTTCCAAATTCAATAGCACCCTCTTTGAAGATCAGGTCAATCAAAAGATCCTTTTCTTTTGACAGTTCCATGTAAACCACCCCTACATTTCCAAAAATATGTTAACAAAAAATTTATAAATCTTTGGGAACTTAATTCGGTCGGGCTTTATGCGATTCCAAGATGTGATTAGTATAAACGATTTTGAAAAAGACGATATTGAATACGTGTTAAAAACTGCAGAATTGCTTGAGAGGGAACTTAAAGAAAAAGGAACACTCCAATACGCAAAAGGTAAAGTTTTAGCAACTCTCTTTTTTGAGCCATCCACAAGAACTAGATTAAGCTTTGAGAGTGCAATGCACAGACTCGGAGGTTCAGTTATTGGTTTTGCTGAGGCTTCAGCCACCAGTGTTAAGAAAGGAGAAAGCCTCATGGACACTATAAGAACTGTAGAGAACTACGCAGATGTAATAGTTATACGACATCCAAAAGAAGGGGCTGCAAGATTGGCTGCAGAAGTTGCAAAAATCCCAGTAATAAACGCTGGAGACGGGGCAAATCAACATCCTACTCAGACTCTTTTAGATCTCTATACCATTAAAAAAGAATTTGGGAAAATCGATGGACTTAAGATAGCTCTTTTAGGAGATCTCAAGTATGGAAGAACTGTACACAGCCTCGCAAAAGCACTTTCTTACTATAACGTTAAGCTTTACTTTGTGGCTCCTCCAGGACTGGAAATGCCTAGACATATCGTGGAAGAGATCTCAGATAAAGTGGACATAGTGGAGACTAGCAACCTGGAGAGTGTTATTCCTGAAATTGATGTACTGTACGCTACAAGAATTCAAAAGGAGAGATTTCCAGACCCAGCAGAGTACAACAAAATCAAAGGATCTTACAGAGTTGATCTAAAGATCCTAGAAGGAGCAAAAGAGACTCTCAAGATCATGCATCCTCTACCAAGAGTCGATGAGATATCCTACGAAGTAGATAAAACACGTTACTCCGCGTATTTCAGGCAGGTTTGGAGTGGAGTTCCTGTCAGAATGGCTCTTCTAGGGATAGTCCTGGGGGTGATAGAATGAAAGAGCTTAAAGTCTCAGCAATTCATAAGGGAACAGTCATAGACCACATACCATCAGGAAAGGGACTAAAGGTCCTTGAAATCCTTAATTTGCCAGAAGACAGTACAATCCTCATCGCCGTTAATGTCAGAAGTGAAAAGCTTGGAAAAAAGGACATAATAAAAGTAGAAGGGAAAATTCTGAGTAAAGATGAGGTAAATAAAATAGCCCTTATAGCACCTACTGCCACAGTAAACATCATCGATAAATGGGAAGTCGTTGAGAAGAAAAATGTGGAAGTACCAGATGAAATAATTGGCATCATCAAATGTGCAAATCCAAACTGTATAACCCACTATGAAAAAGTAAAACCAAAGTTCAAAGTGATTTCAAAGAAACCACTTAAGTTAAAGTGCCACTACTGTGAGAGGACTATGGAAGAAGAGATCATAGCTAAGAACCTCTTGTGAGGACTAAACATGATAATTAGAGGCGAGATACTATCTCACAGCTATCAAGGAAAAGGATACATTGTGATAAAAAATGGAATAATCAAAAAAGTCCAGCACGATAAGCCTAAAGAAAGAGGAGAGTTTATAGATGCAGGAGACAAACTCGTGATTCCTGGCTTAATAGACATGCACGCTCATTTCAGAGAACCAGGTTATGAACATAGGGAGACTATAGAAAGTGGCTCAAAAGCTGCTGTCCACGGGGGAGTTACTACTGTGGCAATAATGCCAAACACGAATCCTCCGCTAGATAGTATTGAAAGCATTAATTATGTAAAAAAACGAGCCCAACAAGTGGGGCTTATCGATATTCTCCCAGTAGGAGCAATAACAAAAAAGAGATATGGAAAAGATCTTGTAGATTTTAAAACCCTAGCTCCACACGTAGTTGCATTTAGCGATGATGGAACAACCCCCCAGAGTTTTAAAGTGTTTCTCAAGGCAGCGCAGCTTGCAAGAGCCGTAGGGAAGCCAATTGCTGACCATGCAGAGATAACAGAATTATCTGGGGGAAGTATAAGGGAAGGTAAATTCTCAAGGGCTTACGGGATAAGTGGAATCCCAGATATTGCTGAATCAATAGCTGTTGCAAGGGATATTGAGATTGCTCGTTATACTGGAGCTCACATCCATGTCCAACACTTATCTACAAGTGCTTCTGTCAAAATTCTAAGAGACGCGAAGAAAAGAGGAGTGCCAGTAACAGCCGAGGTAACTCATCACCATCTACTTTTTACTGATGAGGATTTAAGAGACCGATCTCCTTTTAAAAAAGTTAATCCTCCACTTCCAAGAAAAGAAGATCAAGAAGAGCTTATAAAGGGCCTCTTAGATGGTACAATTGATATAATAGTTACTGATCACGCACCTTATTCAAAAGAAGAAAAATCTACAAACATAGAAGAGGCCCCATTTGGAATAAGTGGTATCGAGACCCTCCTCTCTTCACTTTTCATTATAGCCGAGAAATACGAAATCCCCTTCAAGGTTCTTTTGGAGAAAGTTACTTGGAAACCAGCCCAACTTTTCAACTTGGGTCTTAAAGGAGACATTATCCCCGGATATTCCGGAGATGTTGTGATACTCGATCCAAGCAAAACATGGAGGGTTAATGAAGAGACTCTCTTTTCAAAAGGTAAAAATACACCATTTTTAAACAAAACCCTTCCAGGAGTTATTGAATTAACGATTAAAAATGGCAAAATTGTGTACAGGGGGGATAGGATTGATTGAAGCTGAACTTAAGAAAAAGAGAATAAGTGGCGACTATGGATTTTTTATTTTCAAACTTCAGGAAAAGATAGAAAACCCAGATGCAGGGCAATTTGTAATGCTTAAAGCTCCAGACGAGCCAATTTTAGCGAAACCATTCTCCATATACTCATATAAGAATAGAGAACTCGTATTGTTCATAAAGCGCGTTGGAAGACTAACAGGGAGAATATTTTCAAGTCCTATTGGAGAAATTTTCTATGTAAGAGGACCTCATGGAAATCCCTACATTAGCTCAATAGATTTAACGAAACGGTACATTCTGGTTGGAGGAGGAAGTGGAATTTCCCCACTAAACTTCTTTTCTGAACTACATCCAGAGCTAACATATACAAAGTTATATGGATTCAAAGAAGCACATATAAGAAAACTCTTTAATGAAAATGAACAGAAACATCTCGTAATAGAGGAAGAAAGCGGACATACTGTTGTAGATGCTCTTAACGAGCTAATTTCAGAGGAAGTTGGAATAATAGCATGCGGTCCTATTCCAATGCTAAAAAACTTGCCTAAAAATGCGTATGTATCTCTTGAAGCTGTAATGGGATGTGGGGTTGGAACGTGCAAGAGCTGTGCCCTGAAGACTATAGAGGGTGTGAAGCTCGTCTGCAAAGATGGCCCCTTATTCAGAAAGGAGGAGATAACATGGGAGTGGATTTAAGCATTGAAGTATTCGGAATACAGTTTAAAAACCCAATAGTGCTGGCCTCTGGGCCTGCAGGGTTTGGTTTTGAGCTCCAACCGTACTTAGACTTCTCAAAAGTTGGTGCAATAACCCTAAAGACGATTACAGTGAAAGCTAGAGAGGGAAATCCACCTCCACGACTCGTAGATGCGTATGGAGGAATCATAAATTCCATAGGACTCCAAAACCCAGGTATTAAAGGATTTATCACAGAAATCGTGCCCGAACTCAATAAGCTTAATACCATAAAGATTGGTAGTATAGCTGGATTCAGTCTTGAGGAATGGCAACTCCTAGTAGAAGAGATGGACAAGATAAAAGAAATACCACTCATCGAACTTAATCTTTCCTGTCCTAATATCAAGGGAAAGAGACGTTGGGCAGAAGACGTGAAACTTACACAAAAAGTCGTGAAAACTGCCAGAGAGTTAACAAATAAGCCAATAATAGTCAAACTTGCTCCAGATGTCACAGATATAATAGAGATTGCAAAAGCGGCTGCAGAGGCAGGAGCAGATGGATTAACTATTGGAAATGGTATTCAAGCCATGAGAATAAATGTTGAAACTGGCTTACCAGTACTCAAACTTAAAACAGGAGGCTTAGGTGGGCCAGCTATAAAACCAATAACCCTTGCAAGAGTATTTAAAACGAGTGAGGTATTGGATATACCAATAATAGGTATAGGCGGAATTATGGACTGGCAAGATGCTCTCGAATATGCTATGGCAGGAGCATCACTTTTAGGAATAGGAACGGCTGTAATGGTAGATCCACAGAGCCCTACAACAATCTTAAGTGGGATTGAAGCATTTCTCAAGCGGAAAAAGATAAAAAGATTTAGGGACATAATTGGAATAGCCCACAGAGGTGGATTCAGTGTTTCTTGAGAAATACAGAAAAGCTAGAGATAAGAACAATTCTATCCTTGTAGTAGGTTTGGATAGTGATATAGACAGGATTCCCAAAAAATTCAGGAATATTACAGAATTCAATGAGCATGTTATAAAAGAAACCGCAGATCTCGTATGTGCATACAAAATAAACATTGCTTTCTATGAAAAACTTGGTTGGAGAGGATACAAAGCCTTAGAAGAAACAGTAGAACTAATAAAACAAGATACAAAAGTTCCAATAATTCTGGACGCCAAGCGGGGAGACATAGGAAATACTGCAAAAGCCTATGCAGAGGCTTATTTCGACAAACTAAAAGTAGACTCTGTAACTGTAAATCCCTACATGGGACGAGATGCCATAATTCCATTTTTAGAAAAAGGACATGTGTTCATTCTTCTCTTAACTAGTAATGAGTCTGCACATGAGCTCGAAATATCTGTATATCCAAGAGTGCTTGAACTTTCAAAAGAGCTTGAACGCACCTATCCCAAAAAAGTGGGAATTGTTGTTGGTGCTACAAAAGAGGATTACATAAAAAAAGTTTCCCACGAAAGTGGGACTCTCCCATGGCTAATTCCTGGAATTGGAACACAGGGAGGAAACCCAAAAATCCTTGAAGAATTAAAGGGGAGAGACATCTTAGTAAACGTGTCAAGAGCAATAATATTTGCAGAAAATGTTAGAAACACCGCAGAAGAATTCAGAGAGATTCTAAACAAATACTACTTAGGGTAATAGTCCTCCAAATATCCAAACTTTTTCAAAATATGCAAAATACCTTCTGCTCCTCCTTCCCCATAAGATTTATTTGTGACATAATCTGCTTTCTTTTTAAGACTCTCTGGAGCCTGGGCCACTGCAACTTTATACCCTACAACCCTGAAAGCATCAAGATCATTTTCTCCATCACCAATATGTGCGACTTCTTTTGGAGTTATGCCCAAACTTTGACATGCTTTCTTTATTCCCTCTCCTTTATTTACATGGGGCTGTTTTACATGAATAGCATATCCACTGTCCACAGCTATGAGATCTAAATTCAAGTCCCCTATAATGGCCCTAACGACTTCTACAGGTACCGTTCTCTTTATTACAAGACCTGCCCGTCTTTCTCCATATTTCATCGTATCACTCATTTCAGCATTAGGATAACGTTTTTTCAGTTCACTCCACAAAATCATCGAATCACCCATGTCCCCAAGAAAAATACGATTATTTTTCCTGTCCCCTATCACTCCCCCATCTTCAGCAATAAATGGGCCAGTCGTGCCAATTAAAATGCTTGTAGCATAAGCAAAACATGCACTATTCCCAGTGACGAGCATAACAGGTACCCCAAGAGTCTCTGCTAGTCTTATGGCTTCAACAGCTTTTTCATGTAATCTCCTATCTGGGTACGTTATCGTTCCGTCTATATCTACCGAGATTGCCTTAACCATGGTATCTCCCCCCTAATGATCTTTCATTATCTCTCTCATAACACTTGTAGCATAAACCCCTTTAGGAAGGAAAAATCTAAATACCAATCCTTGTTCGAAGCTCCTGTACTTAAATTCTCTTGGTTTGATTAGAAGCTCTCTCCTACCACCAGCCTCTGCGAGAATTGAGAGCTGTTTCATTTTGAATTCATCCATGCTTATTCCCTCCTCTTCCAAGATTTCCCTTTCTATCTTACCCATCTGACCCTCGGCAAGTCTTGAGGCAAAACCGAAAATTGGCCCAGTTACCATGGCCTCTCCTCGCCTAATCCTCTCATTAACGAATCTTAATGACCCCTTTGTAACCTTAAATGTCTTACTCCGAAGTGGAAGACCTTTTTTCACTTGACAGACTATATCACCCACAAAAGCCTCATTAAGAGGCAAATCCTCTTCTATTCTACGGGATAACACTTTATTGAACAAATAGGACTGATAAGAATGAATGAATATCCGTACTATCGGTCTTGGAAGAACTGCAAAGGCTTTTTTCCAGCTTTTGGTTTCTCTATACTTGTAAAGCATTGCGCGCTCATACCGGAGAAAATTAGGAAACTCTTCCAAAGCTTTTTCTACATTTTTGGTTTCTAAAAAATTCTTCCTAGCTTCATCGCCCATCATGTCTCCAGTATACTCGCCCAAAAACTTTAAAGCTGCCTCTTCAAAGTTCCCTTTTAGTAAAAGCTTCCCAACTTCATGATTAATAACTCTTCTCTCTCCAAAACGCTGGTAACCAAAGTAATTCGGGAACCCTCCCTTAGACTTCAATTCCTTTAGAATCTCACGTGTTCTATTTAGTCCTTTGATAGGATTGACATCCCTAACAATTATTTGAAAATGATTCCCAAGGAGCATGCCAAGCTTTAGAGGTTTTCCAAATCCTACAAACTTTAGAGAAATATCCTGTATATCTAAAGCATCAACACGCTCTTTAACCTCTTCTAGGTTTTCTGTACAAATACTAATATACTGATACGTCACAGCATGTCTGTCTTTAGTCCCAGCGAATCCAATAGCTTTATAATCAATGCTGCTGCGTTTGGCAATTTCCTTTACAGCTGCCATTGTTTCCCAATTCCGCTTTTTCATGATGTAAATCAAACATTTGTTCCCTCTATGCACAGACTTTGGAATAACTTCTTTAACTACAAAATCCTCTGGTCGAGACTTGATTCTTCCACCGATACCTGCCAATGGACTTAAATATTTGAATTGAGCAAAGAATTCTCTATAGTCCATTTTCTTCCACTCACACAAGCTTTAAATCTCCAGTGACTTTATTAACTAGTTCTTCAGGGCCAGGGCCAATTGCCAAGCATGTTATCGTGCCTGGAGGAATTTCTGTTAAGCCTGCATCTCTTATTAGAGCTGTTGGAAGCCCAAGTTTCTCAGCTTCAGCTTTTAGTTTAAATAGATCACTTTCGCTATCTACTTTTACTACGACTTTTTTCTGGCCCTCTTGGAACCATGCTTTAAACCACTCCGGTTTCTCTTTATACGCTTTAAAGGCTGCTGTAACTGCTCCATGAGCTACTTGGACTGCTAACTTTCCCTTACTGAGTTTTAAGTCGCTCCTAACTACTACGACTTGCTTATACCTAAACATTTCACATCCCAAGAGAACCAAATAAAAAGGAGTATATAAAAGTTAAGAAAAGAGTTCAAAGTTGTTCTTCTTTACTCTGGATTTCTTCAGTTTTTTGAGCTTCCTCTTTCTTTGGAATTCCTCCAGGTCTCCTCTTCTTTCTTCCAAGTTCTTTGAGAGCTTTATCATATTTTGACTTCAAGTCAACATAATTGTATCCTAGAACCGCTGAAACTATAATGAAGAGAACTGTAAGGATTGGCCACCAGCTGATACCCTTTTCTGGTAAGTATGCAATGGTAATATTCTGGAGAGCTTCTGCCAGCGTGACCTTACTATCATTATCCAATTCGGCGAGAGTTCTGTTCACATAGGATGGGAGTTCATCTGGGGCGGGATACACCTTTACTTCCTTAATCTCAATTGCTGGTGGAAGTGAGTTTACTACAACTAGATTTCCAAAGCTCTCCTCGTGCCAATTCCCCAGAGGGTCTTGATAAACTAGTTTCGCATTTATTATGGCATTGTCTGCTTTTAGTATTGCATAATCACTTTCAAGAGTCTTTGTTTCACCAGCTTTAATATCACCAACGTATAGTTTTGTCTCTCCATCCATACTATCAGGAAGCTCTAGTTGCAGGGTTGCATTTTTAATGAACTCATACTTCGGATCTTTACCCTCTGCAGAGATCGTGAATTTTAATTTGACGGTTTTCTCTTGGGTATGGACATAAGTGCTCCATGTACCGTTGAAGGCCTCTCCTGTTACAGAAAGCTTTGGAATTGCGTAAACAACAACTTGATCAATCGTATTTGAAATTATACTCTCCTCTTGCCCATCTTCTTTGTAATAAGTTACACTTGCTGGTCCCATCTTATATGTGCCAACTTGTATTGGCTTTAAGGTGTAAAATAATGCTGGTACCTCAGTAAATGGTTCAAGTGTTTTAAGATTCCATGTTCTACTACTTTTAAGTTCAAACCCCGTGGGAATTGGAACAACGATCTTAACATCAAAAGCCTTTCCTCGCCCTTGATTCCTAATATTAACAAAGAGGACTAATTCATCGTTTAGTAGAAGTTTTTCTGTACTAACACTTAACTCAGCTTTTATTTCTGCTTCTCTAATTATCGGTGAAACCTCTGAGCCTTGGGGAGCATAAATCTTTACTTGAACCCTATTGTATTCCAAGTCAACACTATGGAGTGGAATTTCTATTCTAAGTGGTGCTTCTGAAAGCTGATAACTTTTCCCCTCTTTCACCCTAAATGTTGCTATCTCGTTGTTTTGCTCAAAAACGGAAAAGCTAGAATAATATCCAACCGAATTAAGCTTCACTGTGTAACTAGTCTCATTAAGAGTTATTGTGAGATTTTCCCCTTCGTACATTATGTCATTATAAACAAGTTCAGTCGGCTCTGCACTTGGGGCACTTGGCGTAGTACCACCAGTCTCCCCTTCACCCAATTGGAAAACTGTAGTTGGATATTTTGGAAGATACACATCAAAAACTGCATAACTTGTAGTTGCGTTTTTGAGGTAAAGATATAGGTACGGAGAGTATTGAAAATCACCATTTAACTTGTAAGCGACGCCATAATAGTCTCCTTCAAAAATAGTTTGAGTTACAGTTTCATAAGGCAATTTAATTTGAACATCTACCTTATTGTCATAAGTGTTGGTCACTTTTATTTTTATAGCTGGAATTACTACATCATTGAACTTATAAGGCAGGGAATACTCCCCATTTTTGGTAATATTTACATCCCCTTGGACTAACTCCAGATCTGATTCTAAGGATATCAAAATTTTTTGATTGCTTGCTAATATCCACGAAACCCTGACATAAAATATTGGATTTTGAGCATCGGGTACTGGAAGAGAGTACCCAGTGGGGAGCACTTTACTCGTGACAGGACTCCCATCTTTAGCATAAACCTTTATTAGTGCTTGAGTCCATGCCTGATCTACATCTGCAAATTGAATCTTATAATCACCAAAAGTCACTGATTCTCCCAAACCGAGCATTACTTGATCAATGCTAGCTTTTCCAACACTAGCTGATTCCACATAAGGCACAAGTGAAAAAATCAGCAACCCCATCATAATCAGAGGCAATTTTTTCATCTTTTTCTCCTCCACCAACTTGTTTCCTAAATTCATAAAAAGGTAAAAGAATATAAAGCTCTTATGGTTCCAACCTTTTTCTGTCCCTTGGGAATAGTATGACTTCTCGGATATTGCCCAAGTCAAGCATTTGCTTGACCAATCTCTCAGCACCGAGACCAAACCCTCCATGCGGCGGCATGCCATAACGGAATGCTTTTAAGTAAAAGTCAAAGCTTTCCACATTCAGCCCTTTTTCTGCTATTTGAGCCTTTAGTTTATCATATCTGTGTTCTCTCTGACCACCAGAGGTTATCTCTATCCCCCTATACTCAAGGTCGAATGATCTTGAGATCTCTGGCTTATTGTCATATTTCATAATATAGAAAGGCTTGGCACTACTAGGATATTGATATATGAAATAGAGGTCTTCATCATAGGCTTCTTTAATATAACGACCAAGAAGTTTCTCCCCTTCAGTGTCTATATCTTCTCCCCAAGGAATGTCTTTTCCTAACTCTCTTAGGATTTCAAGAGCTTCAGTATAAGTAATCCTTCTGAAAGGAAGCTTTGGTTCTTCAAGTTCAAAATCAAGGGCTCTTAGTTCCCTCTCATTATGCTCTCTCACATAACCAATTACATATGCTACGAGGCGTTCAAGAAGCTGCATCACTTCATCTTCGTTCTCTATAAACGCCATTTCTCCATCAATACTCCAAGCCTCATTTAGGTGTCTAGTAGTATTGTGTTCCTCAGCTCTAAATATTGGGGCTATTTCAAAGACTCTGTCCAACCCTGAAGCCATCATAATTTGTTTGTAAAGCTGCGGAGACTGGGCCAAAAAAGCATCCTTCTCAAAATATTTCATAGGAAAGAGTTCAGTTCCACCCTCTGTAGCTGTAGCTATTATTTTGGGAGTGTGAATTTCTACAAAGCCTTCCTTATAAAAGAAGTCTCTAACTGCTCTAAAGACACTTGAACGGATTTTGAATATTGCCATGACTTCTGGCCTTCTTAGATCTATAAAACGATTATCAAGCCTAGTATCCAATTCAGCTTTAATCTTTCCAGTTGGGTCTAATGGGAGTGGTGTCCCGGCTTTTGACAGAATCTCAATTTTTTCAGGAATAATTTCAAAACCCAATTTTGCTTTTGGAGTGAAGTTAACAACTCCTTCAACCGAAACTACATCTTCACTATTGAGCTTTGGTATAAGTTTAAATAGCTCTTCAGATACTTTCTTTTTTGGTGCAGCGACTTGGGTTATGCCCTCTCTGTCTCGTATCCATAGAAACTTTATTCCACCTAGATCCTTAACTTCATGTACCCATCCGGCTATTCTTACCTTTTTCCCATTCAACTCTTCAGTGATTTGACTTGAATAGTGTGTCCTATACATGCTTAAACCTCCAAAAAATAGAATCAGATAAAAGAGATCTTTACATCAGAGCCAACGATTTTAGATAATATATTTTCCAAAATTTCCTGCCTCTCAGGAAGCTTCTGCTTATCTCTTCTAAGTATCAAGACTTTGTAGTACTGTCCAGCTGGAGCATACACTACATTAACCCCAAAGACACTTGCAGGATATAATAAGTCTATTGCCAACTTTTTGATGTCTTCAGTCCCCTTTATTTCCATCCCTTCAATTACTCTCACTCTCTTTCCAAGCTCCCTCATAAGGAGCTTGATATTTTTGCCACCCTTCCCGATGACAAGAGGGACATTTCCCTCTCCTACCATTATAACTACTAGGTCACCAGCCTCTACTGCTTTTTTAAATTCTACATCAACGTCTCCTAAGAGCTTGTAAAGCATCCTTGAAATCCTAACATCCATCTCAGAAATAACCCCCTCTTGCAGTTTCTTTTCATCTGCTGGGCATAAAATATCCTCCGTTTTAAGACACACCTCACAGATTGGTGCTTTCATTAGCTCACCTCCCAGTTATTTGCAAAAAATGAACATAAGCTAACACTCTTTTGTAGATGTTATTTAAAAACCTTATCCCCTCGCAAAAAGAACTGAAAAGTGAGCTGTTCACTCTAAAATCAAGACCTCAAAAAAGATGTATCTCACAAAAAACCCTAAAGCTCTCCTTCAATTTCCTTCTGTATTCTTTTAATAAATTCCTCCACGAACTTATGTCTTTCGTTAGCAAGCTTCTTTGCACTTTTGGTATACATCAAATCTTTAAGTTTCAATATTTTCTCTTCAAAGTGCTTTAATGAGAATTCTATATCTCTCCCATGCTCTCCCGAATACATGAATACTCTTGCAACTCCGATTGCACCTATGGCATCAAGTTTATCCGCATCGCTTAGTATTTTTGCCTCAATGGTTTTTGGTTCCGGAGGTTTTGAGAACCGGTGAGCTTCGATTGCATGAACTACTTCCTCTATCTTGGGATATCCAAGAGAACCCAAAAAGCGACGGGCAATTTTTGCACTTTCTTTTGCATGATCATCCACAATTCCCTTGTCTTCCAAAGGCCGTGCAATATCATGAAGCAATGCTGCTAAAGCTAGAACTTCAAGATCAGCCCCTTCATCCTTTCCTAAATGTAAACAAAGATTAAAAACTCGTTTAATATGAGAAAATCCATGAGTCCCCTCTCTTTCAAAGAAATTTTTAGCAAATTGCTCTGCTTTTCGTATAAGCTCCAAACTAGCATTATTATGAATATACTCCTCGATTTTCATCGTACTCACCCAATTCTACTTTCTATTATCGAATTAAGCAAGGTTATGAGATTCTTATGAAGTTCAAGTGGAATTCCATCAACGCTAAGCTGAGGTTTTTTAACAACCCCATCTATAACCCCTGCAGAAATTAGAGCCTCCAGAACTCTTCTTTCATCCCAATTTTTCAAGAGATTCTCCTTAACTTCAAGAGAAACTTGAGCAATTAACCCATACGCACCCCAATTGGAAACTGCAGCAAGTATTAATTCATCAACTTCTATAATACTAGTTATTTTCTCTCCAAACCTGATGTACTTCTTAATGAGTTCGGCAATATTTCCCATTCCTATCTCATTTCCTCCGTCCCCAATTCCAATGGTAGGTATCCCAAGCTCTCTCGCTTTCAAAAATAATTCATCAAAAGGCGGCATTTTAATTTCTAATGCACTCATCGAATAATATCTTCCATCCTTTGCCCGTCCAGGGGTTTCAACACTTATCAAAAGAGAGTACTCTTCAACTGAAGGATTCTCTGCAAAATTAACTTTAAACTCGTTGAGGGCTCTTCTTATTTTTTCACACGTTAATATCTCCGCCTTCCCTCCAAGTTTTTCAATTGCCTTATATAGGGCCAAAGCACCAGGTGGACCGTCAGTTTCTACTATTTGCATTGGAGGTATTGGAAAACATGTCACAATGAGAACATTATCTAGGTTTTTTAAAAAGAGATCTTTAGCATCCTCTAAAAAATTGAAGTTTTGCTTTCGATATTCCAAATAAACTTCCAAAATGTCCCTTCCATAGATATCAGTGTTGATTAGATGTGCAATCATCTTTCATTCCCCAAGCTCATATACAATTATTTTGACCTTTTTTCCCTTTATGACCTCTTTAAGTTCCCACCATAGATTAGTAGGACGTTCTTGCCTATGCACCAACTCATCCCCATTCTCCAGTTTCACTAGCTTTTCTTCAAATTTTATGAAAATCCCTTCCTTATTGAATATCTCCCTCATTTTCTAAATCCCCCCAGTATACTTCTAAGCTGATGAAGGCTCCTAATTTCAATGGTAGCAAAATTATAATCCTCTATGCCTTCACGATTTATCCAGATAGCCATCATACCAACATTTCTAGGGCCATATACATCCTGATTTAAGTCATCTCCTATCATTACAGCTTCTCTCGGTTCTATTCCCAACTTCTCACACCCATATAAAAATATTCTAGGATCAGGCTTCACAGTTTTTACATCTTCTCTTGTTACAATAACATCGAAGTACATGTCAAGTTTTGTTATCCTGAGTTTCAATTTCTGATACTCTGGACCACTAGTTATTACCCCTAACTTATATCCCTCTTCTTTTAACCACTCCAAAGTTGGGATTACATCCGGAAACACCTGAATTTTGTGGGGATAACTCTTTATCAACTCTTCATACCTAAACTCAAGTCCAAAGCTCTTAAAGAAAAAATTCCAATCATGCCATTCGTAAGTATTTTTTCTTTCTGCGATTTCTCTAAGAAATTTTAGTCGAGCGTCACCTTTGGATATTCCAAGTTTTTTTGAGAGTGTATCATATACCTGTGGAAGAAATAGCATAATGAGAGGTTTTTCTGTTAAGAGAGTTCCATCTATGTCAAAAAAGATAGCTCTCATGCTACCACCTCTTAACTAAGAGAGAAAGTATCTCAACGCGGCTGTTTAAGCCCTCTTCCATTTTTATTCCCCAGATTATGTCTTTTTCTTTCAGGAAATTCTGAAAATTATAAAGTATTTTATGTGCATCGCTTAAGGGAACATTTTCTCCTACAAGAATGTTTATCAAGCCTTTATCCCAGATTCCCCAATGCCACTCAAAGTTAACTTTAGTTAGCAACCGTAGGATCCCTACATTATTGCCCCTAACTATGTTAAAGAAGTCAGCATAATCAACATTTACTAACATTTGGTTTTCAAGATAGTAATGAAGCCTAGTGAACATAAGTCCAATATTTTTTGCTGCCATTTGAAAGGCCGTTTCTAGTGAAACATCTGTGTAATCATGTAAGAATTCCCATAGAGAATCATAGAATACTGTATCGAATTCCTGGGCCCACCACGGTTTCTTTTCATGTACCAGCTCTTTTTGAGGGGTCAAGATGTACGCAAGTTTTAATGGATTTTTAGGCAGATAATCAAGAATAATCTCTAATATCTCAATATTTATTGGCTTATTTTCTAACACAATCCATAGAACTGCATTATCTGGAATGTCCCAGAAGGTCTTCCTGATTTTCTTCTTGAATGAGGATTTCCCCAATAAATAATAAGAGGGGTTTATGGAGAACTTTAGAACTTCTTCTATTCCAATATTTTGGACAACTCTATTACCATTGTTCCCGATCCCAATAAAAATATGAGGAAATGAAGGCATACGAATCACTCTAATGTAGCATGTTTTCTCTTCATATCCTTTTCTGTCTTTTGGAAAGTGGCCATCAATAGGGCTATTATCCCATCTAAAAACAGCATTGTTGAATCTTCAAAAAGTGTTCCCATTGGGGCTATCCACTTATACTCTGTGAGCATTTGCCTAGCAATGTAGTCAGTGGGGATATCTGCTTTTGTCCTTCCTGGTATTTCCACAACCACATCAGAAAGCTTTCCAAGAGTTGAATCCTTATATGATGTTATTGCTACAACTTTTCCCCCTTGTTTTTTAGCAATCTCTGCTGCATCTACTATAGTTCTGGTTTCACCACTCCCACTGATTGCTATAAGGAGATCTCCTTCACCAAACGCAGGAGTTATTGTTTCACCTACAACATAAACGTCAAAGTCAAGGTGCATTAACCTCATTGCAAAGGCTTTTCCTACTAGACCACTTCTCCCAGCGCCATAAATAAATATTTTATTTGCCCCAATCATTGCATCTACCATTCCCCTGACTTGATCCAGTTTTAAAGAATCAGCTACCATGTCGATATGGTCTGTGATATCGTGAATCGCCTTTCTAATCGTTTGCATGTATTCACCCCAGAAGAGGTCAAGTATCTTCTTGGTAATACCTTCAGGATCTTTCGTCTTTGTTATTGCTCCTCCAACTATGATAATGGTAGCACCGGCTTCTATAACCGTAGGGATTGTCTCTAAATTTAACCCGCCGGCCACAGCAACCGGGACTTTTACTGCCTTTACAACTTTTTCTAGATCTTCAAGTGGATCTTTTCCTTGAGCTTGTTCATCTATTCCTGTATGAACAAGAATATAGTGAACTCCCATCTTTTCAAGTTCTTTTGCCCTTTCTACCTTGTCCTTAACTCCGATTAAGTCCACCATTACCTTTATTCCATACTTTCTACCTACGGTAACTGCGTCTTTTATGGTTTTGTTGTCAGCAACTCCAAGTATCGAGACGACATCTGCCCCATGTCTAGCCGCCATTTCTACTTCAAGTGCCCCTGTATCCATAGTCTTCAGGTCAGCTACTATTTTTCTATCAGGGAACCTTCTTTTCATGAGTTCTACTGCTCTCATGCCTTCCTTCTTTATGAGTGGTGTTCCAACCTCGAGCCAATGAGCCCCACCACGAGCTGCTTTTTCTGCTATAGAAATAGCTTGTTCTATATCCGTTAAGTCAAGTGCCACTTGTAAGATCATCTTAACGTACCTCCCCAATGATCCTCAAACTTAACATCAAGAGGGTTACTTTTAACTTTAACCCCTTCACCATTAATCACTCTCTCCCATAAATTTAAAAATAATAAGCCCAAAATAGCCTCACGTGAGAAATATGGTCACTTTCATTCCTTTTGGAGAAAAACCAAATAGAGATGGAGTCATATATGCCCTTGAATTACTTAGAAAAAATAAGATAATACAAGATTTCATGGTGGTCGAATCAAGTAATGTTGAACTCTTAGCCGATAGACTGCCGTTCGACAAATGCTACATAGTAGGAGATCACTTAGCCACTTATGGAATAATTAAACGTGTTAAACCACGAGCATTGATAAGTGTCGATGCTCATACTGACTTAATGCATGACTACCTTGACCATGGCTCATGGCTTGCTTATAGCTTAGAAGAGCGACTAATTGATAGGGCAAGTATAGTTGGGCCAGTGTTAATGATTCCCACAACTGAGGGGACAAGCTTATGGACACGGCGAGTTAGGATATTTCCAGCTCTCCCAAGGAGCAGACGTGTAAGAGGGACATGGAGAGCATATAAAAGTTTAAGAACTTCCCCTCTCAAAGAAATCATCAAAGATATGAAAAAATACCTAGGAGACGAAATATACCTAACCGTTGATATGGATGTTTTAAAACCAGAATACAAACTCGCTAGGTTCCAACATGGAGAACTAACATTAGATGAATTGATTGATATTATAGAAGAGATTAAAAAGAATTTCAAAATAATTGCATGCGATATTGCTGAGGTTTCAGACAGAATAAAGAGATCTAAACTAGGAAAGAAAGCCCTAATTGAACTTTATACAACTCTTATGGGGGAGGAAGATGGTACTCAGTGATAAGGAAATTAGAGAAATAATAACACCTCTCTTACTTTCAGGAGCAAAGATGCTTGATAAACACTGCCCCAGATGTGGCTCCCCACTATTTGAACTAAATGGGAAGGTATTCTGCCCTGTTTGTGAGCAGAGGAAAAAGCATGGAGAAGTCGAATTAAAAAGTGTTGAGGAAAATCTGATACAGAAACTGAACATGTTAGCAAACACCCTTCCCAATGATGTTAATGAGTTAAGAAAATACTTAGAAGTTATGGACATGATAATCACACTGCTAGAAAAATACAAGAGAATGGAGGGAAGAAAGTGAAGCTTATGAAAATCTTAGAAATTCTAAAAAATGAAGAAGCAACAGTTGAGGAGATTGCAAATAGAACAGGGATGGACATTCCCCAAGTAAAAAGACTTCTATTGAGACTTTTGGGCCAAGGGAAGATAGAAAGTCTCGAGAAGAATGAAAATTGGTTTGGAAAGCTAAAGAAAGGGATAAAGCTGAAGAGAAATTCAAGTATATCTAAGCTTTCTCTGCTTTTTCCCAGTATTCATTGAATTTGTCCTTGAATAGTTCGACTATTCTGAAGTCTTTAATCCACACTTGGGTCTCATAATTAAAGTATCTAGCGGCTAGATCTTCTAAAGCGAAAAAGACTTCTTCATCACAAATCAACATTGGAAGCTCTATCTTATCAAGAACTCTAAGTTCCAGTTTTCCGTCTTTATAATAATCCATGATTTTTGAAGTTTCAAGTCTAGGAAGTAGTTGCTTTAAGACAAGCAATTTTGCTTTAACTCCCTTATCCACCGCGGCAACTATCTCTTTATCAAGATTTGCCGCAACATATCCATTATCAGCGAGTAGTATTTCTTTCTCAACTTCTTCTAACATTTCTTGTGTCTTTAAAGTTGAATTTCTAATTCCTCTTACCACCCAAACTCTTTCAACACCATATTTTGGAATTTCAGTTTCTATTAGAGGTGTCATTAGCTCTATAAGTTCCTCTTTTGCCTTTTTCTTTGCTTCAAGTTCTTCTTTAACCCTCTCTTGCCAGTCCTCTATAAATTTCTCCAGAATGTTCTTAGGATGTACAGGCCTATATTTATTGGCCTTTCCAGGCTGGCTTAGCGCAAATCCCTTCTTTTCCAAGCTTCTTAGCACATCATATGTTCTAGGAGCTGGGACTTCTGAAACACTAGCCAGCTCTGCAGGTGTAAGGATTCCAAAGCCTACCAAAGCAACGTACGCTCTGGCCTCATATAAATTCAACTCGAAGTGTTCCTGTAGAAGTTCTACAATTTTTTCTTTTACCATTTTAACCACCTCTTCTTTTTATAAAAAAGTCGACGATCTATATAAATTTTTCTTATCACTGTTAGTTGCTCTTTTTCTACATAACAATTTTATTTAGAATGTATGATTATGCAATTCTGCTACTCTTAATATTATTAAAAATACACTATGAGAAGTGTAATTGATTTTTTACATACAATTCATTAAAGACAGTAAAATTTTGAGCAAAGTGATTGGGATTTACCACAAATGTTTCCCAAAACTTTATAATACCTTTGTCTCTCACTCCTCATGACGGCAAAATGAACGCCGAAAATTATAAAAGACTCAAACAACTTATAGATAAATTGCGAGAGTTTGATGGTGTTATCCTGGTAGAAGGAATGCGAGACGAGGTGGCTTTACGAAAATTGGGGGTCGAAACGGAGATAATTAAACTTTCCCGCTTGCCATTAGCGGAGATTGCACTAACAGCCTCTCATTATCATGATATAATGATATTAACGGACTTTGACAGAAAGGGTGAAGAACTGGCAAAGAAATTAGCTCAATATTTAGAAGGGTACAAATGTAGAGTCGATGTCGAAACAAGAAAAGAGTTCAAAAAAATAGCAAAAAAATACATTAAAGGTATTGAAGACCTATATGGCCTATATTTACGGGCTGAAAATCTCCGTTTCTGACCCCCAACAGGAGGGGTATGGATTGAAGAGAAAGAAGACTACAATCCAGCAGATTTTGCTTGATAAGCAAAGAATGTTAAAAAAGAAGGAGATAGAAGGTGATAGCATGGCTGCGAAGGATGATTTTGGAACAACAAAGTATGTAATCCACGCAGAATTTGAAGCAAGTGGGATTGTCGAACGACCAGATGTTGTTGGTGCTATTTTTGGACAAACTGAAGGCTTACTCGGGGATGATTTGGATCTAAGAGAACTGCAAAAAACTGGAAGAATTGGAAGAATAAAAGTTGATGTTCATACGAGAGCTGGAAAAAGTTATGGAAGTATAACAATTCCCTCCAGTCTAGATAGAGTAGAAACTGCGATTTTAGCAGCTGCCTTAGAAACTATAGACAGAATAGGACCATCAGAGGCTAGAATCAAAGTAATGAGAATTGAAGATGTTAGAGCAACAAAGAGAAAGTACATTATCGAAAGAGCCAAAGAGATTCTGGAGACTCTTATGGAAGAGGAAATCCCAGAGACTCAAGAGATTACTGAAGAGGTCAAAAAAGAGGTACGGGCTAAGGAACTCATTGAATATGGTTCAGAAAAACTCCCTGCAGGACCTCATGTACCATTCTCAGATTCAATAATTGTTGTTGAAGGAAGAGCCGATGTGCTTAACCTCCTCAAACATGGGATAAAGAACGCTATAGCCGTTGAAGGTACTTCAATTCCAGAAACTATAATACGACTCAGCAAAGAAAGGATTGTTACAGCTTTTACTGATGGAGATAGAGGTGGGGAACTAATACTCAAAGAACTTCTTCAAGTGGCAGATATTGACTACGTCGCTAGGGCCCCAGAAGGAAAAGAAGTTGAAGAGCTAACCAAGAAGGAGATAATTAAATCCTTAAGGAGCAAAGTTCCAGCAGAACAAGTGATCAATGAACTATTTGCAAAGGGTAAAAGCTTTTACGAACTCGTAAAAGAGAGGGAACAGC
Source organism: Thermococcus argininiproducens (assembly GCF_023746595.1). Lineage (NCBI taxonomy): Archaea > Methanobacteriati > Methanobacteriota > Thermococci > Thermococcales > Thermococcaceae > Thermococcus > Thermococcus argininiproducens. The sequence continues at coordinate 988,428 of NZ_CP080572.1, read as the reverse complement.
AAAAGGTTGCTCCCGTTGAAAAAATAGAAGCTCCAGTTGAAAATAAACCTGAAGTGCCTACAGAAATTCACTCAGAAGCTCCAAAAGTCGAGATTCGAGCCCCTGAAAGGGAGGAAAAGAGAGAAGAGAGATTTATAAAACCAATAAAAATATCAAAACCTCCAGAAATTGATAAATTTAACCAGTGGGTTGAGGAAGTGAAAAAGGACTCAAAGGCAATCTTACTAGATGAAAATAAAAATATCATTGCAGAAATACCAGTAAGAGACCTTTCAAGTTCATTGAACGATAAAGAAAATGTATATGCAATAATTTTCAATGGAATAATAACTCAGCGGCTTATTGATGTAGTTAGTGAGAAAGGTGTTAAATATTTAGTAGGCGCCAGGAAAAGTAACGTTGTTAGAAGGCCAATAAATCTCAAAATACTCACTTTCGCTGAGTAAGCTTTTTTATATTTTTCTAAATACATCATCAATTCAAAATTAAGAAGAAAAATTAAGAAAGATCACTTCTTCTTTGCTCTTTGAAGTTTTGCCTCTTCAAATGCCTTTGTCCATTTGAGTTTTCTTGGGTTTCTGCCCATAAAGAAGTACTTTTCGCACTTCCTCGAACAGAAGAAGTATACTCTTCCATCGTTTCTAACATACATTTTTCCTGTTCCAGGCTCGAATTCCTTTCCACAGTACGAGCAAACGTTCCACCTTGCCATTTACATCACCTTCTTGCCTTAATTTCTCTGGCTTCTCTTTCAGTCTCTCTGAGGATAACTATATCTCCAATCCTAACTGGGCCTTTGACGTTTCTTCTGATAACTCTCCCCTTGTCCATACCTTCAAGAACACGAACCTTTACTTGAGTAACCTCTCCAGTAACCCCTGTTCTTCCTACAATCTCAATAACCTCTGCCGGGTATCCCTCGTCTGACATTTCTCACACCTCTAATGATTGTAAATATAAAAACTCGCTCAATTTAATGAGAGTGAGGAAAAGGGAGCTCACTTAGCGAGCTCCCTAACTTTCATTGCGATTTCTTCAACAAGTTCACGAGCCTTACCAGGCTCGATTATAGCAACACTTGCAGATGGAACTTCAATACCTGCAGCAGCTCCAAGCTCCTTCTTACTTGGAACATAAATATAGGGTATCTCTTTCTCCTCACAGAGGGGTGGTAAGTGAGCCACAATCTCTTCGGGGTCAACATCTTCAGCTATTACTACAAGTTTAGCCTGGCCCCTCTCAACAGCCTTTGTTGTCTCGTTTGTACCTTTCCTAACCCTTCCGGTGTCTCTTGCAACCTCAACTGCTTCAAGAGCCTTCTCAGCAAGCTCTTTTGGAACTTCAAACTTTACGTAACTTGGCTTTGCCATTTCACATCCCTCCAAACTTCATCGTTCATCGAGTCATCAAGTTAGGGAAGGATGCTTGCTTTTTAAATCTTTCCTTTCTTTTAAGAAGGAGAATTAGAAAAGGCAAAAGAAAAGAGTCAACCCTCATATATCACATACTCTTTCTCAGCTATAAACACAGGTTCTACTCTTATTCCTCTAACCTCTACTCTATCCCCATATTTTTCTTTAAGCTTCTCTATGTATGGTTGGATAACGACTGGGAAGTTAGCTTCTCCTTTGAAATAAACCTCTCTGTTCTCTGTGCTTAATCCCTCAGCAACTTTCTCATAGTGTATAATGTCCATATGCGGCTCAAATGCTGCTTTTGGATCATCATTGCTTTCTCCCCTAGTTCTAACAAGATAGATTACTGTTGCCCTAAGATAAAGCCCAAGATTTGAATAATCTTTTCTGAACCCTGCCTTTACTTCGAGTTCTCCACTCTGACCATCTCCAAAAACCCTTATTGGATTCGTTATTTTGCCGTCTACTTTAGGGGCTTCAGTAAGAACTCCAACTGGACCTTTCTGTATAAGAACTAACTGGTATCTCGTAGCATTTGGTAGTTTTAATTCAACTTCTAATGGGATCTCATTAAGATGGTTAACGTTGACATTCTGAGCTATTACTTGTTCACTCACAAGCTCATCCCCATTATATGCCCTGAGTTTTATTGTCGCATCTTTTATATCTCTTCCAAATGCAGATATGTAAAGTCGGGCTTTATATTCTCCTGGGCTTAGCTTCGAAACTGATTTCCAAGTATTGTTTTCATAGATTTCAATCCTATAAACCCCAAATGGAACAAATTCATATGTTGCTACATCTCCCGTACTCTTCACAACTCTAAAGTTCGAGCGTAGCTTTCCAGTAAATCCTGCTTCAGTACTAATAGGGACTCCAAAAGCCAATTTTATGAAATTACTTGTGGCAACCTTATGATAAACCGCAACGGCATAATTTGGGAAGACATAAACAACGTATGGGAAGTTGCCTTTTCCAGGTATAACCTCACCAGTTTGCAGATCTACTGTTTGAACAGGTTCTCCTTGTTGGTTACCGGCTACTATTATTCCTAATTTCTTTCCTTCCTGTTCGATTATCTGGAATTGAATACCGTAGGGACTATAATATGCCTTCTCCCCAATCTTCTGATTAAACGGAAGAACCATTCCGGACCTATCTCTCTCTGTTCTTGATATGGCTCCTCCTAAGTAACTGATAGCATTGAACTTAGCCCAGTCTTGTATCCACACAATAAAATAATTAAGTTGCCAGCTTTCAAAGTCCACTTCACTCTGATTCCCATCATTTGCAAGGAAACGGGCTATTATATAGTCCCTATCCCTCGCATGACCTCCATCTGCACTTGCCCTTCTATTACCCAACAAAGAGCTTTCAATCCAGTATCCATAATCCCACCATGAGGTTGCAGTGTCGTATTCATGTGTATTTTCTCTAAGCCATTTGAGAGTTTCCTCCCAACTTGGGGTTACTGCATCTCTGCTAGCACTAGCCGACTTGTAAGTTGTATTCGCTCCAACAATTGGAATTGGTATAAAGAGGAGTATTAGTAATACCGCATAGAGAGCTTTTGTGGAAGTTTTCTCCTGCATAGATTCTACAATCTTAAAAAGTTCGCCAACTAATATACCGAAAGCAAGTAATACTGCACCTGAAGCGAGGAAAAGAAATCTTACAGCAGTCCACATGAGATAAATTGAAAGTCCGTAGAACACTACCAGAAAGAGACTCTCACTCTTCACTTTATTTTCGCTAAACATGCCCTTGAGGAATTTAAATCCTACTATCGCAGCCCCAATGAGAGAAAGTAAAAAGATTAACCCATCAGTGCCCTTAACTGAATAATACCTCTTCACATCATCCCATGTAGTTTTTGCTAGCTCTTGTACAGTCTCATAAACTTGAGTTGATTGATATGCACCGCTCATCAATGAAAAAAGCTTCGGGCCAACGTAAAGATAGGCCCCGGTGATACCCAACAGTATGACAACAACCACAACGCCAAATCTGTGAGTTTTGTCTGAGTAGTTGAGATACCTTCCTCCATAAAGCATAAGTGTCGTAAGCAGGGTTAGTCCAAGGAAAACCTCAAACGCGAATTTTATATGCCCTCCTACTCTAACAATACCATTGAACGTTAATGCATAGCCCAAGAGAAGGATCGCTAGATAAGCGGGATAAAAATCCCTAGCAAACTTCTTTACATCTTCAATTTTTCCAAAGATAAACATTGTCACGACATAAAGACTTGCAAAACCTAGTAACACCATAAGACCAAACGGCGAACCGTTCCATACTGTGAGCATTAGTACCCCGGAGAGTACAAAGAGAACTCCGAACAAGGATTTTTTCTTGAGATCAATAGACTCAAGATAGTAAAACATAAACAAAACAGAAAAAATAAAGAACATTAAGAATGGACCGTCTCCCCTAGCATTTCCTGAAAACGTTCTCGTCCAATGAGCCACTGAAAACATCATAGCTAAGGCTGCCCAAAGGCCAGCCCACTCAGAATGAAGTTTCTTTCCAAGCAGATAAACTCCGATTATACTGAAGAACCCAACAAGAGGTGGCCACATCTTAAAGACCCCAATCTCATTAACTCCAAAAGCAGAGAACATTTTATAGAGTATTGCTGGAATTATATATAAGCCCAATGGCTCCTTTACAACTGCCCCAAATGGTGCATCAGACAATGAGTAGTACTTAGGAATCCACTCTTGAATTGCAAGCTTGTAAATCTCAAAATGATAGAAAGTGTCTGGATCTATGAAGTACTTAGTCTGGCCTGTTGCAGCCCTAATTTTGTAACCGATAATTCCAATAATAACCACCAGTATGGGAAATAAATACACTCTAACTTTTGAGAAATTAAAAGGTGAGGAAGATTTTTCTCCTCCTTTAGATTTTTCCTTAAATTTCGTTTCCACCATTCTAGATCACCTCACTCAACAGTAACAGACTTCGCCAAATTTCTAGGTTTATCCGGATCATTACCCCTAAGTATCGCTAAATGATAAGCTAGCAACTGTAGTGGTACTATATATACAATAGGACTTAAAAGTTCATCTATTTTTGGCATCTTTAGAAACACTTGGCTCACTTTCTTGAGTTCCTCATTATCTCCAAGAGTTATCACAAAACCTTTTCTTGCATTAACTTCTTGTATATTAGAGATCATTTTCTCAAACGTCTTTCCAGTCGGAGCAATTGCAACTACTGGAACACCATCTTCGATCAGAGCCAATGGCCCATGCTTGAGTTCACCCGCAGAAAGCCCTTCTGCATGAATATAACTAATTTCTTTAAGTTTTAAAGCACCCTCAAGGGCTGTTGCTACACTAGGACCCCTTCCAATATAGAAGAAGTCTCTTTTTATCACTAACTGCTCTGCTAGAGTCTTTATCTTATTCTCATAGCCTAAAACTACTTCCACATATTTTGGAAGTTCTTGAAGCTGTTTTTCAAGGTTCATGAGGTATTTCCTATCTACCGTGTTCAGTTTTTTAGCCAGTGCTATTGCAAGCATCATTAAAACCGTAAGCTGTGTTGTATAAGTTTTAGTAGCAGCAACCCCTATTTCCGGGCCTGCATGGGTATAAAGAACAAGATCACTTAGCCGAGTTGCCATACTTCCAACAACATTTACAATACTCAAAACTTTTGCGCCATTTTTCTTAGCAAGCCTTATCGCCGCTAACGTATCGGCAGTTTCCCCACTTTGAGTTATGGCTATCACAAGGGAGTTTTCATCCACTATATCTTCAAATTCATATCTAAATTCGCTTGATTCCTCTACCAAGACTGTTTTATTCGCTAAACGCTGAAGCAGGTATTTAGCGGCAATTCCTGCATGGTACGACGTCCCCATTGCCACTACAAATATCTTCTCGTACTTTGCTATCTCTTCTGCCACTTTATTTATTATTTCAAGGTTTCCATGTATCGCATCTTTTACCGCTCTCGCTTGCTCATGGATCTCTTTAAGCATGAAATGGGCATAACCCTGCTTCTCTGCCATCTCAAGGGTCCAGTTAATCTCATGGATTTTTTTATCCCTTATATTTCCTGTCTCTAGGTCTTTCACCACAAAAGAATCCTTATCCACAATTGCATACTCCCCATCATCTAAGAATACTACTTTATTTGTATAGGGGAGAAAAGCAGGAATATCGGATGCTGCAAACATTTCATTATTCCCTATTCCAAGAACGAGGGGGCTTTCATTTCTAACAAAATATAAATGATCCCGATCCTCCGTATAAATAATACCCAGAGCAAAAGACCCCTTGAGTCTCAAAAGGGCCTTTCTCAATGCCATTTCAAAGGATTTTGATCTTGCTAGTTCCTCTTCAATTAAATGAGCAATAATTTCAGTATCAGTATCACTCTTAAACTTATGGCCCCTCCTTTCAAGTTCTTCCCTGAGTTCAATATAATTTTCAATTATTCCATTATGAACGACCGCTATCTTACCTGTGCAATCAGTGTGAGGATGAGCATTAACATCATTGGGAATACCATGAGTGGCCCATCTTGTATGTCCAATACCTCTCTTCCCTGGAAGTTGAGCAAGGCCCAATTTCTCCTTAAGTTCGTTTATTTTGCCCGCTCCTTTTTTGATAAAAAGCCTCCCATCTTCTGTTACTACACCAACTGAATCATATCCTCTATATTCAAGTCGTTTAAGACCATCAACAAGAATTTCAGCAGCTTCCCTCTCTCCAATGTATCCTATTATTCCACACATTTCACTGCCCCCTCATTTGCACTGTAAATCGTAATATTCTAGAATAGATTAAAAGGTTTCCCTAAAACCTTTGCTACATCCAATCTAGATTCGAGCCAAAAATTTGTTTTTCAGTTAGAATAGTTCAAAACAATTTCTATCCCTTTTAAGGGTATGGAAATTAGAGATTATGACAACCTGTCCTTCAAGAATAATTGGAACATTTCCAAAAAATCTATATATTTGTTTGTAATGGTATTAGTTTGGGTGGGTAAATGAACAGAACCCTTGATGAATTCATTAAAGGAGATATTAAAATCAGCAAAGAAAATTCATTAAACAATAAACCTCGAAAAAAGAGGCTCAAATCCACGAAACTAGACCAATTCCTACCTAATGAACACATAGACTACTTCAAGGCCCTTAGAATAGGTTCAAAGAGAATACAAAGAATGAAGATAATCGAGATCTCGGCCAAAAAAGAGGAGAGCTAATCAATAGATTCAGCGATTATTGCCTTATCATTGAATTTGAATAAATATGCTCTTTTATCCCCTCTTAATCCTTGCTCTATTCTTCTTCTAACTTTCCAGTATTCAGTATCGGGTATGGAGATTTTAAGAGTAGCCCTCCCATATCCCTCTCTTTTTAGAAACTCATTAATTTTTACTGGATGAAACTCCAGAACACTTTGAACCACGTAGTGTCTTTTGAAGTAATCACTCTTTATTTCTTCGTCACTTGTAGCTAATACTCGCCTTTTCTCCCTCATGAACATCCAGAGATTACCATTAACTATGTGAAAAAGCTCATTTATTAACTCTGCATAATTAATGCTCTGAGGAATTTCATATAAATACTCTCTCACTTCCCTACTCCATTTTACAATGTCTTCTAGATTTGGATTGCTCTCTAGCCTAATACCTCGAGGCAATATAACTGCTGAACGTTCTGCTTTTGCTAGGGGTTCAAAGTAGAAGGTTAGTCTATTAAGTGCACCATAAAGATCTATGTATTCAAATTCACCGTTCCATGGAATCTTCTCCCTTCTTATCTGAGGAGGAAGGTCAAAGATGAAAGCATCTGTTTTATGTTTATATGCTTCATAAACCTCAAGAGGACTAGGTAAAAGGTCTTCAAGCTTCCTCTCAGGCATTTTTGGCGGCCTGGCAGGATCAGAGAAGATGATATCTGCCTCTACCTGGTTAACAATTTCTTCCTTCAAGCTATTCCCATGGATGAAAGTGATTTTATCTCTAACATCGTATTTCTCAGCATTTTTCATCGCATAGAAAAGCTTCTTCCTATCTATATCAATGGCATATGCTTTATCAGCATATTTTGCAAAGAAGATGAGCTGAATTCCTACCCCACAGCTTACATCTGCTATGCTCTCTGGTTTTACTCTTTTAGCCCTGTATTCTGCAACGATCTCGTGGGTAGCATATCTAAGCCCATCTAAGTCCATCCACAGATCTGTTCTTGAGAATTTGTTTTTTGCTCTTATTCTAGCCCTTGCTATTTCAATTATCTCATCGGCACAATCTCTCGGGAGTCTCGCCCTTATTTTTTTCTCATCAAACCCTTGTTTTATCATCTCAACAACTTCTTTGATATATTCCTCCATGCTACCTCATTATTCTTCCTATTTTCGGAATTTTTAAAGATTTGTGCGAAAGGGTTTAAAGAGAGTTGGATTAAATCTAGTGGGATGGAGATGAGGGAACTTAAGAAAAAAGTCTACGTTGCATTGGTTGCTTTGATAATACTTGGAACCTTTTGGTATTCATATGAAAAAGCCTCAAGTTCAGAACTTTATGATTATATTGGAGACGAAGTGTGGTATATCCCAGCTGCTAGAAACGTTCTCCACAAACTTGGCTTTGAACTTCATTATCTAAATGAGACAACAAATTCAGAGGGCATAAATATCATCTCCAAGGGTACAATAATCAAAGGATATGTGAAGGTGAGTGCATTTGGATTTGAATTCACAAGGCCATATACGAGAAACGTTGCTTTCCAAACCCCTCCTCTTCTCTCTAAAATAGGGATAAAACTTGAATTTACACCATTAAACAAAACTCAGACATCTAATTTCGATGAAATTAAATTTAAAATAGAAGTGATAGCCAAGAAATACAACTATACGTACTATAAACCATATGCCAACTTCCCTGGAGTTTACTATGAGATTCCTCAAGAAAACATTGATGAATTTATAGAGGAAGTCAAAAAGATAGAAGGGATTGAAATTGTAAAAGGCTTTCGATATCCTGATAAAGAGAACATCCAAAACTATCTTAACACCGAACATCCGTTTCTTGGAAAAGACATTATAATGCTAGGGATGCTCATAGAGGATAAACCTATTTTTTGGCGTCTCCCTGGACTTATAGAACATGCCATCATAAATCTTATCGTCTTTTTAGTAACATATAAAATCGTGAAAAGTTATTTAGCAGCTTTCATAGCCTTAGTATTTTCTGCATTTGATCCTTTGCTATATGCGACTTCTCTTGCTGCCATGCTTGATATTCACGTAGCATTTTTCACTACTGTTTTTATGTATTTTTTAATTCTCGATAGGTACAGTTTAAGTGGGACCTCAATCGGGCTTGCAGCTTCCACAAAACTCAATGGAGTATTTCCTTATCCAGTGCTGGTTATAAAAACACTAAAAGAGAAAAAAAAGCTCAAAAAAACCGTGATTTCTATAATAGTCTTACCTGCAATTGCTTTCCTGCTCCCACAACTCCCAATAATTATGGCAATAGGCTTCTTCCCATGGCTTTCAGAATTTATCGGAAGCTTTGGATGGCACTTAAGTTACAAAGGTGATCATCCTGCAAATTCACCCTTCTGGGAATGGTTCATAAGCCTCAAACCTTTTGCCTTTCATTACAATCCCGACATATTTGCAGCCACTGATCCCATTTTAATGCTCTCAATGGTCGTATTTATCTTTGCAATTCCTTACGCTGCTATGAAAAGGAGAAAACTCCTAATTCCTTTCGGAATCTTCTGGAGCACAATAGCCTTCTATGCACTCCAGTGGATCCTTGGAGGTAAGACCCAGTTTAGTTTCTATGCAACCCCCCTAGTTCCTCCTGGAGCCGTAACGTTGGGAGTAATGGCATATGACATAATAAAATGGGAATACTTCAAGAATTCGCTCCAAATGTATTGGAAATGGATAAAAGGAATTCTCTTATGGATATGGGAAAAAATCCAGAAGTTTAAGACCTTTTTAAGAAATCTAAAATAGTAGATTGCGCTTCTTTATTTTTTAGTTTTTCTTCGATTTTTTCCAAGGTTTTCCAGCTTTTCCTTACTATGGGCGGAAAAACACCATGCTTCCTATAATATTCCTCTAGAAATCGTCTTGTAATTGGGTCACTAGGATAACCAGATCCTATTTCCCCATAAATTTCCTTGAGTTTCTCTATTGCTCTGTCTCTCGTAACTTTCGCAAGGATTGAAGCTGCTGCTACTGGGATGTACTTAGAATCTGCTTTATGCTCTGCTACTATCTTGGGAGAAAATGATAGTCTCTTCCCAATTACCTCTCCAAAACGTTCCTCCTTTACATCGGCAGCATCTATATAAAGGACGTCGGGTTTGAGATTGAGTGAATTTAATGCCTTGATAAAGTTTTCAACCTCAAATTCATTCATAGTACCTTCTCTATTATCTATCTCCTCAGGAGAAATCTCTAAAATAAAATAATCGTCAACAAGTGTGATTATTTCCTTAAAAAGTTCTTCTCTCTTCTTAGGACTCAGTTTTTTCGAATCTTTAACTCCTAAAGTTTCAAGCTTAGAGAGTTTTGACTCATCTACAACTATAGCCGCTATTACAAGTGGTCCTACAACAGGCCCCCTTCCAGCTTCATCTATGCCCCCAAGTTTCATTTTTTCTACCTCCTTAAAACTAAAGTTCCATAAACCAAACCAAGTATTATAGTGGCTATTCCACTCGGTGGAATATCAGTAAAATATGCCAATATTATAGAAAGTACCTGAACCGAGAGAGTTAAGCCCAAACTAACTCCTAAGATCTTTCTAAGATCATTACTCAACATTAATGCTATTGCACCGGGTAAAACTGCGATAACTTGAAGGGTTATCAATCCCACAGTTCTAACTATCAATGCTCCCGTAGCCCCCACCACCACATAGAGAAGGGTAAGATAAAACCTTGCATTACCAGAGTAACTCTCAAGCCCTTCGGCATCAAAGCTCACAAACAGAAAGTCCCTATAAAATGACAGCATGACAAAGAATATTACTACACCACCCAAGATCAAGAAGAAGAGGTCATTGAGGGTAATTAGGAAAAGTTCACCAGTAAGATAAGAGACTATACTTTGAGAAAATGCAAAGTAAGGTTTGAGTGCCATAACTTTATACAAAATTCCGAAACCTAAGACCGTAAAACCTGCTATAAAGCTAGCTATTATCCCTATTGCTGTATCACTCCCAAACCCCCTATCTTCAAGGAATGCCACCAAGATTACTACAAGAATTGTAACTATTAATGCCATCCAAAGGATTAGAGAAAGGTTTTCAAAAAATAATCCAAGTATCATACCTAGAACCGCACCAAAGAGTAAAGAATGAAAGATAGCATGAGTTAAAAACGCCAGACCTTTCATATTTATTAAGGGGCTAAGCATCCCTAACAATACGCTAACCATCATACCTCCCAAAAGAGCCCTAAGTAGATACTCGGAGATCACTTTTCCTCCCTCCTATGTAAGTGTACATCACCTATAAAACAGTACATTCTCTCGCCAACTTTAACAGCTTTAGAAAGAGGACCATATACTTTTGTGATTATCTCGTCTTTAAGGACATCTTCGGGAGTTCCAAAGGCTATGAGACGTCTGTTAATGAGCATTATTTTATCACCAATCTCCGTTAGAGGGTTTGGATCATGAGTGGTTATGAGTACTGTAATGCCTGTCTCATGTTTTATTTTTGCTATAACAGAAACAACCTCAACTCTCGCGCTAGGATCAAGAGCTGATAGAGGCTCATCTAGCAAGAGTAATTTAGGCTTTGATACAAGTGCTCTTGCAAGTAAAACCCTCTGTTTTTGTCCTCCACTAAGTTCTGCAAATCGTTTGTCCCGTATTCTCCTAAGACCCACAAATTCTAGTGCCTTTTCTGATTCTTTCAATATTTCTTTAGGGATGCTAAAATGAACCAGACCTTTCTTATAGAGTGCACCCATAGCAACTACTTCGATAGCCTTTAGGGGCACGCGCTCATTTAAAGAATGACTTTGAGGGACATAAGAGATAACATCTCTAGCTTTAACCGGAGGTTTTCCAAATACCAGGAGTTTTCCTTTGTACTCCTCATGGAGCCCAGCAATTGTCCTTAAAAGAGTGGTTTTTCCAGCACCATTCGGTCCCAGCAAAAGAAGAGTCTCACCAGTATTTAACTCAAATGTCACGTCTTCAATTGCTTTATAACTATCATAGTAAATGTTCAGATTTTCAGCTATTATCAATGTTCCACCCTCAATTAGGTTTACCTAAAAAATTTAAAAAGTTTATGGAGATTAAATGCCAAATACTCCTCTAATCCCGTTAATCATAAGTTGTACGGTCATTGAAGCTAGAATCGCCACATCATTCTAATAACTGCAAAAAAGTCACAAAGGTAGAGAGGAAAGTCTTAAAAAACAAAAAGAATTCCATTTCACTCACCAAATAACCGTTCAAGCATCCACTTCTCATCAAAAGGCATTAAGTCATCGTAACCCTGGCCAACACCTACAAAAAGTATTGGGGCACCTATACTATGACTTATACTTAATGCTGCTCCTCCTCTTGCGTCTGCATCTAATTTAGTCAAGACAACTCCATCAATTTTAACAGCATCGTTAAACTGTCTTGCCTGCTCTATTATTGCATTTCCAGCCAACGCATCTCCAACAAACATGACAAGATCTGGCTTAGTAACTCTCACTATCTTCTTCATTTCGTCCATTAAATTTCTGTTAAGCTCATTTCTTCCGGCTGTATCAATTAGGACAACATCAATTCCTCTTGCTTTTGCATGCTCTATAGCATCATAAGCGACTGCAGCGGGGTCAGATTTATAGCCATGTTTTATTATCTTAACACCTACCCTTTTCGCATGTTCCTCCACTTGCTCTATGGCACCAGCTCTGAAAGTATCACTAGCTGCTATAACCGCGCTAAGTCCGTGTTTTTTAAGCCAGTTTGCAAGCTTTGCTATAGTTGTTGTCTTTCCACTCCCATTAAATCCAACAAAAACTACTACAAAGGGCTTTTCTCTCTTTGATTTTATTATTTCCAACAAATCTATTCTTTTTTCTGGGGTTAAGACCTCAAGGACTGCGTCCCTAACAGCATTCTCAACAATTTCTCTCTTATTAGTGCCAATTTTAACTTTTTGTCCCACAAGTTTTTGTTTTATTCTCTCTTTAAGTTCATCTACAACTTCCAGGGCAACATCTGCTTCTAGAAGTTCTAGTTCAAGGTCCCATAAAGCATTTTCCACATCTTTCTCACTTATCTCTGTTTGAGCAACTTTATCAACGAATGAGCTTAACTTTTCCTTGAGCTTCCCGAACATTTATCATCACCGGGTTTATGATAATAAGTTGCACTTATAAAGGTGACCTACCTCGCTCTAAAGGATAGGGGTTTTCAGAAGAAAATATAAGCCTCAGCGATAGCTGGTATCATCACATTCTCAGTTCCGAAACCGTTCTTCATCGGCTGTTTTTTGATACACTTTATCATTTAAGGACTTTTTGATAGCACAGAAAATATAAAGCAAAGTTAAAAACTATAATGGGTGAACAGTTTGATCAGAGCATACATAAATGGGAAAATTTACATATCCTTTCAACCAGTGAAAATTGTTAATGGACTTGTTGTGGCTAATGAAAGGATAATCTACACGGGAAACTGTGAAAAAGCTATGAAAATTGCCAGAGAACTCCAAGGAGAGATAATAGACTTAAAGGGAAGAACAGTGTTACCTGGTTTTATAGATTCCCACATTCATCTAACTGCCCTTGGTCAGTCTCTTCAAATGCTTAACCTCAAAGAAGCAAAAAATATAGAAGAGTTGAAAAAAAGACTTAAAGAGTATAGTGCAAAAGTGGAAACAAGCTGGATTCTTGGTTTTGGATGGGATCAGGAGAAACTTGGAAGATATCCAACTAGAAAAGATATAGATGAGATTATCCAAAACAAACCTGTTCTCTTATATAGAACCTGCTTCCATGTAGCTGTTTTGAACACTAAAGCCATAGAAATCACAAAACTAAACGAGGAAGAAGACGTCGATCTCGAAAAGGGGATAGTAAGAGAAAATGCCCTTGAGAAGGTTAGGAAAATCGTAAACAAAACTCTAAGTGTAGAAGATCATAAGCATTTCATTGAAAAAGGAGTAAAGTTTGCCTTATCTCAGGGGATCACAAGCATTGGTTTTGTCAGTGTAAACGAAAAAAGTTTAAAAGCCCTCATAGAGCTTGATAGTGAAGGAAAACTACCCATTAGAGTTTTCCTCTATCTGAACCCATCACTCCTTAAAACCATGAAAAAACTTGGTCTAAAGAGAGGAACTGGAGGTAAAAAGGTTAAAATAATGGGAATAAAAGTTCTTGCGGATGGTAGCCTCGGGGCTAGGACAGCATGGCTTTCAAAACCTTATGCTGATGCCCCCACAGACGGACACCCAAATATAAGTGAAGAAGAGCTTAGAAAAATAGTCAAAGAGGCTCATGCACTTGGCCTCCAGATGGCAATTCATGCTATAGGAGACAAAGCCACAGATATGATATTAAGAATCTATGAAGAGTTCAAGAGTGATTTAAGGCCCCGAATAGAGCATGCCTCTATTTTAAGAGAAGATCAAATGAAAAAAATGAGAGAACTCGGAGTTGTCACCTCAGTTCAGCCCAGATTTATAATAAGCGATTGGTGGGCCGTCAAACGTCTTGGAAAAGAAAGAGCGGGATGGATATACCCATTCAAAAAAATGCTCAAAAGAGGGATACCCATTGGATTTGGAACAGATTCCCCAATAGAACCCATTAATCCTTGGGAGAGTGTTTATGCCGCAGTGACAAGAGGAAAATTTGAGGGAATCGAGACTTATGAATATACAAAAGAGGAATGTCTAAGCGTGGAGGAGGCCATGAAGGCTTATACATATGGATCGGCCTATATAATGCATGTTGAAAATGAATTTGGAAGTTTAGAGAACGGGAAGTTTGCTGATTTTATTGTGGTTGATAAAGATCCATTTGAAGTGAATGAAAAAGAGCTAAAGAGCATAAATGTTCTAGAAGCCTATGTTGGAGGCCTAAAGTATTATTAAATCCCTCTCGGCTTTAGTAAGTCTCTTTCCCTTTTTCTTTACAATAACATCATCCTCTATTCTAACGCCCCCTATCCCAGGAAGATAAATTCCAGGTTCAATTGTAAATACCATGCCATCCTCAAGAACAGTTTCATTAGTAGCATTTATGTAGGGTTCCTCATGCACTTCCAACCCAAGACCATGCCCAGTTCTGTGTATAAAATACTCCCCATAACCCCCTTTAGTTATATAATCTCTCGCTGCGCTGTCAACCTCCTTAGCCATTATTCCCTTATAAATACTTTGAACGGCCCTTTCTTGGGCTTCTTTTACGATTTCATGGAGTTCCTTAAGTTTTTCATTAACTTCACCAATCGCTACAGTTCGTGTTATATCGGAACAATAACCCTTGTATTTTGCTCCAAAGTCAAAGATTACAAGATCTCCTCTCCTTATTTTCCTTTCACTGGGTGTGTGATGGGGATTTGCAGCGTTCTCACCTGCAGCAACTATGGGATCAAAAGCTATGTCCTCAGACTGTTCTCGAAGTAAAAACTCTATTTCTAGGGCTACTTGTTTTTCAGTTTTACCTTCTAAATCTATGTTAATTACTTCATAGAATACTTCGTCAGCTATTTGAGCAGCTTTTTTCATTAGTTTTGTTTCTTCATTATCCTTGTATATTCTCATTTCTTTCGTAACTATACTCAGGGGGAAGAGTTCGTAATCCTTAAGAAGATGCTCAATATTAATAAGAAAACTTGCTCTCATTGTATCTTCAATCAGAATTTTTCCAGTCTTCAAAT